>NZ_LIYL01000018.1:0-262846 GCF_001278875.1 Lysinibacillus sp. FJAT-14222 | reverse complement strand
TCTCTGTTCGCTCGACTTGCATGTATTAGGCACGCCGCCAGCGTTCGTCCTGAGCCAGGATCAAACTCTCCATAAAAGAAATTTGATTAGCTCAAATTGTTTTGCTGGCATCATGTTTGATGTCCAAAATTTGTTTCGTTCACTAACTCAAGGTTAGCTACTAGAAACTTTATTGATTACGTTTTGCTTGTTCAGTTTTCAAGGTTCATATCATCATCTTGTAGTGACAACTTTTATATCATACAACACGAAGGTTTGAATGTCAACAAGTTTTCAAAAGTTTTTTTGGAGCGGGTGATGAGAATCGAACTCACGACATCAGCTTGGAAGGCTGAGGTTTTACCATTAAACTACACCCGCGATATAATAATATTTATTTGGCGCGCCCGGCAGGAGTCGAACCCACAACCTTCTGATCCGTAGTCAGACGCTCTATCCAATTGAGCTACGGGCGCATATATTTTTGAGAATTGACTTGGTGCGGCCGAGAGGACTTGAACCTCCACGGGGTTGCCCCCACTAGGCCCTCAACCTAGCGCGTCTGCCATTCCGCCACGACCGCATTCAATTAGTAACTTTTTTATTATACTATAATAATCATAAAAGTCAACTTTTTTTCTTAAAGAGATGAGCCATGAAGGACTCGAACCTTCGACCCTCTGATTAAAAGTCAGATGCTCTACCAACTGAGCTAATGGCTCAAATTAAGAATTGAATGGCTGGGGTACTAGGATTCGAACCTAGGCATGACGGAATCAAAATCCGTTGCCTTACCGCTTGGCTATACCCCAATAAGTGGCGGTCCCGACCGGGATCGAACCGGCGATCTCCTGCGTGACAGGCAGGCATGTTAACCGCTACACCACGGGACCAATGTTACTATGTTTTCATAAATAAAATTAATGAAATGACCCCTACGGGATTCGAACCCGTGTTACCGCCGTGAAAGGGCGGTGTCTTAACCACTTGACCAAGGGGCCATGGCTCCGAAGGCAGGACTCGAACCTGCGACAACCTGATTAACAGTCAGGTGCTACTACCAACTGAGCTACTTCGGAATAATCCATATGTTTTGTCGTCGTTTTCTTGTCGACTTTTACTATTATAGGGACATCTTCAGTAAACGTCAACCCTTTTTATTAAGTTTTTTTATTCCACTAGTTTCAAACGTCCTAAACATTTGCTACAGCAGTATTTCTCCACATTCATTCTAATTTTTCTTACATATAATTGTTGGCATTTTACACATGTATATGTATAAAGACGACGTTGTTTTTTTTGAGAAGTCTTCGGGGTTTGTAATACTGAGCAAAAACGAGGTGCATTCACTTTTATTAATAACTCTCGAAAATCTTTGTCTCGATGTTGATACCCCTTACCTTCCAAATGTAAATGATAATGACATAATTCGTGTCGAACTATCCCCTCTACTTCTCTAATACCATACAATTCATATGCTTTTGGATTAATTTCAATATTATGCGATTGTAATAAATAACGTCCACCTGTTGATCGTAACCTTGAATTAAAAAATGCCTGATGCATAAATGGCTTCTGGAAACTTTCTAATGATATTCGACTAACAAGATTTTGTAGTTCCTCGTTGTTCATATCTATATCACCTCTACAACAAGAATACCACACTGTGTAGTATAGACAGTGTGGTACTAATTTATCCCGCATTAACGGGCAGTAATTTATCTGTACTGAAAGCGAAGCATCAGGTGCAAGACTCCCATCTCAAAATTCAGCGAAAGCAAAGAAGTTAGGTGGGAGTTAACTGCCCGTAAAAGCCCGATTGGTGAAGTCTAATAATCAGTAGGGATGAAGAAAACTCCCACTGATTAAAGATCTTCATTCAGCAAATGTTTTTTGTAGCGAAAGCGAAGCGTCAGCTACAATTACGCCAAGGCGAAATTGATTACGCTTCGATAGTTTGATCTTTAGGAGGAAGCATTGTTAATGAAATGCGTCCTTTACTGACATCTATTTGTTCTACCCAAACCGTCACAATGTCACCGAGCGCTACAACCTCTAATGGATGTTTAATACGTCTTTTTTGTAATTTTGAAATGTGCACAAGCCCATCCTGCTTCACTCCAATGTCTACAAATGCTCCGAAATCAACTACGTTTCTCACTGTACCTTGCAATTCCATCCCAACTTGTAAATCTTCCATCTTTAATACATCTGTTTTCAACAGAGGCTGAGGGAATGCATCACGTGGATCGCGGCTCGGTTTCATTAATGTATCCACAATATCCTGTATTGTGACAACCCCAACATCTAAAATTCCACTTAATTTTTCTTCATCTAGTTTTGCAATGGCTTCCTCTGCCTTCTGCGTCCCTATCTCTTTTTTATCAATTTGTGCAACCTCTAAAATCTGCTCTGCGACACTATAGCTTTCAGGGTGAATGCCCGTAGCATCGAATGCATTTTTTGCTTCTGGAACACGTAAGAAACCAATTGCTTGTTCATACGTTTTGGCACCAAGTCTTGGGATTTTCTTGAGTTGAGCACGTGTAGTAAATTGTCCATTTTCCTCTCGAACCTTCACAATATTCTCCGCAACTGTTTTCGATAATCCGGAAACATATTGTAATAGTGAAGCTGAGGCTGTATTCACATCAACACCAACTTGGTTAACAGCTGTTTCTACTATAAATGTTAAGGACTCAGTCAATTTCTTTTGAGAGACATCATGCTGATACTGACCTACCCCAACTGCTTTTGGCTCAATTTTCACTAACTCCGACAACGGATCTTGCAAACGACGTGCAATAGAAACGGCACTACGCTGTTCTACCTGTAAATCCGGAAACTCTGCACGCGCTATATCAGATGCTGAATAAACAGATGCCCCCGCTTCATTGACAATAACATAGGCTACATCAGTTTCAAGGTCATTCAATACATCTACAATAAATTGTTCTGTTTCTCGTGAGGCAGTACCATTACCAATAGCTATTATAGTTATTGGATATTTTGCTAAAATATTTTTCACAATTGCTTTAGATTTTGCTACATCTGGTTTTGGAGGGTGTGGATAAATGGCTGTAACCTCTAGCATTTTCCCTGTTTCATCTACAACAGCTAACTTACAGCCTGTACGGTACGCTGGATCAACACCTAATACATACTTCCCTTTCATTGGGGGCTGTAATAAAAGATTACGTAAATTCTCAGAGAAAATGTGGATAGCCTGCGCCTCTGCCTTTTCTGTAAGTTCATTTCGTAACTCTCGTTCTATAGAAGGCTGAATTAGACGCTTGTACGAATCCTCTATCGCTAGCTTTACTTCAGCAATGGCTGGAGAGGAGCCTGTAGCAGGAATCCATTCCTTCCACATAATCATCAATACTCGATCTATCGGTACATGAATCGCCACTTTTAAGATTTCTTCTTTCTCACCACGATTTACAGCTAAAATACGGTGAGGGACAATACGATTTACAGGCTCTTCATATTCGTAATACATTTCGAAAACGTTTTTTTCGTCTGACTCTGCGTTTTTTACACTTGTTACGAGTACTCCATCTTTCCGGGAATACGTACGAATTTTTTCACGGATTGCCGCGTCATCAGCAAAGCGCTCTGCTAAAATATCTCGCGCCCCAACTAATGCATCCTCTACGTTAGCAACTTTCTCTTCATCTACAAAAGCCATTGCTAACTGTTCTAAAGCATCACTACGATACTCTAATAGAAGATCTGCAAGAGGTTCTAATCCTTTTTCTTTCGCTATCGTCGCCTTTGTTCGGCGTTTTTGTTTATAAGGTCGATATAAATCCTCTACACGTTGTAATACAGTTGCCGCTTGAATAGCTTGTTCTAGTTCTGGTGTTAGTTTATCTTGTTCCTGAATTAATCGTATAACCTCTTCTTTGCGTTGCTCAAGCTGCTGTATGTAGTGATAACGATCCTCTACAGCTTTAATCTGTACCTCATCAAGGGATCCAGTAGCTTCTTTTCGATAACGTGCGATGAATGGCACGGTGTTTCCTTCTTCTAATAATTTGATAACAGCCTCGGCTTGACCTGGCTTGATAGCTACATCCTTTGCAATAAGCTGTAGCATTTGCTTTTGTTCCACATCATCACTACCTTTTTTCTTTTCATTTTACCATTACACTTTACTAAAAATGCAAAAAAATAGTCTACCCTCACGGAAGAGTAAACTATTTCATTTAATTATGAAGAGGCTTTTTTTCGCTAACACTTCCTACTCGGCTCATGCTATTACTTGTATCTGCGACAACAACAGGAGTCCTCCAATATCATTATTTTCAGGTCAGCCCCTCTCCCCAAAAAAATTTTAGAGCGAAACCCCACCGCTTGTTAGGACAGCTTCCTGTAATTTCTTTATTGCCTTCCTTTGCATTCTAGATACATGCATTTGAGAAATTCCTAATCGTTCTCCAACTTCTTTTTGAGTGAGTTGCTCTAAATATGTAAGCTGAATTATTTGTTTTTCTCTCTCATTTAAAACACTCATTGCATCAGAAACAAGTATTCTTTTGTTGGTCATTTCATAGCCGTCATCTTCTTTACCCGTAATATCAAATAGCGTTACTGTGCTACCGTCAGACTCTGACTCTATTGAATGATCCATAGAAAGAGCATGATAACTACGACTCATCTCCATTGCCTCTAAAACTTCTTCCTCTTCCACTTCTAATTGATCCGCGATTTCCTTAATAGATGGAGAACGCTGCAACTCAATTGTCAGTGCTTCTACAGTTGCTTTAATACGCGGTCCTAACTCTTTTATCCGTCTTGGTACGTGAACATCCCAAGTTTTATCACGTAAAAAGCGCTTAATTTCTCCAACAATCGTTGGTACAGCAAACGCTTCAAAGCTTCGACCAAAATTAGGGTCAAAACGTCTTATTGCACCTAGCAACCCCAGCATACCTACTTGAGTAATATCATCATAACTAGATGTACCATTCGAATATTTACGTGCAATAGACTCCACTAAATATCGATAATGAATCACTAAATTTGTTTGAGCTTCATCATCCTCCGTCGACTGGTACAACGCAATCCACCTTAGTATGTCTTCCTTGGATGAAGATTTATGTAGTGATTCTTTCGACATTTTTTTTCACCTGCTCTCTAGCGACATACTTTGTCATGAAAACAGTTACGCCACCATCGTTATTTATCATCACCTCATCCATCAAAGTTTCCATTAAATAAAGTCCTAAACCACCTTCGCGTAGCCCCGCGATACTTTCTTCAGGATGATACGGACCAATTTTCGACTTTATCTCCTCAAAATTGAAACTATTGCCGTAATCTGCAATCATCATTTCTATTTTATTTTCATACAAAGCGCAACCAATGACGATCTCGCCTTCTTCATCATCCTTATACGCATGATGTACAACATTCGTCACCGCCTCACTCGCTGCGATTTTTAAGTCCTCAATATCATCATAATTAAAACCAATACGACTAGCTAAGCCAGAAACCGTTAACCGAATCACACTGACAAATTGCGGTTTTGCAGGAACCCTTATTTCTATATAATCAAATTCCTTCATTTTCTTAATTCCACCTTTTTATCAGTTTCAATATCCATTAAGTCGCTTAAACCAGTAATTTCAAATAATCTTTGCAATCTATTCGATAAACCAACAAGCTTTACTTTACCATTTTCACGTAATGCTCTTTTATAAAAGGCTACAAAAATACCTAGCCCTGTACTATCCATATAATTAACTTTAGATAAATTAAGCTCTATTTCTAATCCTTCCTTAATTTTCACCGCCTCTAATTCCTCTCTTAGACCTGAAGCAGTAAAAGTATCTATTTCGCCTTCAATAAATCCATATAATTTATTATCAAGTTCTTTAAAATGTATTGCCACGTCCATACAGTACACCTCCACCATATTTGTTAGACTGTTCTTCTTTTCCCGTAATTGCAAAAACTTAAACCTAAATATCTATTTTTTTATAATAACTACTGTAAAATCATCTGATAGTTTAAAATCCTGTATTTTTTCAATTTGCTTATAAAGAAGATTACATAACTGCTGAGCTGATACATGCTTGTTCTCCTTTATCAATGACGTAATGATCTCTCGTGAATTCAATTCATCCCTCGATCTGAACTCAGTAACACCATCTGTCATCATTATTACGATGTCTTTATCTTCTAAAAGAATTTCATTATACGAGTATTTTGTTTCAGACAACACACCTAATAATAATCCTTTTGCTTCCAAAGGAAAAAATTCATTATGTTTAGCACTATAATGTAGCGGTGGCTCATGACCTGCAGAAGCATATGAAAAAATACTATTTTGTATATCCAAGCAACCGTAAAACATGGAAACAAACATACTGTCGTCTACACCTTTTTCAATTACTCGATTGATGACCTCTAATACATGCGAAGGATCTTTATAAGCATATTCAATCATTTCAAGGCCATACTTCACCATTGACATGCATAATGCAGCCGGAACGCCTTTACCGACAACGTCTGTCACAGCTACACTTAAATAATTCTCTCGATCATGTAAAAAATGCACATAATCTCCATTCATCTTGCGGATCGGAATCGATATCATTCCTATATCAATACTTGATAGTTGTGGAACGACGGTTTTAAGTAATGTTTTTTGAATGTTTGTAGCAATTTTCATTTCCATTTCATACTCTGCTTGTATTTGTAAGAGGCTTTGATGCTCTCTATGTGCCATTCCATAAAGCACCATTACTTCGATAAGAAAATCATATGCGGGATGTTCTTCATCCATTCTATCTGGAAAGATCTTCTCAACTGCGTTTTTATGAATACTTACAACATCCTCAGGTGAAATGTTTTTTTGGATTAATTGACGAGTGAAATTTTGAGCGATATACAAATTCTTTTCAGTTTGATTGACCATGTAATCCGACAAAATCTTCTTATATTGAGATTCTAATTGTTTCAACATTTTCACATCCTAACGCAACCGTTTTTCAGCCCTTATCGTCGTACCTTCTCCGATAACCGATTGAATAACTATACTGTCCATCAATCGGTTAATGCCTGGTATACCTGCACCGAGCCCTCCTGAAGTGGAGTAGCCATCCTCCATCACTTTCCGAACATCTTTTATTCCCGGGCCTTGATCAGTTGCAATAACAACTATTTTCTTTTCAGTGTCCGTCTCAACTCTTTCAATTTCAATGACACCTATCCTTGCATATAAATATATATTTCGAGCTAGCTCACTAATAGCTGTGGTGATTCGAGCCTGATCAACAGTGCCAAATCCAAGTGCCTTTGCTTCGTCACGCCCCAGTTGTCTTGCTGCTACTATATCCCACTCAGTAATAATTTCAACCGAAGACCTAGTTGTCACCGCTGTCCCCCCAATTCCTTTCGGAGTTATACTCTTACACTTTTCTTCGACCTGCTTGACTAAATACTTAATTTATTTATCTTCTAAAAGGCTCTCACCAAAATGTGTACTTGATTACACATTCCACTCCAGGAGGATGCTTTCATACCAACAATACTTTTTAAATCAAGAACAGGTTTTAGTTGGATTCTTATAAAATTCTAAGTATATTTTCTTAAACCCCTCGATATTTTTTTCAAAAATCTATTTTAAGAATAGATCTTGAGTATATCTTAAATCTATTAATACCATTTTTGAATAGTGATTTCAATTTATGGTAATGAAGTATTTGAGGGTACAATACAAAAAAGCATCGAGATGAAAAATCATCCCGATGCCTCTATACACATATGTATATCAAAATTTAACAAGCCCTAAACTAATCATCAATGCGCCATCAACTTTTTCCATCACAGCATGATCAAGTTGCGTAATACGATCTGTTAATCTTGATTTATCAATCGTCCGCACTTGCTCGAGCAGAATAACCGAGTCACGTTCAAAACCATACTTTTCAGCATTGATTTCAACGTGCGTCGGTAACTTTGCTTTTTGAATCTGTGCAGTAATAGCTGCGATGATGACAGTCGGACTAAATCGATTGCCAATATCATTTTGAATAATCAGCACCGGCCTTGTGCCCCCTTGCTCGGACCCAACTACCGGCGATAAATCTGCAAAAAAAACGTCACCACGTTTTACATTCAAAGTGTCATCCCCCGCTAACGAGACGCTCCACCGTATGTTGTGCTTCATATTCTGCATGCAAGCATTCACTTGCAATGGTCAGATTAATATGAGACATTTCAACATATCCTTTCATCATAGCTTCCCGTATTTGATTTGGTTGCTCCTGCATTAAAACTTTGCGCGACAAAATACGCGCAAAAGATTCACTTTCAATTACTTCCTTTGTTTGTAGAAATAGTCTGTCTTGAACAGCAATTGTAGCTTCTCTTAACTTTTTCTCGTACACAGTAAGCACCTCCAACGGAACCATCCACTTTTCATTACTACCCATTCTACCATTGAAAGATATTGTTGAAAAGACACGAAATGACAAAATATCTGACAATTTAAAGTCCAAGTTGTAAAATTATGTTGGTTGTCGAAGGTATATGCCGATTCATTCACCTTGTAATATGTCACCAATTGTGAATGCTCAGCGTTTCAATAAATTAATATTTTCTCCAGTAGTAGTTTATTCACCAAGTTCTTTAGTTAGCTTTGGTATAGTAGCTATTTAAGACCGCTTATACAAAATTCTTTTCCTCTGTAGAGAAATAACTTCTTCTCGGATGAGGCTAAAGATCAATGTATAATCTAGGAACTCTTGCTGTAATAATGCATGGTACTTCATAATTAATGGTTTCAAGCTTCGCTGCCCATTCATTCATTGAAATAACATCCTGTCCTTGACGACCAATGAGTGTTACTTTCTCACCTATAGCATATGCTTTTGGCAAGGCAACCATACATTGGTCCATACAAATTCGTCCTACAATCGGCATTCTTTGTCCATCAATTAATACTTCTTGTCCACCTAATTTGCGAATGACTCCATCAGCATAGCCTACTGGTATTGTCCCCACCCACATATCAGCAGGGGCCACAAATGTAGCTCCATAGCCAACTGAGTCACCTGCTTGTAATTGTTTTACATGTACTAGCTCACTCACGAGTGAAAACGCTGGCTGTAATAGGAATGGTAAAATACCTTCTACATGGGGAGATGGTGATAATCCATACATTGAAATACCATATCTGACGGCGTCAAATTGTAAATGCGCATCTTTCACTAAGGATGTAGCCGTGTTTGATGCATGGACAAGTCTAGGCTTTTCAGGCAATACAGTTACACATTTTTCAAAAAAATGTACCTGTCTATTGAAGTATGATGTATCTTCCTCATCTGCAGTTGCAAAATGAGTGAATATCCCATCTAGCTCCATATTCACTGTATTCTGTATTGTTTGATAAAGATCCAATAACTCTTGCTCTGAACGAACGCCAATTCTGCCCATTCCGCTATCTACTTTTATATGTAGTCGTAAAGGATTTGCTTCATCAGCTATGAACGGAGCCGCTTGTTGTACCCATTCACTTGAAAATGCCGTAAGAATTATGCGCTGCTGGGCAGCATATGGTACAAACGAAACTGGAGAGGCACCCAATATTAGTATGTCTGGTTCTTCAAAATGTGCTCGAATATGTAATGCTTCGTCGGGTGTTGCCACGGCCAGCATTGTTGCGCCAGCATCAAGTGCCGCTTTAGCAACAGCTACATCTCCATGACCGTATGCATTTGCCTTTACGACAGCAATAATTTGAACATTAGGTCTAAGTAGCTTTTTCAAATTTTTTACGTTTTGTTGGATTGCTTGTAAGTTCACAATTGCTTTGGTCGGTCTAAAATACTGCTGTGTCTTCATTAGAATACCCTCTTTATTTTTTATTAAAACATTATGTATTGCCTAAATTGCCTTTTTTCTACTACTGTACATAAGTTGTTCTATTTTAGACTTTTCTTTCACATAACTTCTACCATATAATATATGACTTAACACTTTCTAAACAGTGTTAATTTTAATCAAAACTGTACTATTTTACTTAACAAGCTACAGCTTTCTTTATATAGAAAGCTGTAGCTAGAAAAACATAACATTACTTCATACTACTTATCGTCATAGTAGTAGCAACTTCCACCATTTCTTCACGAGTCAATTTATTTGACGCTACAAAGAATGCGACGCCATCCTTTTCCCAGCTAATAGATGTATCTGTAATAGCCCCAATTGTAAAGCCTAAATCTACCGGATCACCAGGAGATGATACTGGTAACATAGCAGTCTCTTTCGTAGTTGGTTGTTGCATTACCGTAAATGCCTTATCACCATCGAATGTTAAGATGACACGTTCCATTCCATCCTCTCGAATGACTTTCTCCTCTGCCATCTTCGCCCAATTTACAACAGGGTAGTGTGTCTGGAACTCTTTATACTCGATTTCTGCACCTACTGCTTCTTTTCCTTCTTTTTCATCTTTGTCGTCTTTGTTGTCTGTGCTCTCTTTGTTCTCTTTGCCGTCTTCGCCATCTTTATTCTCTGTGCTCTCTTTGTTCTCTTTGCTGTCTTTGCTATCTTTTGCAGGTGGGGCAGCTTGTTCACCTTTTGTTTCATCTGTTTCCGTAAATTGCTCAACCGCATACTCTTTAGCTGCGTGTTGGACACCTAATTTAATATTTTTAAATGTGATACGGATTTGCTCTTCTTTTACATCATTCATAATTACTACGGAAGTTGGGAGCATTGTTTTCTTATCAACTGTTATCACTTGATGAGGCATACTATTTTTATAGCTATTTCTAGTAGCCGCTTCAAATATATATGCTTTGTCCTCCTCTTTCATGACTAAATTTTTATCTTCAGCTAAATCTTCTGCTAGTGCGCCTATTAAATAAGCCTGACTATTTTTCTTTGGCCAATCACTTTGGAATTTATACATTTTGTTTAACGTAGGTGTGACTACAAAAACTCCATCTGCATTTCGCACTATCATTTGTGAAACATCTTTCCCACTTTCCACCACTTCTACTCGATAGAAATCAGGCTTCGTATGCCAAACTGTTACATCATATTTTCTCGGCTCTCCACCTGATTTAATCTCCATCGTAGCGTTCAACTCATAACCATTTGTGTCTGCCCATTTACCATTAACTTTCTTCAACACTTTTTCCTGAGAGGCTGTACCACATGCCGACAGAAGTAATATCGTACAAAATAAGACGAGCCATTTAACTATACGGTTGCTCACGCTTTCACCCTTTCTTCTTTCAAATCCACTACGACAATATATGAACCGTATTTGTCAGTTATGTCATTTGAAGAAAGGCAATATATTTATCTTTACTTAGAAATTTATTTACTCTTTAATAGCTCATCACCCTAACATGTGGTTGATTTCCGTTCCGACTTGGCGCTTTCCTGGGGGCGTTTAGTCGGAAAACGTTTTAACAACTGTTATCCACAGCTTTTGGTGATGAGCCTTTTTAATGTTTTATATGGCGAAAGCTGTGTTTATCATTATTTATTGTAATAATATTACTTGCGCTGCTGCGTATTGCTTAGAGTGTGTTATACTTACAAATCCATTTACAAGCTCTCCTTTGAAATATAGAACGGGATTACCAGCTTCCCCTCTTAAAATTTCAATATCATGAAGCTTACATTCTTCGCCAATACCAGTTCCGAATGCCTTTGAAAATGCTTCTTTTGCAGCAAATCGTCCAGCCAAAAATTCAATTTTACGAGTTTCTGAATGTGCTTCAAACAAAACTCTTTCATTTTCAGTTAAAATGCGGTCTTTAAACTTATTTGTTCTCCTCATTGCTTTAGCGATACGGTCAATTTCTACAATGTCTAGACCAATTCCTTTAATCATTTGAACTTCTCCTTTTCCTATTTCTAAAAAGCCATGTATAATAATTGTAAATTGAGGTGGAGCTATGTTTAGTAGAACAGAAAATTTTAAGCAATATACGAAGTATTACCCTGTTGTTTCAACATTTATAGCGATTAATTTAATTCTTTATGTATTAACTATTTTACCTGGCATAGGAAAATATGTATGGAATTATGGAGTCCAAGCGAACTTCCTTATACAAACCGGTGAATGGTGGCGTATTTTATCTGCAATGTTTTTACATGATGGCTTTTTGCACGTGTTCTTTAATATGTTTTCACTGTATTTATTCGGACCGGAGCTTGAAAAAATTGCTGGCAAGGCACGTTTTATTACAATTTACTTAGTGTCCGGTATTGTAGGCAACATGGCAACCTATCTACTTTATGATAGTGGCTATGTAAGTCTTGGCGCAAGTGGGGCCGTTTTTGGAATATTCGGTGCTTTCGGAGCACTTGTCTACTATACACGCCGCACAATGCCGATGCTGCGTAAACTTATTTTACCAATCATCGTTATCAGTGTTATTATGACTTTTCTTCAGCCGAATGTGAATGTCTATGCTCACTTAGGCGGTCTAGTAGCAGGATTCATTCTTGGCCTCGTCTACTTACACCCAAAAAGAATTTTAAGCTGGCGTAAACAAAAGATGGCGGGTAAGTAACTGGGACAAAGAGGAGCTATCATCGCGTATTGCTCCTCTTATTTTTTATGCTAGAATTATATTCAACTTTCTGCAACTATTTCATAGTACAACAGTATCCTCTTTCGCTGTCTTTATTTTTTTCCACTCAACTGCTGTTAACCCATAGACAACTTGGTCTACATGGTGATCATAAAGCCACTCCGCATCTCTTAAACGCCCTTCTTCATTAAAGCCTAACACTTTTGGGATTGTGCGGCTTCGAATATTTCCCACTGCAACACGCACTTCAATACGATTTAACTTTAAATAGCTAAAGGCATAATCAATAAATGCTTTCATAGAATTAGTGACTAACCCTTTGCCAACAAATTCGTTTCCTAACCAATATCCAATACTTGTCCATTTATGCTGCCAATTCACTTGATGATAGCCAATCACTCCCGCAAGCTTCCCTTCATAATATATCCCCGCTTGTATGCCATTATTATCCGCGTATTGTTGCATCGCATCTCGTACAAATTGCTCCGTATCCTCTACCGTTTTGACAGCATATACAAAGGGTAACCACTCTCGCAAAGTATCCCTCGAACGATCTGTCAACGCAAATAATTCATCCACATCACTCAAATCCAACAATTTCAAATGAGTGTTCTTATTAATATCATACTTAAACAAAATTACCACCCCTTTTGTTTGATTTATTCTATTATAAACAGTATTTTTGTAAAATTATAGACTTTTCACCAAAACGTGGGGTTATTTCCATTCTAAATGGGTGCTTTCCTAGGGGCGTCTGATGAGGCGCTTGGAAAATGGTGTTTTATGCGCGAAAGTGAAGCGGCAGGAATAAGTGTTTTTTGTCCGAAAGTGAAGGTTTTGGTGATGAGCCAAATTTACAAAAAAAGCCAATCCTCCAATCAATTGTAAGGATTAGCCAACTTTCAGCATTCAATGTTCATACCAAGATAATATTTTTTCGGCATCTTGCTGCTCTATGCTTGGTACATTGCCTGTCATACCAGTCATACCTGACATAACCGTTGCTTTTATAGACATAACATTTTTTCTTTTTTGGAAATACGTTTGAGTACTCCCAATAGATTGTATACGTTTTTTCTCCATAAAGAGTGTAATTCGACTGAATATGCGATATTGCATAGTTAGTTGCTTTCCATCTATCATATAACCAGCTGTTTTATGTTGCCAAATACCAAGTAATATCGTTAATGGAATTAAAAACAACGAAAGCAACCCATACGGATATAAGAAATAACTACATGCACCAATTATAGGTATGAGCCACACAAAATCAATTCGGTAAAAAAATGGACGAGCTCGTTTTGGTGAATGAATAAATTCTGGACGCCAATTCATATCTGGAAAAAGCTGCTCTAACGTTGGCAGACAATCCTGCTTCTGAATAAGTGGGAACAGGGTAATTTTTTTATCATTCCCCTCTCCTCCATTACCTCCGGCACTCTCAACAACAACTGTTGCAAAGCCAAATAATTGACGCAACGGATTCTCTACAATACGAATAGCCTGAATTCGATTTAAAGGCAAAGTAATTCGTTTTTTCTCAAGTAGCCCTTTTGTAATAATAAGCTTTTCATCCTCAATTCGGACCATATATTCATAATAATTGATCAGTGTAATAACAAATGACACAAACCATGCCGCAATTAGGGTGAGTATCGCTGTCAGCGCAACTAAAAATGCGCCAATTTTCACAAAATCAGCTAGCTCGTGAAAAATTTTCTCATAGGGGATTATATCTGAAAACTGAGAGACAATTGCTACAAGCCCGGACAGGACGACCCCAATTCCACCCGAAGTCGTTGCCAATATAAACAAATCACGTATCGACATATGATAAATCGTTGGAACTGATACTTCCTCCACTATTGAAAGTGACTGCTCATCATTAATCGGTTTGTTTACTTGGTTCTTTGCACGACGCATTTCCAGCTCTATGACATCTGCTGCTGCCTTACGTATAGCCGTCAACTCTACCTCAGGCTTTCTATCCTTACTTCCAGCAGTTTCAACCTGCACCTTTACTAAGCCAAATAATCGATGAAAAATACCTTCATTGTAATTTAAGCTTTGAATACGTTCAAACGGAATATAACGTTTCTTTTTAACGAACAAACCGTACTTTACACGTAATTCTCCATCTTCAAACCAATATACAAAGGTACGCCATTTAACAATGCCGCTAACAAGTGCAAGTAAAGCACCTACTCCCCATATACCGAACAAAAAAAGCGTCTGAAAAAAATGTTCACTACGAAAATTAAAAGAAAAATTAAAACCATTAGTTACAACAATTATGGCAACAGGTAAAATCATGCTTTTTAATGCTTTCGCACTCGTAATAATGGCCGATACTGGGTGTAAACGGTTAATTTCCTTAGACATCATCTTCCGCCACCCTTGCTAATTCCGAAATACGTGCACGAAGTCCATCTGCCTCGTCCATCACAAGTGCAGGAATAGTATGTACAGTTGCTGCTGTGGATATTGAAATATTACCTAAGTCATATCTTTTTAATATCGGTCCTTGTGTCGTATCAACATGCTGTACGCGCACCATTGGAATGAGTGTACGCTTAACAACAAATAAACCGTGTTGCACCTCAATCTCACTTTCACGAACCTCATAGCGCCAGCGTTCCCATCTTATCTTTGGAAATAGATAAGCAGATAGGATAGCACTTAGTATGACTACAGTAATTGCAATGAAATAAATAAATGATGGCCATTCAAAATAATAGGTACCGTAGCATACTAACGCCGCTATAATTAATAACAATAACGTTTGTAATACACCATATAAACGCCACACTGTTAAACCTTTCCGAGAAATTTTATGCATTGGTTCTGCTCTCAAAGTCGTTCCCTCTCCTTCTTTAACTACGTATACGTAATCAGTTATCTTTTTGTTTCAATTATATACAAAAAAACCTTACAGCCACTTTGACTGTAAGGTTTAATTATTCTGATGAAGAAAAATTTAATCTTCGTGACGACGTGGTGCACGAGAACGACCTTGTCCACCTTCACGGCGACCTCCATCACGGCGTCCGCCATCTCGACGATTTCCACCATTTCCACCATTTCCTCCACGACGATCTCCGCCACGTCCGCCATCTCGACGTCCGTTAAAGCTACGGTTACCGCCACGTCCACGATCTCCACCACGACTGTTAGAACGCTCACGACGCATTGGTAATGGTCGTTCTTCAGTAATTGTTACTGGCGAGTCATCTGGCTCTTTTGTTAATGAACGAAGTGCAGCAGCTACAACATCGATTGCATCATGGTTTTCAAGTAATTCTGTCGCAAGTGGACGATAATCACCTAAGTCGTTGTTCGCAATAAGACCTTCTAGTGTCTCCATAGATAGGCGTTGTTGACCCACTAAAGCTTCGTCAGTTGTCGGTGGACGAAGTGGTGTCATACGTTTTTTCGTTGTTTCTTCTACAATACGTAAGTAACCCATTTCACGAGGTGTTACAAATGTTACCGCAAGACCTGATTTACCTGCACGACCAGTACGACCGATACGGTGAACATAAGACTCAGGATCTTGAGGAATATCAAAGTTATAAACATGTGTTACACCAGAAATATCAAGCCCACGAGCAGCTACATCTGTTGCCACAAGAATATCAATTTTATTTTCTTTAAATTGACGTAATACGGAAATACGTTTCGCTTGGCTTAAATCACCATGAATCCCTTCAGCAAGGTAACCACGAATTGATAACGCTTGTGCAAGTTCATCTACGCGGCGTTTTGTACGTCCAAAGATGATTGCAAGTTCTGGTTGGTGAACGTTTAATAAACGAGATAAAATGTCGAATTTTTCACGCTCAGCAGATTTCACAAAATATTGATCGATGTTATCAACTGTTAATTCTTTAGCCTTAATTTTTACGATTTCTGGATCACGCATAAATGTCTCAGCAATTTTACGGATTGCTGGTGGCATTGTTGCTGAGAACAATAATGTTTGACGTTCAGAAGGCACATTTTCTAAGATTGAATTAATGTCATCGATAAAGCCCATGTTTAACATTTCATCAGCTTCATCAAGTACCAATGTTTGAACATCTTCTAATTTTAAAGTACGACGATTAATATGGTCAATTATACGACCAGGTGTACCTACGATAATTTGAGGTTTATTTTTCAGTGCACGAATTTGACGGCCGATTTCTTGACCACCGTAAACTGATAATAATTTTACGCGTTTGTCATAACCAATTTTATAAAGCTCTTCAGAAACTTGAATGGCTAATTCACGAGTTGGAGCAATTACTAATGCTTGGATATTTGGGTTTTTTGGATCGATCTTTTCGATAAGTGGAATCCCGAAAGCGGCAGTTTTACCAGTACCTGTTTGCGCTTGGCCTAATACATCGCGACCTTCAATGGCAAAACGGATAGTACCTTCTTGGATTGGTGTTGCTTCTTCAAATCCCATACGCTTTACAGAGCGTAATGTAGATTCGCTAATATTTAATTCTGAAAAATTTGTCAAACTTCTCAATCTCCTTTTTTCGCTTTTAAGTTGACAAATGGTTACATTTTCAGATGAAGTTGTCGGCAAATTCGAGCCTTTGTTGTGGAACGTTTCCGTTACTTAAAAATTTTCTCTATATGATGTCACATAGAGCTCTCTTATATGAAAAGGAAAGCCCGGTCTTTACCGAGCGGTTCGATTCTGTCGTAATTATTCACTTTAGAATAAAACCGTTGTGTTCAAAAAAAAGTACTCTTCAACCAAATATGAAGAGTCTTCGCACAAAATGTATCCATTGCTTACACTAGTCTAACATGGGATTAATACGTATGCAACGATAACGCATGAGTCGTAATAATCTGACTACTTCACAGACTCTTTAAAAACGACAAAACGTAAAAAAACCACTCAGAACAATCTTCATCATAACATATATGATGCTTCCCTTTATCAGAAAAATACAAAGTTTTTTCGTTTGATGCTAATTCATCATATAAAAATTGAGCAGTGTGATAAGGCACTATGCCGTCTAATTTTCCTTGTACAATATACACCGGAATTTTAATATCTTTATAATACGGCTCCACCATTCGAACAAGCTTCATGAATTCTATTGTTGACGATAGTGGTACATTGTTAAACTTATGCTGATATCGTAAAAACAGCTCATTATTGGACAGATTACGATGGTATGCTTCAGTGGCAAGCATTTTAAAATCTTCGACCAGTTGCTTCGGACTAACATATTTGGCAGCTGCGCTTAGTAACACGAGCTTTTTCACTTTATAACGTTTAGCTAGATATAGCGCTATAATGCCACCCATTGAAAACCCAACTACTATTACTTCATCTACCTTTTTTGCAAGAGCACGAAAAGCGAGCTCGGCATCCATTAACCAATGCTTAGCGGTGAAACCTCGCATTTGTAATTCATCCCCATGTCCTGACAAAGTAGGTTCTTCAATTAGCCAATTTGTATGCGTACGTAAATAGGTAGTAAAAGGTTCTACTTCATAAGGTCCGCCTGAAAATCCATGTATACATAACACACCTACTGACATTACTTTCACCTCTAAATGTGTAATTCATTTAAGTCAATGAAACAAGGAATCGGTGAGAGAATGTCCCACCGATTCCTTGTTTCATTTTATGACGTAAATGCACGTAAGATTGTTTCTAATTTCATACCACGAGAGCCTTTTAGTAAAACGATAGACTCATCGTTAGCTTGCTGTAGTTTTTCGATAATTGGCGTGTAATCATCCTCTACATATAGCAAATGTTCCTTATCAAAACGCTCTTTTAAGACTTCATTTAAATAAGCCATTCTCGGGCCAAATAAACATACATAAGCGATTTCCTCTGCACGAATATCCTTCGATAAATCTTCATGGAAATGCTTTTCATTTGGGCCAAGTTCAAGCATATCACCTAACACAAGCCATTTTTCTGGACGAATCGTTGTCGATGCTACAAATTGAATAGCCGCCTTTACAGAGGTTGGTGCGGCATTGTATGCATCATTAATAAACAATGCCCCATTTGATCCATTCACTTGTTGCATGCGCATATCCGTTAGAGCTACTTGTTTTAAGGATGCACAAATTTGGTCATCGTTTAAACCTAGCTTTTGAGAAATTAACATAGCGACTAATGTATTTTTCACCTGATGCTTCCCGAGAACTGAAATAAAGAAATCCCCTTCAATCACACCATGTGTAGAAAAGCTACTACCATCAGTCGTTGCTGCAATATTGTCTGCATACAATAGGTTACCATGCTCTAAGCCAAATGCCACTGCATTTAACTGCTGCTCTTTCGCAACTAGCTCTTGAAGCAATGGTTCATCTCCATCATAAAATAGCACTCCATCTGGTTGCATTCCTTGAATTATTTCAAATTTGGCTTTAGCGATTCCCGCACGTGAGCCTAGATCTTGCATATGAGCCTCGCCGATATTAGTAATCACGGTCATATGCGGACGAGCAAGCTTCGTTAAAAATTCAATCTCTCCAAAACCACTCATACCCATTTCAAGCACAGCAACATCAGTATCTTCATCTAACTGTAAAACCGTAATCGGTAAACCTAGTTCATTATTAAAATTCCCAATTGTCTTTTGTACTTTAAAAAATGGCGAAAGCGTTCCTGCTAAAATATCTTTCGTCGACGTTTTACCATTTGAACCAGTAATGCCAATAAATTTCGCCTTATGCTCACTGCGATAGGCACGTGCCATTTGCTGTAGAGCTAGTTCTGGATCATCTACAAAGAGTAAGGGTACACCTTGTGGTGGATTTGGTTCATCTTTCTGCCAAAGAGAAGCACCTGCCCCTTTTTCAAAGGCCTGCAGAACAAATTTATGTCCATTGGCCATTTCACCACGAAATGGAACGAATAGGTCACCTTGTTTAATTGTTCGCGTATCAATGGAAATTCCTGATACGACCGTGTCACCAAAAGCTGGCACTTCATCATTTAACCATGTAGCTAACTGCTTTAATGTTTTTTTCACAATAATCCCACTCAGTCTTTTTTATAGTGAAGCTGTTGTTTTTCTTCGAAACGCTCAATCGCTAATGTAATCAGACGATCAATAAGCTCTGGATAGCTTACATTTGTATGTTGCCAAAGAAGTGGATACATACTAACAGGTGTAAAACCTGGCATTGTATTCACTTCATTAATATAAATGCTATTATCGGCCGTTACAAAAAAGTCCGCACGAACTAAACCGCTTCCATCAATAGCTTTAAACGCACGTTTTGCTAGATCTTGTAAGCCTGATACAGTATTTACTGGAAGCTCTGCTGGAATAATAAGAGCAGTTGAGCCATCTTTATATTTAGAATCATAATCATAAAACTCTGTAACCGGTTTAATTTCACCAGGCACAGAAACTTCTGGAAAGTCATTTCCTAAGACAGCTAATTCGACCTCACGAGCAACAATGCCTTGTTCAACTACAATTTTACGGTCATACTGTAAGGCTATTTCAATAGCTTTCACTAATTCATCGCGATTTGTTGCCTTGTTAATTCCTACGCTTGATCCCAAGTTCGCAGGTTTTACAAACATCGGCCAATCCAATTTTTCTTCACAGCGAGCAATGATAGCCTCCTGTTCATTAGCCCAGTCGCTACGAATGAAGTACGTATACGGCACTTGTGGTAATCCGGCAATTTCAAATAATTGCTTCATAATAACTTTATCCATGCCAGCTGATGATGCTAACACACCATTTCCTACATACGGCAAATTTAGAACTTCAAGTAAACCTTGAACAGTTCCATCTTCCCCATTTGTACCATGCAGCAATGGGAAAATAACATCAAATTGTATAGCTTTACCATTATTATCAATTAAAAAATCTGTAATATTATTTTCTAAAATAGTGACATCATCACCAAATTGTAATTCTTCAATTGTACTTGCAGGTTTTTTTAGAAGCTCACCACGGCGCCATTCCCCTTCAGGTGTAATGAAAATCGGATATACTTCATACTCCTCGAAATTCAAAGCTCCAGTGACTGCACGTGCTGTCGACAATGACACCTCATGCTCTGCTGACTTTCCTCCGTATAATAAACCGATTCTTTTTTTCATTTTTGTGCCCTCCACATACTTCTTGAGTACTATTAGTTTATCATGAAACATCTTGATAAATGACATCAATTTCGCCTTGGCGTAATTGTTGCTGTCGCTGCGCTTTCGCACAGATAAACAATGCGTCTGGATTTTGTGAGGATGTGAAGTTCTTAACCTGAGATCCTCTATTTCAGTAGGTGTTTGGATACCCACTGAAAAGGTACCACATCCGCATTTAACTCACCACCTTCAAAGGTGCGAGTCATGTACTGAATGAAGATAAAAATCTCACCGTAATTTTGACGGTGAGATTTAGTGTACATTCATTCTACGTACAAATGAACGGATCAATTATACCTCGGCATAATTGCGTCCGGAGGCTTTAACTTCTTTCAGCGGGTGTTTGGTCACCCGCTGAAAGAAGTTAAATAATATAAATCAATTCATCGTGCTCATTTTTCAAAATTGTATTTAAATCATCCCATACTTCATCAGGGAAGGAATATTCTGATAGGTTACGAATTTCGATACCATAAGCTACTTTAGGCTTTTCAATTCGATATAATGATAACAATGCCCCATCTTTAGCAAAAGAACGATAGGCACGCAATATTTCAGGTGAAATAGAAGGAATACTTGATTTCACTTTCCTCCGCCAAAAACCAGTGCTACGTTCCTTCTCACGAATTAAACTGTTCAAAACATTGGCAACAAGTAAATCCGAATCACTTAAATGACGAAAATAAATTTTAGTCATTTTCTCTAAATCTGAAGAACAGTAGACAAATCGATTTTGCAATTTATTAAAAAATGGTGAAGTAATCGGTTCCTTTTTATGGCTTATGTAAAGCAATTCTCCTTGCTCCATAGGTGTTAGTTGATCTAGCCTCTTCTCATCCATAAAGTCAACCCAACACAATTCTTTGGATTCAGCAGCTTTTTTTACAAACTTGGGTACTTCCTCATCTGGTATATAATCAAGCTGTGTATGCATATTAAAGGAACCATCTTCATAGGAATGTTTCAATAACAGTAAGTGATGCAGTGGTTCAAGTGCAGCCACAAATTGCGAGAATTTAAGCCCGCTATAAATAACAAATTTATCGACATCATTCATATGAACATAAATATGATACATAAAATCTTCAGCTGACTTCAATTTTTTAGCCACAACCATCACCCCATTCTTCACTACATTATAAGACTAATCATGAATTTTTTGAAACATTTTATGTTAATTATCGTCATAACAATATTCACAGGCGCAAAATTGTTTTTTGCGTTATAATATGAATGTTAAACATGCGATCGCGCATATGTTGTTAACTACTCTAATTGAGCAAATTTATAAAAATATAATTTCATTCATTTTTTCCAGATGTATGGGATGAGAATTCCAAATACTTCGCAGCAAGCATCGAGCCTCCTCGTTTGCACTGTAACTTCGGAATCGATATTTGCTTCTTTAACTATGGTGGATACTCACATTTAAACATTTTTACAAGATACAAAATTGAATTGGAATTGATTTTTTCATCAAATTTACTCATGAAGAGATACTATTTTAATATAGGTGGCTTGTATGGAAAATAAACGAAATTTCGCGAATCGTTTTGACTGGACGCTCGCTTTTATACTTTTAACCTTCCTAGTCATAAGTTTGTTAGCCATTGCATCGGCACAAACATCAGGTCAGTATGGCATTAACTATGTTCCTAAACAGCTACAATGGTACGTCATTGGTGCAGTTATTATTGCAATAGTTATGTTTTTTGAGCCTGACCAATATAAAAAGATGTCCTGGTATATGTACGGCGCAGGCATCGCCTTATTAGTACTGCTTATCTTTATGCCAGAAGGAAAAGGGCAAATCGGTGAACCTGTTAATGGTGCAAAAAGCTGGTTTCATACACCTATTGGAAATATACAGCCTTCTGAGTTTATGAAAACCTTTTACATTTTAGCACTTGCTCGGCTTATCAGTAAGCACCATGAAGTCTATTCTTTAAGATCATTAAAAACGGATTTTCTATTACTAAGTAAAATCGCTGGTACACTTTTATTACCTTTAGCCCTTATCATGAAACAACCTGACCTTGGTTCAGCACTTGTATTCTTTGCCATTACGGCTGCTGTCATCATTGTAGCAGGTATATCATGGAAAATCATTTTGCCGACTTTATTAGGTGGCACTCTAGCAGGTGGTTCCCTTTTATGGATGGCACTCTATATGCAGGATTTTTTACAGCAAACACTCGGCTTTCAACCGTATCAGTTTGCTCGAATCTATTCTTGGTTAGATCCATATTCATATTCTTCTAGTGATGGATACCATTTAATTACTTCCTTAAATGCCATTGGTTCAGGCGAAATTTTCGGTAAAGGTTTCCGTGGTCGTGAAGTTTACGTTGCCGAAAACCATACCGACTTTATTTTTACAGTAATCGGAGAAGAATGGGGTTTTATTGGAGCTAGTATCGTTATTTGTATTTTCTTTTTATTAATCTATCATTTAACAAAAACTACACTATTATTGAAAGATCCATTCTCAACATATGTATGTGCTGGTATTATTGCAATGATTACATTCCACGTATTCGAAAATATTGGTATGACTATTCAGCTGCTACCTATTACTGGTATTCCTCTACCGTTTATCAGTTATGGAGGAAGTTCATTGATGGGGAACGCACTTGCCATCGGTCTTGTCTTCAGTATGCGTTTCCACTATCGTACTTACATGTTTACTACTCACGATGATGATGATTGATTATAGAAAATGGGTAGTCTCGATTACTGAGACTACCCATTTTCATTTGTAAAACCGAGTTAAGCTTGAACTTGCGGAGTTTGCGTTGGTGGTGTGAGCACTTTTAAAAGTTCAAGTCGAGACTTTGTTACAGTGGCTGTTACACCCAACTTAGATAAATTCGAAACAATCTTTTTCAAATCTACTTCTTTTTTCATACATTCCACCTCAATCTTTCCTCGAATTTATATAACGTTGTATTTCCAAAAAAGTTTCATTTTTGCATGTGTATGATGTCTGACAAGTTTATCGCTTTCTATCATACCATTTAACTCGACTTTAAAATTTTTCATTTTTGTTACAATGTAAATTTTCCCTTAACACATTATTTACCATCTCATCATCAAAGCGTGGGGTTGATAAATGGAATTTCTATAAACTCATTTACCACTAAATAGCAATAATTAAACATAAAAAATTAAAATACCGATATACCCTCTAGTAGTATACCCCATAGATAATTTAATACACTATGCGACAATCGATACAAAAAATTAAAAATAGAATGAGTCCATTTAGTTACATTAAAGCTCGTTATTAATTTTTAGTATCAATATAATTCCATTGTTAACAGTCTGCAGTTTTTTATACATTGTTTTAGCCTCGTTTACTGCACTCGCCCCAATAGCTTATATACATGGCATATGCTCTAACAAATATCATCCCCTACTTTTGGGAACGGACCATTAAGCACTTAAATTGTTTTATCTTCCGCCTTCTTGTAATAACAAGAACAAGAGAGGTAGAATATACATACTAAAATATCGTATGAAAGCAGGGTACTGTATGAAAAAGGCAATTTTATTATTAATGTCTGTTCAATTCCTCGTTTACCTAGGATTCGGGATTATTATACCTGTCTTACCGGAGGTTGTTGTTCAGCAAAATTGGGACGATATACACGTAGGTGGCTTACTTACAGTATACTCGCTTGCAAGTTTTTTCACTGCACCACTTTGGGGTATGCTGTCCGATAAGGTAGGTCGTAAACAACTTATATTAATGGGCCTAGTTGGTTTTAGCCTAAGCTTTGTTATTTTCTCGTTATTTATAGATAATCTAGCAATTCTATACGTTTCACGTGTTGTAGGTGGTTTATTCTCGGGCGCACTGTATACAGCTGTAACAGGCTTTATAGGTGATATGTCGAGTGAGGAAGATCGCAATAAATACATGGGTCTCATGGGCATGTCCATCGGGCTTGGTTTTATTTTCGGTCCAGCAATTGGTGGTATGCTCGGTCACTATAGCCTTCAACTACCGTTTGTCGCTTCAGCAACATTAATTGCACTATTATGTATTTATGCAAGTTTTGTTTTAAAAGAACCTGCAAAAAGAAAAGATACAAATAAACGGGCAATTGTACCAAAGGGTGCTGGCAAAATGCTGCAATACCGTGTGCGTTATTTATTTATGTTCTCATTTTTAGTAACTTTTATGTTGGCAGGAGTAGAGGCTACGTTCCAGCTATTCCAAATCGAACAAATTCAAATTACACCATTACAAATAGGTTATTTGTTTATGTTTAGTGGCTTTGTAGATGCAGCTATTCAAGGCGGTGTTGTAAGACGTATTAAAAACGGAAGCGAGACAACTTGGTTAATAGGTGCACAAATTGTCACAGCTGTAGGTATGCTTTTGTTCACTTTAACAGCTAACTTATTTATAGCAGGTCTTGCCCTTTGTGTCTTTACAGCAGGAAATGCACTTGCAAGAACATGCGTTGTATCTCTTTCATCTAAAGAATCTGGTGGCCAATATGGGACTGCTGCGGGCCTCTCCTATTCAATGGATAACCTAGGACGCATTCTCGGTCCATTATTCTTCACTTGGCTATTTACAATGCAATCTAGTTTAGGCTATTATACTTCAGCAGCAATAGCCGTCGTTTCAATAAGTTTAATTTATATTTTTAAAGCATCAAATAAATCTTTACGACTTGAATAATTTGTTGATAAAATGCCGTAACTTAATAGTAATTCGAAGTATATAGAACGCGTCAAGGAATATTCGACTGCTTACAGCGGAATATCGGAGGGCTCTGCATGAACAAAACAACTAATCTTTTACTTCCAAAAGAGCTAGAATCGTTTCGTTTTGAAATTGAAGATACACTTCTTTCAGCGATGATTATCACACCATACAAACGTTCAACTACGTTAACGGAAAGTAAATTTGCTGGGGAACCTTATTTACCCTATTATCAGACATATCCGAAAGATATTACTGGTGAGCCGATGCGCTTATTAGCTCAAATTAACTTTGCAGAAATGCCAGCACTAAAGGATTTCCCATCCCAGGGTATTTTGCAATTTTTTATTTCATCTAATATTTTCGCGAATGCTGATCATTACCATGAGGATATTTTCCAGCAATTTTATAAAATACGATTTTACCCTACCTTAAATTCTGAAGCGGCAGTTCCTAGGCAGGAGTTTTTAGCACAAACAGCAGATGATTGGTTCCCTATTCAACAGGAGTTGGCATTACAATTACGACCCATCCAAGAGCCTGTCTCTGCTTTAGATCATCGTGCGATACACTATTTACCAAGCTTAATTCCTTCATCGGAGGATATTGATTTACATGAGATTTATCTACAATATTTTTTAGGAGCTGGAGCTAAAATTGGTGGCTATGCCTATTTTTTAGAGGAGGATATCCGTCACGAATCACCGCTCCTTCAACGATACGATGTATTGTTACTCCAAATTGACTCTAATGACGAAATCGGGATTATGTGGGCAGATAGTGGCGTCGGGAAATTTTTTATTAACCGAGAAAAACTCCTTCAAAAAGATTTTTCTGATATTTTATTTCAATGGGAGCATTACTAATCATTTTTCTTCATGATTGATTTCGGATTACCTCGTTCTAGTTTTTGAGGTAATCCTTTTCTATGCTTATAACAAATTTCGTATCTTCTTCCCATATGTAAAGTGCTATACTGAATATATTGCGAAAATATAGTTAAGGCAGGTGTAGGAATGAGTTTTTTCACAGATATTGGATATCTACCTTTAATTATGTTTATTAATATTTTAGCAGCGATGGTCATAATTTTTTTAGAACGTAAAGACGCCACTTCTACATGGGCATGGATTCTCGTACTGTTTTTCATTCCATTAGGTGGGTTTATTTTATACTTGCTGCTCGGACGACAACTACGAAAAAAGCATTTGTTCCGTTGGGAAGGACGCAAGGATATTGGTATCGACAATCTCATTAGCTATCAGACAGAGTCAATTCGAGATGATACGTTCGAGTTTCGTATTGAAAATGCGGAAAATTATAAAGAAATGATTTATATGCATCTTAAAACAAATAATGCTGTGTTAACGCAGGACAACCATATTGATATTTTTGATGATGGTGCTGATAAATTTGAGCAGCTTCTTAAAGATATTGAAGCAGCGAAAGATCATATTCACGTTCAATATTATATTTTCCGTCTAGATGACTTAGGTACACGCATTGTTAATAAACTTATTAAGAAAGCAAAGCAAGGGGTTAAGGTACGAATCTTATACGATGAAATGGGCTCACGAAATGTGAAAAAACGCCATTTCAAAGAACTGCTTAATGCAGGTGGTGAAGTTGAAGTATTTTTCCCATCAATTTTACCACTTCTAAACCCTCGTTTAAACTTTAGAAATCACCGAAAAATCGTTGTGATTGATGGCCGTATTGGTTATATTGGTGGCTTTAATGTTGGGGATGAGTATCTTGGGCTACAGAAGAAGTTTGGCTATTGGAGAGATACACATTTACGTATTGAAGGTAGTGCCGTACATCCTTTACAAACACGCTTTTTACTTGATTGGAATCAAGCATCCGCACAACAGAAAATGGGGTACTCGGACCGTTACTTCCCTGCTATTCCGAAAAAAGGCGATGTAGGCTTACAAATCGTTTCCAGTGGACCCGATTCTGACTGGGAACAAATTAAAATTGGGTATTTAAAGCTTATTAATATGGCCAAAAAATATATTTATATCCAAACGCCATATTTCATACCTGATGTTAGCTTTTTAGATGCTATAAAAATTGCAACGCTATCAGGCATTGATGTAAGGATCATGATTCCAAATAAGCCTGATCATATGTTTGTTTATTGGGCTACATACTCATACGTAGGACAATTATTGCGTGCAGGAGCAAAAGTTTATATTTATGAAAAGGGCTTTATTCATGCTAAAGCAATTATTATTGACGATGAAGCATCTACAG
This sequence comes from Lysinibacillus sp. FJAT-14222, assembly GCF_001278875.1. Lineage (NCBI taxonomy): Bacteria > Bacillati > Bacillota > Bacilli > Caryophanales > Bacillaceae > Lysinibacillus > Lysinibacillus sp. FJAT-14222. The sequence continues at coordinate 235,176 of NZ_LIYL01000018.1, read as the reverse complement.
TCGGAACTGCAAACCTTGACGTACGAAGTTTCAGTTTAAACTTTGAAGTAAATGCTTTCATTTATGACTCAACGATTTCACATCAGCTTGCTGAGCTGTTTGAAAAAGATATTTTTGATTGTACTGAACTAACTTGGGAAATGTACAAAAATCGTCCCACACTAATTAAGTTTAAAGAATCAATTTCACGCTTACTAACACCTATCTTGTAAAATAACAGGAAAAAGAAGAGAGCTAGTTCCTAATTAACGGAACAGCTCTCTTCCCTTTTTTTATTTCACACCTAAATATTCTTCTAACGTTATATTTTGTTTTTTAATTTCTTTTGCTATGTCTATACCAACATAACGGTAATGCCATGACTCATACATATATCCTGTAATGTCTTCTTTATTTTTAGGGAATCGTAAAATAAAGCCATAGTCTTGAGCATATTTCATTAACCATTGTCCTGCTGGTGTTTCACCGAATTCTTCAGTTAGCCATAAATTATCTTTGCCGCGCTCCCCAATATCAAAGGCTAAGCCCGTCTGATGTTCTGAATAACCTGGTCGAGCACTATAACGATCAGCTGCAGCTTGTCCATCACGATTAACATAGTTATTATATAATGTTGTTTGATAGTCAAAAGATCGATAGCCACTAAAAGCTACTAAATCAAAACCTTGTTGTTTCGCGGCAGTTAGCATTTTATCTAGAGCTTGACCTGCCTCAGGGTTTTCTTCAGGCGCAAAGGTAGATGGTAGCGGATATATTTTATTCGCCAATAAAATGCCATTAATATATGTCGGCTCGGTTGGTAATGTTTGATTTGGTAAATAACCATTTTCATCCGGCTTTTGCTCTGGCTTCACAGGATTATCCACTGTTTTTTTCGGCTCTTCTGTTGCAGGTGAATCTTTTTTATTTGGTTCTGTTGTTTGTTGTTCATCTGATGCATTACTTATCTGTTCATTTTTATAGTTATACACTAAGAAAATAGATACAATAAGCGCTACTGAAATGACAGCACCGACAATGAATGGTAGACGTTTTTTTTTCACTATTTTTACCCCTTTTAAAGTTATCCAGTACTACATGGTTAAGTTCCCCATCTGTTATCAAAGATTAAATCTATTGTTAAATAGAAAGAACAAGTTCTACAGTAAGTACCGATTATATTTTTACTTTATTGGTATAGTCTCATTTTAGCACTGTTCACAATTTAGAGTGTAAGTTTTCACCCTAAATTTTAAAATTAGGGCTATAACGTGGGGTTGATTTCCGCTCCAACCAGGCGCTTTGTTGCTTTCGCACAGATAAAAACATTGTTGCTGTCGCTTCGCTTTCGCACAGATAAAACATTGTTGCTGTCGCTTCGCTTTCGCACAGAGCAAAGCTTCCTGGAGGCGTCGGATGAGCCGCTACGCTTGCGCTCCATGGTTTCATCTAAGACGCTGACCACCAAGGAGTCGCCCAGCCTCAACTCCAATACTTATATATGGCAATCGTTTTAACAAATGTCATCCCAAACTTTGACGATGAGACAAAATTAGTCTGTTAGTCTGTGAGAATAATAATAAATACTACTATAGAAGCAATCGAGAAAAAAATCGCCATATACTTCATCCATTTTGCTTCTTTAATATAGCCTTGCTCTTTAAAGCTTTTAGCCCTAAAACCATTCGATACGGCAAACATAATAGTCATGGCCAATACCGCAAAATTAAAATTACCCATGATAATAAATATAATAGCCGCAATACTAAAAATCGCGACTAGAATAGATGATAGCCATTTTAAGTTCAACTTGCTGTCCTCCTAAAAAAATCGAGGCTACATAGGCGCCTCGACATAAATTAATTTATGAGTTTGCTTTTTCCGGATGCTCCGAATAATATCTTCGACCGATATATGTTTGAAGAATCAATAATGCACCGCTGACTGACCAGTAAAGTGGTAGGGCTGCCATAGATGACATCGAGATAAAGACAATCATAATTGGTGAAATATAAATAAACATTTTCATTTGTGCTTTTTGTTGCTCTGGTACTGTCCATAATGACACACGTGCTTGAACTAAATAGACAAGACCAGCGATAATTGTCATGACAATATCAGGTGAACCTAAGCTAAACCATAAAAACTCATGTGATTTAACATCTGCAGAATATAAAATAGAGAAATAAAGACCCATGATAATTGGCATTTGAATTAGCATTGGTAAGCAACCCATATTGAGTGGATTGATGCCATGTTTTTGGTATAATGCCATCATTTCTTGTTGATGCTGCATTTGCTCTTCTTTTGTCTTTGCTTCCTTCATTTTTTTCTGAACAGCTTCCATTTCAGGCTTGAACGCATCCATTTTCGTTTTCATCGTTTGTTGCTGACGATAATTTTTTAACATAATCGGCATTAAAACTAAACGAATAAGGACCGTAATAGCGATGATTGCTAAACCATAGCTACCTGAAAAAATAGTGTTTCCGAAAAATTCCAGTAAAAATTCCATAGGTTTTACAAAGATACTATAGAAAAAACCTTCTTTGTTTTGCACAGCTTGACAGCCACTAAGAACAAAAACTACGAGTCCAAGCATTGAAAATAACTTCAAATTTTTCATTTTTCCACCTACTATTATTTATCAACTAAAGTGAAGTATACATTATAGGGTCTATTTTTATCAAATAGCACGTGCTACTAATTACATCGTTATTGCCACACAATGTTTGCATGAAAAAAGATGCGAGCTTTAGAATCACTAATACGTCCGCATCCTATTTATTCATCTTATACCTACTCATTGTGAATAACTATTAAGCACACTTCTGACTTTAAATGTTTTGAAGCTCAGACTCCGCCATTTCAAAACGATAAAACTCATGATGTAGCTCGTCTCTGAAATGTTTGGGCGTTACCCCAGTATATTTTTTAAAAATGCGGGTAAAATAGCTTTGGTTACAGAAATGAAATTGATCTGAAATAGAAGTAATACTTTTATTTGTGTGTCGTAAGTAATACTGTGATTCTTCTACTCGACGAACATTTAAATATTCAACTAGTGTAATACCTACATGTTCTCTAAAAATACGTGATAAGTGACTAGTACTTATATGAAAGTTATTTGCGATACTTTCGACTGTTAAGTCATTTTCCAATTCATCATTTATATACATAATTACCTTATTAACGGTTTGGTGACGGAAAGTCGGCTGCTTGCGATCTGCAATAAAATAGACAAAAAAATCAATTAAATCATCAGCAAATTGTAAAAATTCTGCGTCTTTCATCTGATTTTCAATCATATCATTACAAGCAATGTTAAAAGCAAATGCTTTCTTCGAAGGTACTTGATTGTCTAGCAATTTACGAGCAACAATTGACGACAAAACAGAAAAATAACTTCGAACAATTTTAATGACTTGTTTGCCAAAACGTATTGAAAGAATATCAATTAATTCATGCAAAGATTTCTTAGCCTTTGCAGATTCTAAATGATAAATTTCAAATATTAATTTCGACTCAATATTAAAAAATTCTTCTACTCCGATGTATTGATTAATACTATCGATTTCCTGGAAGTATCTTTTTGATATCGTTTCTGACATAGAATGTTGATGTAGTTGCATAATCTTCCCCATCTTTCCTCAGATTGCACGAATTACTTTTACTATTTTTGACATCGGGCTACTTATTTCAAATAAGAAAATAGTATTTGTTTATTGATTGTATGAATTGAGTCCTATTTCACAATTATACATTGAATATAACTTAAAAATCACCCAACTAAAACACCAGTTACAAAAAAAATAGACTATACAGTGAATTTTACCATATTCTGCGATTTCCTTTCAACCACATTTTGTCTTCCACCCTAGTTCTAATTTATCATATATTCACAGTAGAAACCTCGTAAACTTATTTCGTACAATTAAATTTTACCATATACATATCAAAAAAAATAAGTAATTAATTAAATTTTGTTACAAATTATGTAAGGTGTTTTACGCTTAAATATTTCATCAATCGACATTTCTCTTTTTTATTCCGAAATCTTCTCTATATAATTTATACGAATATGTAGTAAAATAGATGATAATACTATTTTTAAAAGTTTAGATGAGGTGTTAATAGTGGATCCAAAACAAATTGAAGAAATTATGGAGATTATTAAGGAGTTCTTTCCTGAGAATACTTCCATCGCAATTTCCGATACAAACGAATACTTGTATTACCAACCGAGCAAAAAAGTTGATTTGAAAATCAAGCCTGGTGACCCAATTAAAGAAGGTTCAGCTGCTCATAAAGCATTAAGCTACGGGCAAAAGATAAGCTCTTACATTGAACCTGATGTATTTGGCATAGCATATTACGGCATGAGTATTCCTTTAATGGAGGAAGGCGAGACTAAGGGTGCTATTACTGCTATCTTCCCACAAAAGCCATCAGCATTTTTAACGAACTACATTACCATCAAAATTGATGATTGCTGGTACCCAATCAAGCATGATCAAGTCATTTATCTTGAAACACAGCTTCGAAAAACATTTGTTAAAACGATGAGCCGTGAAGGTTATCACCGCTTAAACCTAAGTGATCTTGAGCTATTTTTAGCACCTGACTCATTTATACGCTGTCACCGCTCTTATATCGTTAACATTGACTACATTGATGAAATTCAACCAGACTCACATTCAACATTTTTATTAATCATGAAAGACGGTACTCGTATTCCTGTTAGCCAACGCTACGCAAGCTACTTCCGTCGTTCTTTAGGCTTCTAATCTTTTATAAGTACAGCGAACATTTTAATTGTTCGCTGTACTTTTTTACTTACTGAAACATAGCGTTCATCAAAAATTGGGTATGATATTGGTTAAAACGTATACAGTGGATGCAAGTTGATTGGAGTGGAGACTGAGCGACTCCTTGAGGATTAGCGTCACAGATGAAACCCTGGAGTGCAGCGAAGCGGCTCATCGAAAACACACAGTTGGAACGGAAATCAACCCCCCATTATGTTGTTTAATCTTTTATTTTTAGAAAATTCCCTTTGTGCTCTACATTAAAACGTTTTCTCTGTCGAAAATTCATTTTTATGCTCTTTTTTTCTGTTTTTACTCAATTTAATGCTATTTCTAAAGTTTTTGTGACAATTTGGTGATAGTATTATTCAAATGGTTGGAGTCATACTACAACTGAATAAACAGAAAATTCTTACACGTTTTTTCTAGTTTTGTAATCGGTTTCCATCAAACTTTTTAGGGGAGGATTTTTTTATGGATGCAAATGTTCAAAAACGCCTAGGCTTAAAAGAACTTGAAAGTAAAATTGTTACTGCTGAAGAAGCTGCAGCACTTATCTCTGACGGTGATGTAGTTGGTATGAGTGGATTCACTCGTGCGGGGGACGCAAAAGTTGTTCCTATGGCTTTAGTAGAGCGCGCTAAAAACGAAAAATTCAAAATTGATGTATATACAGGAGCTTCTTTAGGACCTGAAGTTGATAAATACTTAGCTGATGCTGGTGTTATCCGCAAACGTGGACCATTCCAAGGAGATGCAACGATCCGTAATTTAATTAACTCTGGGGATATCCAATATGTAGACGCTCATCTTTCACATAACGCTGAATTAGTTCGTCAAGGAATTATTGGACCAATTAAATATTTAATCCTTGAAGCTGTTGCTATTACAGAAGATGGATTAATTATCCCAACAAACTCTGTAGGTAACTCACCAATCTTCGCTGAATACGCTGAGAATATTATTATCGAATTAAATATCTCTCACCCAGAAGCGTTAGTAGGAATCCACGATATCTATGTACCAGGTGAGCAAGGTCAACGTGAAGCAATCCCAATGACTGATGCTATGCAACGCATTGGTGACATCGGTATTAAAGTAGATCCAGCTAAAATTAAAGCAATTGTTATTTCTGAAGAGCCAGATGCTCCATCATTAATCGTACCGCCAGATGAAGAAACACAAACAATGGCGAACATTTTATTAGACTTCTTCAGCGGTGAAATTAAAGCTGGTCGCCTAACAAAACAATTAATGCCATTACAATCTGGTGTAGGCTCTGTTGCAAACGCTGTACTTGACGGCTTCGCAAATTCAGAATTTGAAGATTTAGTTGTTGCTTCTGAAGTACTTCAAGATGCTGTATTCAACTTAATTGATGCTGGTAAAGTTAAATTTGCAGCAGCTACTTCAATTACACTGACTGAAGAATTACAGAAAAAAGTATATGGCAACCTAGAGAAATACGCTGATAAAATTTGCTTACGTCCACAAGAAATTTCTAACCACCCAGAGCTTATCCGTCGTTTGGGTCTAATCTCAATCAACACTGCTCTTGAATTAGATATCTATGGCAACGTAAACTCAACACACGTATCAGGTACTCGTATGATGAACGGTATCGGTGGTTCAGGTGACTTTGCACGTAACGCACGTCTAGGTATTTTTGTTACTAAATCATACGCAAAAGGCGGCGCTATCTCTTCAATCGTGCCAATGGTTTCTCACGTTGACCACACTGAACATGATGTTGATGTAATCGTAACTGAGCAAGGTATTGCTGACTTACGTGGTCTAGCACCAAAAGAGCGTGTACCTTTAATTATCGAAAACTGTGCACACCCGGATTACAAAGAACAACTTTGGGATTACTATAACCGTGCTCTAGAAGCAACTGGTGGCCACCAAACACCTCATATTTTAGAGGAAGCACTTTCTTGGCACGTAAATCTTGCTACAAACAAAACAATGAAAAAAGAAGTTGCTAAAGCTTAATTACTAAAGTTTAGGAACGCCTCATTAAGTCAAAAAACTTATGAGGCGTTCTTTTTTTGTCGGAGATGGTATAATAAGAGTGATACTCATTCTCACTAATACATAATTTCCCATCGGAGGGGCTATGAAGAAATTTATTTATTTGATTATATTCTTTTCATTTTTTGACCTATTTACCCAGCTTCCTGTCATGAGTACATACGCTGAATCCTTAGGGGCATCAGCCTTTTTAACTGGCCTAGCAGTAGGTATGTATTCCCTTTCCAATACATTTGGTAATATTATTTCTGGTTTTTTAACAGATCGTAAGGGACCATTTGTTATTTTAATCCTAGGTCTTTTAATGACAGGTCTTTCACTATCACTTTATAATTTAGTAGAAGAGCCTATTATTCTATTAGTAGTCCGCTTTGTACATGGATTAGTGGCTGGCTTTATCGTCCCTGCTGCTTTCACATTTTTAGCAAATGCAACTGAGCAAGAAAAAAGAGGCAAGGGCAGTGCTATCTCTGGAGCATTTGTTGGCATCGCCGCAATAATCGGTCCTGCATTTAGTGGAATATTAGCGAGTCGTACTAGCGTACCATTCGTTTTTAATATAACAGCAAGCTTTATGCTTTTGTTAGGTATACTTGCCTTCTTTTTACTTAAATCAAATCAAGTAAAAAAAGAAAACTCTGCGCCAACTGCCAACATTCCTATTCGTGTGCTTTTTAACAATACAGGTACATTAAAAGCCTTCTCTGGTGCATTCTTTTTAATGTTTTCTCAAGGGGTTATTGCCTATCTTCTCCCACTAAAAGTACAATCTTTAGGCTTTGATTCACGTTTAAGTGGAACATTGATGAGTACATTCGGAATTATTGCTGTACTCGTATTTATTTTGCCGACTAACCGTATTTTCGATAAGGTTGCTCCCATTAAAACATTATCACTTGGTATAGCTTTAATGGGGGTAAGTCAATTATTAATTAGTCAGGCAGATTCAAGTACGTTACTTTATATTGCTATGGCCTGCTATGGTTTCGGGTTTGGCTTCTTATTCCCATCACTAAATTCACTTTTAATCGATTCTACGACTGCTGAAATCCGTGGAAAAGCCTATGGTTATTTTTATGCCTTCTTTTCGCTAGGAGTTGTCTTAGGTTCCTCATTGCTCGGTTGGCTCTCACTAGGTATTGTCAGCGGCTTTATATTTACTGGGGTTGTATTATTAGTATTTGCAATCATTATTATAAGCACACAAAAAAGACCTTCTCACGTGAAATGAGAAGGTTTTGTTATTATTTCTCTTGTTCCTGAATTTCCCCATTGAAATAATGGATACCCGTATGTCCCCCACCCTCAGCAACCATTTCGTTTGAAGCTATTTTCGTTGGGGATGTTCCAGCTCGTGTCGCTACTTGAGCAGTTATACGCTCTGAAATATCTTCGTGCATCTCCGTGTTTGTTGTATTCAAATAAGATGCTAATTTAGACTTTGCACCATTGAGCATATTCAATGCTTTATCACGGTTTTCTTTTTTACTTAAATAAGATGCTGCTAAAGTTAACCCTACTAGCACAACACCTGATCCTTTACGTTTTGCCATTATAAATCCCTCCCAAAAATATAGAAACTGGCTCTGTATTATATCTTTTCCCTATTTTCAGAGGACTAAACATACTTTTTATTTACATTACAGCATATATAAAAAGAGAGTAGTCATCTATAACCCTTCGCTTCCATCATATAAACACTTAATTCATAGTACGTCTGTATTTTTCAAGACTTAGTTTAATCATTCTCCTACTAAATTTTATTGCAGGTATCTATTCTTTGCTTATCACCAAAAGTTAGGGATACCATTTGTAAAAACGTATGCTAAATATAAGTTGATTGGAATGGAGGCTGGGCATCAGCGTCACAGATAAGACCCTGGAGCGAGCCGAAAGAGGAACGAAGCATCATGTCCTGCGATAACGCCTTCGTGACCAACATCCTTTTGGCCAAAGCGGCTCATCGGATGCCCCCAGGAAGCTTTGCTCTGTGCGCAGCAACAATGTTTTATCTGTGCGAAAGCGAAGCGGCAGCAACAATGTTTTATCTGCGCGAAAGCGAAGCGTCAGCAACAATGTTTTATCTGTGCGAAAGCGAAGCGTCAGCAACAATGTTTTATCTGCGCGAAAGCGAAGCGTCAGCGGCAATGTTTTATCTGCGCGAAAGCGAAGCGTCAGCGGCAATGTTTTATCTGCGCGAAAGCGAAGCGTCAGCGGCAAATGTTTTCTGTAGCGAAAGCAAAGCGGCAGCTACAAAGCGCCCAGTCGGAACGGAAATCAAACATACTTTATGGTAATGAGCCATCTTTTTCGTAAATTATGATAATTTTGTAACTATTTATGATTATAAAGAACAAGCGAAGGGAATTAATGAATTAATACTAATAATAGGAGAGTGATTATTATGAAAGATCTAGACTCAATATATGATTGGATAGATATGGCTTCATTAGTAGGTGGAGCGGCCCTCTTAACAGCACTAATTTACAGTGTTATTTTACTGTAAGGAGCATCGTGGATGGTTCACGATAGAAATTAAAAGGCAATCCACTTATCTAACAAGCAGATTGCCTTATTTTTATTGTTTTACATCATCATAAGCATTAGTTTTTTCAAATGCTGCAACTACATACGAGCAAACAGCCTCCATTTTATAACCCTGTTCACGCGCATAAGCTGCTGCACGATCCAACAATTTTTTGGCCACACCTTGGCCACGGAGCTTATCTGATACATATGTGTGATCCATTACCATTACTTGGCCCTTCTGCTGCCACGTAATTTCTGCTATTCTTTCCCCTTCTTGCTCATAGACAAAAGCAAGCTTATTTTCTGCTAGCTGTTGTAATTGAAATTCCATTTCTCACCACTCCTTTTTTTCATAGTAACATAGCTTTTTACATTTTTACAAAGATAGCGGGTAGCATCCCATCTCTTGAGCTAACATGACAAAAATAAAAGAATCTGCCCACTTTCCTCTAGCAATCTAGAGGAAGTGTTGCAGACTCTTTTCTATTAATTAAACCAAGATGAAATCGTATCCTTTAAATTAGCAAAGAAATTTTTCACACCTGCCCAGAATCCTGTATCTTCCATTAGCGATCCGAATTTTTCTTTTATTGTATTGCTAATATCATCTAATTGTTCAGACCATTTACTAAAATCTATGTCTAGTTTACTAATTTTGTTCATCAAATCAACTAGTAATTGACGGTCTTTTTCACTTAAATTAATTTCAAGCTTATTTAATTGCTCTTGCACAATCTTTTCAACATCTTCTCGCGTTTCTGGCTTTAATTCCGCAATTTGTTTTTTGATTTCTGTTAGTAATTCTGCAACCTTGGCATCGTCCACCCCAGCTGATTGTGTAAGAGTAGTTGCTACTGATAGTTCTTCATTTGCAACATCTGTACGATCAATATCAAGTGTTTCACCTGTTGTTACTTCGTAAGCTTTGTAAATTCCTACAAGTGCGGAATGACCTGTTACTGCTTTTGGTGCAGCCACCTGTACTGTTGCATCTTCAATACCTGCTGTTAGCATTGCGTTTGCATACATTTCAGACGTAACTTGTGTAATATTTGATGGTGTAACAATTTCAATAACTAAGCCTTCTCCTGCATTCTTGCGCGTAATTTTGGCAGAAGAATACATACGAGAGCTCGAATTACTATCTTTAATATATTTAACTAAGTCTTGACCTGATACTGATATTTCTTCAATTTCAGGCTCTTCATTCACTTTTAATGATTTTTTAACAGACTCTTTTTCAGCCTCAGATAAGTTTGCACCATATACGACGATCGGTACACCTAGTTTTTCATCAATTGCTTTAGGTGGCGTATTATCAGCTGCAAAACCCGTTGCTGGTGCCATCACGCCAAATACTAACATAGTCGCTGTAAGTATTTTCATCCACGTTTTTTTCAAATTGTATGACCCCTTTCGTTAGAAAACTCATTTGGCCTGTATAATGTTTGCCAAGCAATTAGGCCTCGGCATAATTGCTTTCTTCGCTTTCGCTACAAAAAACAACATTTGCTGAAATAAGTTAAACAATAATTAGTACGAAAAAAAGACGAGAAGGTTTCAAAGGGCTCTCGTCATTTTCTTTCACTTCATCTGGTATTCAGTCACCATACCTTAGATATATGAATGTTCCTGCACTAAATTTCCTCTGTCCAACCATTTTGCTGTTTCACTTTACCAGCTTTCAAAAGTGTACCTAACGCGCGTTTAAATGCAGCTTTACTCATATTAAACATTTCTTGAATTTCATCGGGTGAGGATTTATCGCCAAATGGCATTTTGCCCCCAACATCTTGTAGATAATTTAAAATTCTTTGTGCATCATCTGAAATACGTTCATGCTTACGTGGTAAAAGTGAACCATTCAATGAGCCATCCTCTTTTACATCAATAATACGAACAACTACGTCTTGTCCAAGACGAGGCTCTGCATTACGCTCTGATTCATGGACAAAAATGCGGTACGGATTTTCTACACCTAATAAAAAAGAGCCTACTGGTAGCAAACGATATGGTCGTGCCTTGATGTTTTTATTGTGCATTTCATCAAATGCACCTTCATATAATTCCGAAATTTTTTCTTCAGTTGCTAAACGTCCAAATAAATCACCATTGCGATCTGTGCGTAATGTCATAAATAAATGATCGCCTGGTATTGGCCAAAGCTCTGTTATTGCAGGTAAATCTTCAGCTTTCACTAGTACCTCACGTGAAGTACCGATATCTACAAAAACCCCTTCACGCTCGACTACTTTTAGAACACGAGCCCAACCATACTCCCCTTGTACGAAAGATGGAATAGCTGTCGTAGCCGCTAAATCGCCACGACGATCCGCAAATAAAAATACTTCAAGGCGATCACCTACTGTAAGTGGCTCTGTTACCTCTGAAGCATTTAAAGGCAGTTCATCAACTCCATTTGTTAAGATCCATTTCGATGCTTGTTGCTCTAATACTGTTAACGAAACAACTTCACCTGATTTTAATTCGTTCATATTGTCTTCCTTTCCTTTACACCATCATTTTCGCAAAAATTTTTCCGCTGGAGGCTTTAACTTCTGTAGCTGACGTTTCACTTTCGCTACAAAAAAACATCTGTAGCTGACGTTTCACTTTCGCTACAAAAAACATTTGTAGCTGACGTTTCACTTTCGCTACCAAAAACATTTACTGAAAGAAGTTAAAAATTATGCTGTGTCCTAGATGCCTCCAGTTTTTTCACGATGTCCGGATTTTCTTCCATTACCTGCACAAGATCTGCAATTCGATCTATTGAATTCCAACTTAAATGATGTTCAATTCCTTCTACATCATTGTAAATACGCTCTTCATCTACACCAATGATTCGCAAAAATTGCTCTAGAAGCTCATGGCGCTGTACAAGACGTTTTCCAAGTTTTTCCCCTTTTGGCGTCAATGTAAGACCACGGTATTTTTCGTAAACTAAATAACCATCTTTATCTAATTTTTGAACCATTTTTGTAACAGAAGAAGGAAGAACAGATAATGCTTCAGCAATGTCAGACACACGAGCATACCCTTTATTAGCGATTAATAAATATATTTGTTCGATATGGTCCTCCATACTAGGTGTTGGCATATCCTATTCCCTCTCTTTCCTTTTCTTACTTTCTAGTTTACTACAAGCTTGCCTTAAAAGTTAACTGAAAATACATATGCCAGAAAAACAATACATGTGCAACATAAAAAGAACCAACTTCATATGTTGACTCCCGTGTAGTTGGAAAATTTGTGTCAATGAAATTAAGGTATCATTTTAAATAAAGTTTGCTTTACGCAAAGCAAGGGGTTGATTTCCGTTCCAGGCTACTCGCTTTCCTGTGGGCGAGCGTCGAGCCGCTATGCTCCGTGCAGGGTCTCGCCTGTCTCGCTTTCCCACGGGAGTCGAGTAGCCTTCCACTCCAATCAACAATAGCGTAGTGCTATTATAAATTTCATGCATTTCAAAAGTGAACGCTTTGGCTACTCATCATATTCGAACTGAATAGACTTATTTGTATCTGATGTTGCTACCACTTCGCTTTCGCACATAAAACATTTGTTGCTGTCGCTACGCTTTCGCACATAAAACATTTGTTGCTGAAGTTTCATTTTATAATATAAATTAGAGTGTCATGCCAGGAGATACACGTAATTGAATGGGTTGATTGGAGTGGAGACTGGGCGACTCCTTGGGGATCAGCGTCACAGATGCGACCCTGCAGCGAAGCGAAGCGGCTCATCGGACGCCCCCAGGAAAGCGCCTAGTCGGAACGGAAATCAACCCCTCACTTTGTCGAAAAACCATACTTTTTTTAGACACACCTTAATTAACCCAATACTTTTTCAAAAACATGAAGAGCCAACTTCATATAGAAGTTGGCTCCACTTTATGTCGAGGATGCTTATTTACCACATGTAATGCATGAATAATCTCTCTATTGATTCGCTCAATATGTTCAGGAGTATTCATCACTTTAAATGCTTCATCTCGGGCTTCCATAGATGTAACATACTTACTAGGCAATGCATTTAGTGTAAGTGCCACTGTGTCAAGTTCACAGACTTCACATTTACAAAATGTTTGATATTCCGGTCCTCGTAGTAGAAAGCTTACTAAACCACGCACAATTTCCTCTGTAACATTTACTAAAATAGGATCTGACATATTCAAACTTTCGCCTCATTTATTTTTAATTGTTACATTGTTCCTGAAACCATAATAGCGTTAACAAAGGTTTTTTTCAAGAATCGCTAGTAACATCTATAGCAATAAAAATCACTAGCTCATCAGAAAGACTAATTTCCTACATACTACCACCGGATTAAATCTTATTTACTATTTTTTAGTTTTTATTAATCGTAATGAGTTAAGAACAACTAATAATGTTGCACCCATATCTGCAAAAATTGCTATCCATAATGTTAGCAATCCTGGGATAACAAGTAACAGAGCAACTAATTTTAAGGCTAGGGCAAATATAATGTTCTCTTTAATGATGCGTAATGTTTTTCTGCTTAAGCCGATTGTATAAGGAAGCTTCGATAAATCATCACTCATTAATGCGATATCCGCAGTTTCGAGTGCCGCATCTGTGCCAGCACCTCCCATTGCAATACCAACATTGGCTGAGGCAAGTGCAGGTGCATCATTGACACCATCTCCTACCATCGCCACAGCGCCAAATCGTGTACGTAAATCTTTAATGGCCATTAATTTTTCTGCTGGTAATAAACTTGCATGCACATCTGTCATACTTAAAGATGTTGCAATCGCCTGTGCTGTTGGCTCAGCATCACCTGTCAGCATAACTGTATGCTTTACTTTTAGGCCTTTTAATTTATTCAAGACATCTTCACTTTCTTGACGTAATTGATCAGCAATACCAATCATTCCAATAAACTGATCACTACTAACAGCTGCTACTACTGTTTTACCCTGTTTTTGAAGTTTTTTAACCTGTTCCTTTATCATTTCATCCACTGTTGTTAATGTAGCAATCCATTTTAAGCTTCCTACATAGATTGTTTGATCATCAACCGTTGCATAAGCACCTTTGCCTGTAACAGATTGAAAGTCTGTAGGTACAAGCTCTGTTAAATTTTTATCATGCAATGCCTTCAAAATAGCTTTAGCTAATGGATGCTGTGATTGTTTTTCAACTGCTGCTACTAGCTGTAAAACATAATCCTCAGACATCTCTTTTGCTGTAAAAATATCTGTTACAGCAGGTTGACCTTTGGTAAGTGTACCTGTCTTATCAAATGCTATTGCTTCAATATGGCCTAGCTGTTCTAAATGAATACCACCTTTAATCAGGACACCTTGTCTAGCTGCGTTACCTATAGCCGTAACAATAGCAACTGGCGTGGAAACGACTAGTGCACACGGACATCCTACAACAAGGACTGCTAATCCTTGGTAAATCCAATGTTGCCAATCACCTATAAATAAAGGTGGTATAACAGCTACAAGTAAAGCAATAATCATAATTGCTGGTGTGTAGTATTTCGCAAAGCGATCAACGAACTGCTGTGAAGGTGCTTTTTCTGCCTGTGCTTCTTCAACCAAATGAATGATTTTTGCAATTGTTGTGTCTTCTACACGCTTTGTCACTCGAACCTCTAGGGCACCTTCTTCATTTAAAGTTCCTGCAAATACTTCATCATCGACTGTTTTATTGACTGGAATAGATTCACCTGTAATCGCTGCCTGATTCACTGCTGATAATCCACTAACTACAATTCCGTCCATAGCAATCTTCTGACCAGGTTTAACGATTAAAATATCGCCAATTTCAATCTCCTCAGTCGGTAATTCCATCTCATGGAAATGCTCACCATGTGCCCGCTTTATTGTTGCTGTTGGAGGAGCTATATCCATTAACTGACGAATCGATTGACGTGCTTTATCCATTGAATACGCTTCAAGCGCTTCACTTACTGCGAATAAAAAGACAACAACGGCCGCTTCTTCCCATTCTCCTATAATAGCTGCACCTATTACTGCAATGGTCATCAGCGTCTTCATATCAAATTCAAAGCGTGCTAGATTACGGAAGCCTGTTTTAAAAATTCCGATCCCCCCAACTAGAATCGCGATAATAAACATCCCAATTGCTAGCGGATCAGTTTCACTACGCATTGCTCCAATTACATATCCAAGCACTACAAATAACAAAGAGATTCCAGCTAATATATTTTCTGTTTTTCGATAAAAAGGTGTTGATTTTTCAAGCGCTTTTGCTGTAGATTGGGATACTTTTATACCGTCGAAGGCACCTGCCTCTTCAAGCTGATCAACATCAATATCACCAATAACTGTTATTTTAGAAGCACCAAAATTCACTTGTGCATCCTGTACTTCTGGAATAGCTTTCACATTTTTTTCGAACTTTGCTGCACAACTGGCACAGGACAAGTTTTGTAGCCTATATTCTTGTTTAGTTGGCGTCGATGCCATTTGCAATCCCCTCTTTCACATGTTCGTAGGCAACCGTTACAATTTGATACACATGCTCATCAGCTAAAGAGTAATACATTTGCTTTCCTTTACGATACGATTTCGCTAAATTATTATCTTTTAAATAACGTAAGTGATGCGATGCTGTTGCTACTGACGAGCCAATAATGGAGGCAACATCACAAACACATAATTCATCCTCGACCGTTAAGGCATACGCAATTTTAAGCCTTGTTTCATCAGATAATGCCTTTAAAAATTTTGCTACTCCTGATAGATCTGGCATTTGCTGTTGTACCTTAATGACTGCTTCTTCATGAACATGTGTTATCTCACATATTTCTTTTGGCATTTCCTCACCTCATTCAAATGTTCGTTTGATTGTTTTTAATATAACATAATATTCCATCATATTCAAACGAATATTTGAATGTAAATGATTTATATCACAAATTTAAAAATACATTTATTTAAATTGCTACCTTATAAATATAAACGTAAAAAAGCCATCACTTCAATGTGATAGCTTTGCATGTTGTTTGATAATGAAACTATGGTGACATATTAAACAAAGTGGAGATAAATAAGGCATGCTAAGAGGTTGATTGGAGTGGAGACTGAGCGACTCCTTGGGGATTAGCGTCACAGATGAGACCCTGGAGCGAGCAGCGCGAGTGAAGCGGCTCATCGGACGCCCCCAGGAAAGCGCTCAGTCGGAACGGAAATCAACCACTCGTTTTGCTGAGAAACCATGTTGTCTTAATATAAAACCCTATAGATTCTTATAGTTTCTAATTCTATTTTGCTTTTAATCGCAACGTTTTGCCTTTAATATCTTCTTTTCTCACAAACGTTTGATGATAATCTCCATTAGCCCAATCTATTACTTGATCTTGATACCAATCAGATTTTACATGTCCACTCTGCCCGGGACCAACGATATGATAGGCTGAGCTTAAATCGCCAACATCTGCAACAAAACGCCATGATGCTCCGTGATCTACATTTCCAGCCAAATCATTATCAGCTGCCTGAACAGTAACCTTCGAGCCACCGATCGGAACCTTCTTTGCATTAAAGTATGCCGCAAGAATTGGCGAAGCGTTACCTAATGTGTGATCAAAGGTAAGTTGATGGAAATCTCCCCATTGCCACTTTGATGCACTTTTGCCGAATTGATTTTCTATTTGTGCAACAGTGAGTTTTAACGCCTTGTAAACTGTTACATCGACTCCACCTTGCTCCTCAATCCATATGCTCTTGTCTCCTGCATAAGCCGTACGTAAAAGCTGGTCTGTAATATTAAATTTCCCAGACATTAAATTATACATATCTTCTGGCATTTGATCCTTAAATAATACTTCCTGTAACTTTTGCATTAATGTATGGAACACTAAAGGTGCACCTGAATCCTTTGCATCTACCATATTCCAATCCTCTAACAATTTAATAACATCCTCATACTTTCCATCGTGATCTTGTGCCTTTATCGAGTTTAATAAATCTGGTAAAAACTCACGAGCATAAAGGTTATGCTGATCCATTTGTAAATTCATCATGTCTTCCACTGTTAAAGAATCATTTGCTTCTAAAACTTCCTTAATCCGTTCAAAGCGATAAGGCTGTGCCCAGGAATCTGTTATATGATAAGGATATTCTTCACCAATGACTTCATTATTCGCTGTTGCAATAAAGCCTTCTTTTGGGTTTACTACAGTCGGTAACTCATTCCACGGAATAAAACCCTCCCAGCCATAGTCACTGGAATCACCTGGTACCGGTAATTGCCCGTCTCCTTGTTTTCGAATCGGAATTTGGCCATTCGCTTTATAAGCAATCGTGCCATCCTTTGATGCAAAGACAAAGTTTTGTGCTGGTGCCTTAAAATCTTCTAACGCTTTTTCAAAATCATTCCACGTTTTTGCCTTGTTAAAACCAAGTACTGCACGTAGCTCCGTTGTTGGTTGGAGTGCCGTCCACTGCATCGAAAATTGTGCTGTTGGCTCAGTCCCTTTAAATGCTAAATCTGTCATGATAGGGCCATGACGTGTGACAACGACTTCAAAATCTACCGTTTCTCCGTCCTTTACCTTTATTGCCTCATCACGTACTTCCGCTTGCTCCCACTTGCCATCATAGCGGAACTGTGTTGGGTCATCCGGGTTTGGTATTTCAATATATAAATCTTGTACATCAGGTCCAACATTCGTTACCCCCCATGCAATTTCATCGCTGTGACCTAAAATGATGCCTGGAATACCTGCAAAGATTACGCCACTAACATTTTGCTCAGGAGATTGTAGGTGCATTTGATACCAAATAGATGGTGTACTTAATCCTAAATGTGGATCATCTGCTAAAATTGGCGTACCATTTTTGGTTTTACTCCCTGACACAACCCAGTTATTACTGCCGTTAAATTCATTGGGCAACAGCTCTGCATTAAAATTCCCTGCCACTTCTACTGGATTTTCTTTATTTGCTGCGAGAATGGATGAAGCGTTTTCTGGATATTTTATAAATAATTCTTTTGCTTTTTCTTCATCAAAATTTTGTAAAGCCCAGTGTCGAAACGCAAGCGTATTCCAATTACCACCTAAATCATAGGCCATATATTTGCCAATAGTAAGCGAGTCCACAACTGACCACTCCTCTGGGTCATAGCCTAATAATGCAAATTCATAGCTTAAAGTATTATTTTCCTTTGCCTGCGCCATAAAAGCATTTACGCCATCTGTGAACCACTCAAGTACCTGCTTACTTTCTGCATCATAGGTAGATAATGATTTTTCAGCTGCATCTCGTAAACTAAATGTTCGGAAATATTTATCAGTTTTTATAGTTGCCTCACCGATTATTTCCGACAAGCGACCGCTAGCCTGTCTTCTTGCTAAATCCATTTGAAACAGTCTATCCTGCGCTTGCACGTAGCCTTGTGCACGATACAAGTCTGCATCCGTCTTAGCAAAAATATGAGGAACCCCCTTATCATCCCTTGTGACAGTTACATCCTGATCCAGCACGCTCACCGTAAGCTCGCCATCAATTACTGGTTTTGATTTATTCATAAACCATGTAAAACCGATAAATGCGACAATGGCTACTACGGCTAAAAATCCAGTTATAACCAGAAGCCATTTTTTCCACGTAAACTTTCTCACATCACACACCCCCTTCTTTAGAATATATTCTTTTACTCGCTTATCAAATCCTTTTTAAAGGTTCGAAATTTTAGTGTTTATTGCGTTGTAAAAACATTAACTGTAAAAATATAAAAAAAATCGCATTTCCTTTTAGAAAATACGATTTTTTATGTTGTTGAAAAAATATTGTCTCAATGAAATTATGGTGTCATTAATTAGAGTAGATCTTCGGCAAAACGAAGTGTCCGCAGCATCAGCCGAGGAAGCGCCCACAGGAACACGAGTAGCTTGGAACAGAAACTACCCTCATTTAAAGTGCAACAGAGATTCCCCTAACCATTTTATTTTTCATAGATATTACTGATTAAGCTGTAATTCAATTGGGCAATGATCACTGCCCATAATGTTTGAATGAATACTTGCCACATCAATTTTATCCTTTAGACTCTCCGACACAATAAAGTAGTCAATACGCCACCCAATATTACGTTCTCGTACTTTATTCATATAGGACCACCATGTATAGTGGTCTGTTGTATCAGGATGCATGTAGCGGAATGAATCCACAAAACCACTACCCAATAGCTCAGTCATTTTTGCACGTTCTTCATATGTAAAACCTGAATTACCAACATTCGACTTTGCATTTTTTAAATCAATTTCCATATGCGCGACATTTAAATCGCCACAGTATACTATAGGTTTCTTGGAATCTAGCTCTTGTAAATATAGCGCTAACCGATCCTCCCACTCTAAACGAAGAGGTAGTCTAGCTAAATCACGCTGTGAATTCGGGGTATAGACATTCACTAAATAAAAATCTTCATACTCTAACGTAATAATTCTCCCCTCTTCCTGTGATTCATCCTCACCAACACCATAATGTACTGAAAGTGGCGTATGCTTTGTAAAAATAGCTGTACCTGAATAACCTTTCTTCTGTGCATAATTCCAATATTGTTCATATCCCTCAAGTGAAATCTCCACTTGTCCATCCTGACACTTCGTTTCTTGAATACAGAAAAAATCTGCATCTACATAATTGAAAAAATCTAAAAAACCTTTGCCCAAGCAAGCTCGAATTCCATTGACATTCCATGATATAAATTTCATTTTCTGTTTCACTCCTCAAAAAACGCTCTCCGCCATTAGCGAAGAGCGCAGTATCCTATAAATCATCACCAACGATTTTAACTTCTGTTTCTAAATCGATGCCAAACTTTTCTTTAACTACTCGTTGTACCATCTGGATTGTCGCAATATAATCAGTAGCCGTTGCATTACCTTTATTAACAATAAAGCCTGCATGCTTCGTTGATACCTCTGCACCACCTACGCCTTTTCCTTGTAGGCCACTATCTTGAATAAGCTTGCCTGCAAAGTGGCCTGGCGGGCGCTTAAAAACACTCCCTGCTGATGGGTATTCTAACGGCTGCTTAGATTCTCGCTGAAAAGTTAAATCAGCAACTTTCGCATCAATTTCTTCTTGCACACCGTTAGATAATTGAAATTCAGATGAGAGTACATAATACCCCTTCTTGGCAATGATACTTTGACGATAACCGAGTTCAAGCTCTTCTTTTGATAATATTAAAATGTCGCCTTCTTTTGTTAACACTTTTGATGAAATAATAATATCTTTAATTTCACCACCATATGCACCTGCGTTCATTGCCATAGCTCCACCAATTGAGCCAGGGATACCACATGCAAATTCAAAGCCTGTTAAAGATGCTGCTGCCGCTAGCTTTGATGCATCCTTTATAAGTGCACCGCTTTGCGCGTAAACATGGTCACCATTAATATGAATTTCATCTAAAAGTGAAAATGTAACAACGATCCCTCGAAGACCGCCATCACGAACGACCATATTAGATCCATTACCTAACATTAATAACGGTATATTATTCATGTAAGCATAGCGAATAACTGTCGCTGCTTCTTCCTCAGTTTCAACGAGAACGAAAACATCCGCTTTACCACCTAGTTTTGTCATAGTATATTGCTGTAATGATTCATCTAACTTAATATTGGCTGGATTAACGCTCTGTGCTAAATCCGCCGCCCATTGTTCTTTTGTCATGAGAGCTAATTCCTTTCTAACGTCCTTCTTACTCTACCCTAGTATGGATTTAGAACCCTAATTTGACAAGTAAAATGAAGAGTATTTTTTATCTCACCTTAACAGTCAGCGAGACTTCTTGTGCAGAGATAATCAGATATTTTGATAGTCCTCACACTTTAAAGCCAGCTCGTTGCCCATGACTCGATATTGCGAATTGCACCTTCTAGTGCTCGACCTTTATCTGTTAAAGAATATTCAACACGCACCGGTACCTCTGAATACACTTTGCGTTCAACAAGCCCTTCTTTTTCTAGCTCTTTTAAACGTTCCGATAATAAACGGCCGCTTACAGGTAAAGCTGATTCAATCTCATTAAAGCGCTGTGGCCCATCTAATAATTGATATAAAATTAGCCCTGTCCAGCGTTTTCCGATTAAATCCATTGCTTTAGCTAAACGAGGACATAAATTTGACTCATTCATTTTTTTCACCTCTTATGTAATCTATTGTAACGATTATTTTTAAAAAAGTAAATTTGAAGTAACTTATTTACCTCTAGTAATTTATTTACCATTATATATTTAATTACTAAAAGTAACTTTAGGATATTTTATCATTTCTGGCATTTACTTTAATAGAATATCGGTAACCATTTTTATCCGTTTCGATTGATTAGAAGACGCTGATTTTCCTCATCAATACGCCTGTATTATTAACTCTGTCTTTTTACTGTCTCTAGTTTCATATGAAGCTAACAATGTCATAGAAATTAAGCCATGGCCGCCCAATTAGAGAGTAATCATGGGGTCTAATAACAGCAATGAAAATGGCAATTTACTTCTATATAGATGCACATGGTTTTATTTTTATGACTCCTGCCGTTAACAAATAAAATTACCATTGTATAGATACTGTTATGAGCCAGGAACTATTTGGATATTTATATTATTTTCTGGATCATCAATGACATTTGTTAAAACGTATACCATGTGGATAAGTTGATTGAAGTGGAGACTGGGCGACTCCTTGGGGATCAGCGTCAAGGGCACTAAAAAACTAAAGAAATTCATTTTTTATATTATAAATCTGTCTTTTGTTGGATTTATAAACTCAAAAAAGTCGATTTGCATCACATTTTTTGTGGCAAATCGACTTTTTCAGTGCCCTCGATCAGCGTCACAGATGAGACCCTGGAGCGCAAGCGGATGTTTTCTGTGCGAAAGCGTAGTGCTAACGTAGCGGCAGCAAATGTTTTATCTGTGCGAAAGCGTAGCGGCAGCAACAACAAATGTTTTATCTGTGCGAAAGCGTAGCGGCAGCAACAACAAATGTTTTCTGTAGCGAAAGCAAAGCGGCAGCTACAATGTTTTATCTGCGCGAAAGCGAAGCGTCAGCGGCAAAGCGCCCAGTCGGAACGGAAATCAACCCCACGTTAGGTGATGACCCTTATTCTTGGAATACAATTAAGTGATAATATCATACATTTGAACGACACAAAAAGGAGAGCAGCAAATAATTTGCGCTCTCCTTTTTATTTTCATTATTTAATTAAATACTTACCAAAGCCGCCTTCTGTATCTTCTAAATATTCGATATTGCTGCCAGCAGGAATGACCTTTTGTGCATCCTTAGCAGAGTGGTAAATAATTTTTGTATTTGCTGGGAACGGTGCAAATGACCAATTGTTATCCGCAGCAGGATTAATTGTTTTGTTAGCCATAATGTAGTCAATTACAGCTTGGCGATTTTCATAAGCATAGTTTGTTATGTTAGAGCCATTTTCATTTTTGAATGTGGCACCATAAGAACCACCAACACGGTAGTTGTTTGTAATGATGATGAACTCTTGATCTAGATCGATTGGTTTACCGTTGTATTGTACATTTTTAATACGGTTCGCTTTTTCGTCTACTAAAATACCACGACGATCATATTTTGATGGTGATGTTACATCGATTTGATATGTTAAGCCATCTAATACATCAAAATTGTAAGAACGTGCTTCTGGGTCAATAATATTTTGTTCTTCCGTTTTATTTGGATCGATCGTTGCAAAAATGCCAGCAGCCATTTCTAACCATTCAATTGCTTGTGCGCCTGTTACTTTAATCGTTGCAACAGTATTATCGTAATGATAGATGTCTGCCATATTTTTAATCGCAAGTGGACCTACAGGAATGTTTGTGTAATCTGCAGGGTTGTTACGAGAGCCTGCTTTGAAAGGTGCACCAGCAGAAAGAAGTGGTGTATTTTCATCAGCAGTACCTTTTAATTCTTGTTCAATAAACCACTTTTGAGCTTGTGTCACAATTTGAATAGAAGGATCATCTTGAACCATTGAGAAGTAACTATGGATTGGTGCAGTTGTCTCACCAACAGGTTGACGAATATACTTTAACGTTCCTTCATGTGCTTCTTTAATTGCATTTAAAACTGTTTTAGATGGTTTTAAGCCTTCTTGTTTGATAGAACGGATAGAACCTTGTCCATCCACTACAACCCATTTAGAGCCTTGTTGTTCTAGCTTTAAGTCAATGACACCAAGATGGCTACCATAGCTACCTGCCATTACAGTAGGTACACCATTAATTTTGCCTTTTTCTTGATCAACATTTTTAAGATCTTTATAGTCACCTGGGAATGTTAAATGAGAATGACCTGTAATTAAAGCGTCAACACCTTCAATTTCAGAGATTTGGTATCCAACGTTTTCGGCACCTTTTACATAAGTGTCCCCACCAATACCTGAATGAGAAAGTACTACAATTACATCTGCCCCAGCTTTTTGCATTTCTGGTACAACTTCTTTTACTGCTTCAACTGGTTCTTGCATTTCTACTTTACCTGCTAAATGGATAGCATCCCATTCAACAATTTTCGTAGGCACGATACCTGTAACGCCAACTTTAAGTGTGTGCTTTTTACCTGTATTGTCTACAACCTCTTTATCAAGAATGACATAAGGTGTATACATACGCTCTTTCGTTTTAGCGTCGTATGTGTTTGCATTTACGACAGGGTATTTTGCATCATTTAATACTTCATCTAAAAACTCTAAGCCATAGTTGAACTCGTGGTTTCCTAAAGTTCCACCATCATATTTTAGTGCATTTAATGCTGCAACAGCTGGATGAACTTCACCTGGCTTTAAGACGTTTTCTAACGCTTTATAAGAACCTAGTGGCGTTCCTTGAATTAAATCGCCGTTATCAAATAATAATGTATTTGGGTTCTTAGTACGAGCTTGTTCAATTAATGTAGCAGTGTTTGCTAAACCTACATCAGCTGATTCAGCATCTAAGAAATAATTGTAATTTGCAAGGTTTGTATGAATATCTGTAGTACCTAAAATTTGAAGATTTACTGTTGTTTCAGATGTAGGTAATTTATATTCAGCTACAAAGCGTTCAACAATGCTTTTCATTTGCTCAGTTGTTACATAGTCACGAGGACGAATTGTGTTATCCTCAAAGCCTTGTAATATGTTTGCTGCAACTGCATTTGCTAAATCCTGCTTATGTGTCTTAGCAACTTGATCTGCATCTTTAAATTTATCTAATACAGAAAGTGGAGCGTTTTCATTCACTAATCCACGAGCAGATATAACGAATGCTTGTTGACGTGTCAATTTATCGTTTGGATCAAACAATGTCGCAGTTTTACCTTTAATAAGCTTTAGTTCTACTGCTTTTTCTACATACGGGGCTAAATCCTTTGGGACATCAGTGAAGGCAAGTTTGGAACCATCACCTAGCTCTACATTTAAGCTTTCTACTAATTCTTTCACGTAATCTCCACGTGTCACATCGTTTGATGCAGCATTTGCGGAAAGTCCAAATGGTAACACCGTGAATAGAACAAGTAACATCGCCAAGAATTTAGTCATTAATTTCTTATTCATGTAACAGCCTCCTTATAAATCTAATATTTTCCTACGATTTCTATTATAATATACTAATTACTTTTTTAACTGAATAAATAGTCCTAATTGTATGTACTTTTAAATGAATAGCAAAACACTTTAACAAAAAATGATAGATTAATATTATTTCATACTTATTTCACATAATGTGATGTTATTAAATGTAAATCAAAAATAAGTGCATAGTACCAATATGTCAGACCTCCTTACCATTACCGTACCTCTTTGAAAGAAATAAAAAAAAATCCTCTCAAATTAGAGAGAACTTTTATTAAAAAATAAATTTTTATGCATTTACAGTTTGTAAAGATTGAGCTACTTTTTTAACTGCTTCTAGGCCGTTTGCAATAATTTCTTGTGCTTTATCTTGAGAAGCGTTATGACCTTCAATGATAACCTCTTCGATAATTTCCATACCGAACATGCCACCAACAACGTTTTTGATGTAGTTAACTGACATTTCCATTGGCTGTGCTTCAGGTGCTGAATAGTTACCACCGCGAGCATTTAAAATAATAGCTTTTTTGTCAGTCATTAAGCTAACTAATTGACCGTCTTCACCATATTTAAATGTGTAACCAGCTTGGAATACATAGTCAATGAAAGTTTGTAATGTCGCTGGGATTGTTAAGTTCCAAAGTGGGAAAGCAAATACGACTACGTCAGCTGCAGTTAAAGCGTCCATAGCTTTTTGTTTAGCAGCTAAAAGACGTGATTCAATGTCAGTTAACTCTTCACCGTTTTGAACTTTACCAAAAGCATTGAAAAGATCTTGACCGAAATAAGGCATGTCTTCTGCGAATACGTCAAAAGTCGTTACATTTACACCTTGTACATTTTCCATAAATGTGTCATACATTTTTGTTGAAATACCATCTGGACGGTTGTTAGCTTTTACTACTAATACATTCATTATATAAATTCTCCCTTAAAATCCATAGTTTAATATCTCGAATTCAAGATATATAAGTATAATAAAAAACTTTCTGTAAAAAGTCAACGCAAGTAGACTCAGACTTTTGACTGAAATGTTGATATTTCAATTAAAGCATCTCATCGCCATAACGTGGGGTTGATTTCCGTTCCTACTGGGGCGTCGCTGAGCCGCTTGCAGCAACAAGTGTTTTTTGCGCGAAAACGAAGTGCTAACGTAGCGGCAGCAACACATTGTTTTTTTGTGCGAAAGCTAGCGACAGTAACAGCACGATGTTGGTCACGAAGGCGTTATCACAGGACGTGACTTTTTTAGCCTTCGTTTCTCTGCCGGCTCGCTCCAGGGGTCTCATCTTTGACGCTAATCCCCAAGGAATCGCCCAGCCTCTACTTCAATCTACTTAAATACATGGCATACGTTTTAACAAAGGTCATCCCACAAAAGACATTTGTAACTGCCGTTTCACTTACGTTACATAAAACATCTGTAGCTGACGCTTTGCTTTCGCTACCAAAACACTTGTAGCTGACGCTTTGCTTTCGCTACCAAAACACTTGTAGCTGACGCTTCGCTTTCGCTACCAAAACACTTGTAGCTGACGCTTCGCTTTCGCTACCAAAACACTTGCTGAAAGAAGTTAAAATTTACAGCTATCATCTGTACAAACTCCACTATCTCCAGAGCCTGCCATCTTTAATCCAGGTTGTAGGCCTTCTTCCTCTGCAACTTTACGCAAGGTTTCTTCAAATACTTCTTGAGGTTGCGCTCCAGAAATACCATACTTACGATTTAAGACGAAGAAAGGTACTCCACGTACGCCAAGCTGTAGTCCTTCTTGTATATCAGTCTCTACCTCTGTTTTAAAATCATCACCGGAAAGTACCTTTGCAACTTCTTCACGATTCAGGCCTACTTGCTCAGCAATATCGATTAATACATTATCCTGGCCAATACGCTTTGCTTCTATAAAATAATTGTGTAATAGTGCTTCAACAAGTGCTGTAACATCCCCTTGCTGTTCTGCCCATTTTACAAGACGATGCGCCTTTAATGTATTTTCCTCCATTAGCTTATCAAAATTATAGTCTAGACCAACTTCTTTTGCGCGAGCAGCAACACCCTGTGTCATTTCCTTCGCTTTTTCTAGCGACATTCCATACTTTTTCGCCAATGATTCAAATGTAGACACATTTTCATCCACAGGTGTTGTTGGATCAAGTTGATAGCTTTTATAGACAAGCTCCACCTGTCCTGCAAAACCTGTATCTTGAATCGCCTGCTCTAGTTGTTTTTTACCAATATAACAAAATGGACATACATAGTCTGACCAAATTTCAATTTTCATAGCTAAACACGCTCCTTTTGATACATTGTAGCGATAGTCCTTTCGATCAGGCAATTTTTATGCTTCATTGCATAAATTTTCAAACCAATCTACATACTGAACTTAAAAACAATGTGAGGGTTATGTATGACACAATCTCTTTGGCTCGCAACAACTGATCCCGTCTCCTTAACATCTCTTCCTGCGTCAACAACTTGTGATGTATGTATTATCGGTGGAGGCTTGACGGGACTATATACAGCCTATATCTTAGCAAAATCAGGTGTAGATGTAGTTTTGCTTGAAGCAAATTCCCATATCGGTCATGGTACGACTGGTCATTCAACAGGAAAATTAACTGCACAGCATAGCTTAGTTTATAACAACCTTATAGAAAAACTTTCTGTAGATGAGGCACGGCTCTATTATCAGCTTAACCAGCTCGCTGTTGATAAAGCTCTACAGTTATTACCTAAGGAAAGTATTCAACAAGTAGATTCATTGCTTTATTGCCAAACAAAAGAAGGTTATGCCCAATTATTAAAGGAGTGGAATGCCTATAAAGTATTAAATATTAAGGCGAAAATCACTTCTGATACAGAGCTTCCCTTCCCAATTACAAAAGCGCTTAGCATGTCCCAGCAGGCACAAATACATCCTGTAGAAGTTTGTAATTTCCTTGTAAAAGAAGCATTATCAATGGGGGCAAAACTCTATACAAGTACCCGTGTTCAGCAATTAAACATACCACAAAATAACTTACATACCGCAAATGATATGTCGGTTCAATACAACAAGCTTATTTTGGGTACACACTATCCTATTGAGGCCTTTAAAGGGCTACAGCTTTTTAAACTCTCTAACAGTCGCTCCTATATGGTGGCTGGCAAAGTTACTGATACACTGCAAGGACAATATTTATGCGTAGATAATCCTACTCGCTCTATTCGGACAGCCACCATAAACGATGAGCATTATTTAGTATTAGGTGGCTCTAATCATATTGCAGGTGAAACAACCAATACGGAGCCCTATTATGAGTCTATTCAAGATGAATTGAAGGGGCATTTCGATCAGGATCCTATCTATCGATGGTCAGCGCAAGACATTGAAACACCTGATATGGTACCTTATGTCGGCAGGATCACACAGTCCTTGCCTAATGTTTTCATTGCAACCGGCTATCGAAAATGGGGGATTTCCAATTCTTTTGTAGCTGGAGATTTACTATCCTCCTTAATAACAGGGTCAAGGATTGAGGAAGGTGCAATTGCTCTTTATTCACCATCACGTACGAAATTCGGTGCTCAGTTCATGCAAATGCTAAAGGTAGGTGGCTTCGTAGCCAAGGAGTTTGTATCAGGCTATCTTAGACATGCCAATACCCCAACTTGCACGCATTTAGGCTGTAAAACAAAATGGAATGAAGCCGATGAAACTTGGGATTGCCCTTGTCACGGCTCTCGCTTTAATGCCAAAGGGGAAGTGCTGGAAGGTCCTGCTGTGCACCCACTAAAGCTAGATTAACAAATGCGCTAAAGCGCTCGTTTACATCCGACAAGCGCTGGAGAGCCCGAAGCAAAAGTATGCGCTCCACCACTTTTGCCCGAGGGATCGAAGCGACCTCGAGAATGTACCGCTTTAGCCTAGACGATAACTATGCCCTGGGTTATCCACAACATAAAAATCTATAATTTCCTTAACAATAAAAAAGAGGTTGTCTTTTTCAGGACAACCTCTTTTCCATTATTTCAATGCTTCAGTTAAAACTGGCACGATTTGTTTTTTACGAGATACAACACCTGGTAGAAGAACGCGATTATTTACAAGCTCTGCGCCAAATCCTTTTGCCGCAGCCTCTGCTACTTGTCCAATTGCAACGGCTGTTGAATCATTGTTTAAAATATCAGTTACAACGAAGAAGAATAAATCTAAGCCATTTTCCGCTACATTTTTGTTTAATAAAATTTCTAATTCCTCTTGGCGACCAAGCACATCGTTAATATCGACAGCGTTTACCTGAGCCACTACAGATTTATATTCACCAAATTGGAATTCTTTTGCATCTAATGATAAAAGATCTTCTAATGATTTATCTGAAAGATCAGCACCTGCTTTAAGCATCGCTAATCCGTATTCAGCAGCATCAACACCTGCAATTTTTGCTAGCTCCTCACCAGCTTTTACATCTTGCTCTGTGCAAGTTGGAGATTTGAATAATAATGTATCAGAAACGATGGCAGAAAGCATTAATCCAGCAATGTTTGCAGGGATCTCTACACCATTTTCTTTGAAAATTTTGTTTAAAATCGTTGCAGTACAGCCTACAGGTTCTGCACGATAGTATAGTGGATCAGCTGTTTGGAAGTTCGCAATACGGTGATGATCAATTACTTCTACAATTTGTACTTCTTCAATACCATCAGCAGATTGCTGGAATTCATTGTGGTCTACAAGAATTACTTTCTCTGCTTCTCCAACTACTGATGTAATTAATCGAGGTGCCTCAAAGCCAAATTTGTCTAATGCAAACTGTGTTTCATTATTTACTTCTCCAAGGCGTACCGCTTCAGCATCTTCGCCAATTTGTTGCTTTAAATATGCATATACAATAGCAGATGTAATTGTATCTGTATCTGGATTTTTATGTCCAAAAATTAAAACTTTACTCATAAAATTTATTCCTCCTAAATGGCCAAAACATTTGTATTTTATTTTATCAAGTGTGTTGATTAACCATTTTCATCCATTCTAATTAATTAGAAGGCTCTGATTTCCGCTACGGGCTACTCGCTTTCCCGCGGGAAGCTTTGCTCTGCGACGAAAGCGAAGCGACAGGAGCACTCGAGTAGCCCTACGTTACAATCAGTTAAAATGGACATACATTAGCAAAATATCAACAAAAAAATCCTTTTATCACTCAATAATAAACCTATATTTTCCTAATCAACACGCTTGTTATTTTATCATACCTTATAGACTAACATGATATAAAGTGAAAGTTCTATTAAGGATCTACTATCAATCCACAACTAAAATTTCATATTCTAAAATAACTGCATCTTTATGTATTCCTTACTTCTCCTATACATAACATAAAAGAAGTTAAAGATCGCTGTAGTCAATGTCGAAAATCACCATAAAGTGGAGTTGATTTCCGTTCCAACTTGGCGCTTTGCCGCTGACGCTTCGCTTTCGCGCAGATAAAACATTGTAGCTGCCGCTACAGAAAACATTTGTTGTTGCTGTCGCTACGCTTTCGCACAGATAAAACAATTGTTGCTGTCGCTACGCTTTCGCACAGATAAAACAATTGTTGCTGTCGCTACGCTTTCGCACAGAGCAAGCTTCCTGGGGGCGTCCGATAAGCAGCTTGGGCCAAAAGGATGTTGGTCACGAAGGTGTTATCACAGAACGTGACGCTTTTAGCCTTCGTTCCTCTATTGGCTCGCTCCAGAGTTTCATCTGTGACGCTAATCCACAAGGAGTCGCCCAGCCTCAACTCCAACCAACTTATATATGGCATACGTTTTAATATACAACATTCCGAATTTTAGCAATAGGCAAAAAACAACCCTTACTTACTATTTATTGGTTATTATTAAATTTATTATATTTATCTATTTTTTACCATCCAATTTTTAACATTTAATAGTAACAATACACAGTTCATTAAAAATATTTACTATAAATAGATATATAGTTGCGTTTTTATATTTAAGAAACCGTAATTTTATGCTATCATCAGGTAGTCTATATTTTAGGATATACAGGAAATGGGGATTACGATGACAAAGAAGATGGAAAAAAAGTATATTCCTTTAGCAAATTATTTTGAAGTAGCTTTACAACAAGAAATTACTTTATCCTTTACCGAATTAGAGAATATAATGGGACAAGCCTTGCCAAATGCAGCTTACTTGAACAGAAGCTGGTGGAAGAAAACAAAGCCCCCTCTTTCTCATTATCTGTCATGGACAAATGCAGGCTACTATGTCATTGATGTTAAGCTCGGCACTAGTGTAACTTTCTCGCGTACACAAATGAAGACTACGAGTAATATTTCTAAAAATGACAACAACCCATCTGCATACATAATTCGAGCAATTGAAGCATCAGACGCTAGATCATTTATTCATTTGCAAGAAGAAATTTTCCAACAAACTGAATTCATGTATAACATGCAAAACGAATTAGACCTTACAGTCCAACAGCTTCGTAAAGATTTAGTCTATTGGAAACAACTGAAAAACCGTACGATTTTACTTTGTATATTAAATGGTATTTTTGCTGGCTATGCCGTTATCCATGGATATAAACACTCTAAAGCTAAGCATGTTGCATCAGTCCGCTTAGCTGTTAAGGAAGAGCATCAACGACAAGGTATCGGTTCAGCGCTTATGAAGGCAGTTGAAAGCTGGTCTAAACAGCGAGATATTTCGCGCTTAGAATTATCTGTTATGGAGCATAATGATAGTGCTTTAAATTTGTTTAAAAAATTAGGGTTTCAGCAAGAAGGTATTCGACAAAACGCCATTAAATTAAATGATACCTTTATTAACGAATATAGCTTAAGTAAAATTTTATAAGCTTCTTTTCAAGGATGTCTAAAACTTATTTGGGCATCTTTTTTATGTGTGGCCTTGTTTTAAAGTAGTTAAAAAAACGCATAGATCAGCCTTGTACATTATCTACGCGTTAATATTTTAGAATACTTGCTTTTCTCTTACCGCATCTAAGAATAATAAATTATGTTCTACTTGCTCATACGATTGCTGATATTTCACATATTGCGCCTTATCCTGACTGATCATTTCCTCAATTAGCGCATGTAAAAATGAAAATAAAACTGGAATAACGTCCAATGAAGATTGGTTTTTCATACAAAGTGCAAATAACGCACTTGCATAATCTCGAATAGGCGACAACGCCGAATCAGTAATGGCAATAATTTTTACTTTTTTCTTCTTCGCAATTTCTACGATCGTTTTAATATCGATTGAATGCTTGTCACACGAAAAAACTATTAACGTTGTGTGCCCCCCCATACTGTTAACTTGTTGTACAATATCATCGGAATCTAAACGAAGTTGTTTCACATTTTGACGTAAAGTTTTCATTGTGTACGATAACCAATTTGCAATGGACGCAGCTTGACGAGTACCTAAAATGTAAACATTATCCGCCTCATGAAGCCATTTTGCGCTCTTTTGAAGCATGTTATCATTAATTAAATGAATAGTATCTTGAATATTTTGAATATCACGTTGCATTATCTTACTAAAACTTGAAGTATATGAAGGTTGAAGACTCGCCCCATCATCTTGAGTCATTAAATAGCTTCTAATTTCGTCTTGAAGCTCTACATAGCCCGAAAAATCCATCGCATAACAAAATCGAATAACTGTCGATTCACTAACATTAGCCTGTCTACCTACTTCTGCTGCTCCGTTCCCTATTACAGCTGTAGGGTTATTCATAACAAATTGTGCAACTTTACGCTGTCCCTTCGACAGCCTAATAAATCTTCTTTTTATTTCTTCATTAATACTCATTTCTAACAACCCTTCTTTCAATGAAATTATCACGAATGGAGATTGTTTCCTACTGACTCTAGATTCGAATCAATTATGCCTCGGCACGATGTTGGTCACTCAGTCGTGTGTTGTTGTTGTTGTTGTTGCTGTTGTTGTTGTTGCTGTCGCTTCGCTTTCGCACAGTTAAAACCGTGTTGCTGTCGCTTCGCTTTCGCACAGGTAAAACATTGTTGCTGTCGCTTCGCTTTCGGTACAAAAGACACCTGCTGAAAGTAGTTAAAAATACAGTATCACGATTACAATCTGAATACAATGACTTTTCAGAAAAATCTTCAACGCATTAACTTGCTAACGTGATAGTTCATAATAAAATGACATAAAATTGTTCTATTTTCATTATCGAAGTCGATTGATTAATCATCACTATAACCCGTTGGTTGATTTCCGTTCCAACTTGGCGCTTTCCAGGGGCGTCCGATGAGCCGCTTCGCTCCAGGGTCTCATCTGTGACGCCGATCCCAAGGAGTCGCCCAGTCGGAACGAAGATCAACTTATCCACATGCTATACGTTTTAACAAAATGCCATCCCATTTTCAGTGATGTACCTTATTGATTGTGATTTTAACAGATTTTTAAAAATATTTGTATAAAAATTAATAATTTCTAATTTTTATGTAATTGAATCATAAAAATGTCTTGGATTATAGTTCATCCAAGACATGATTATCTTTGTTATTCTAATTCAATTTGTTTCGTTTCTTGACCTAGGAATATTACCCCAACAACACCGATAATAATCGCTACGCAGAAAATAGCAAAGATAAAGCCGATATCATAACCTGCTGTTAATAAAGAGCCTACTAACAAAGGTCCAAAAATACCACCGATGCGCCCAACAGCTGCTGCCATTCCTGCACCTGTACCACGAATAATTGCTGGATACTGCTCTGGTGTGTAAGCATAGAGTGCACCCCATGCACCTAAGTTAAAGAACGATAAAAACATTCCTGATGTTAACAGTACTGCCAGTGTCTCAGCATTACCGAAAATGAAAGCACTTACAGCTGTACCAATTAAATAGGAAACAAGAACAAACTTCCGTCCGATTTTTTCTATAAACCATGCTGCTGTGAAGTAGCCTGGTAGTTGTGCAAGCGTCATAATGAGAACATATTTAAAGCTCGTAATCATGTCAAAGCCTTTACCAACCATGACACTTGGTAGCCATAAAAACATACCGTAATACGAGAATACAACTGTAAACCATAATACCCATAACATAAGTGTCGAGCGTGCATATTTTTTCGACCATACTTCTCGAATATTTTGCACAACACTACGTTTCTTAGATTCTGCCTTTACTGCAAACTGTGGTGAATCAGGTAAGTGCCAGCGAAGATAAATTGCATAGATTGCTGGAATTGCCGTTAACAATAACGCAACACGCCACCCCCATGATGGAATAACAAAATACGAAATCAGTGCAGCGATTAACCAACCTGCTGCCCAGAAGCTTTCCAGTAAAACAACCACGCGCCCACGCTCTTTGGCTTCTACACTTTCAGAAACCAATGTTGATGCGACTGGCAATTCTCCTCCTAGCCCCATACCTACAAAAAAACGCAGTGCCATAAAAGCTGCTAATGTAGTTGTAAATGCAGACAAGCCACTTGCAATAGAAAATAATACAAGCGTCCACATAAAAATTTGCTTTCGTCCCACTTTATCGGCAAACACACCGAAAACAAGTGCTCCTACAGCCATCCCAATTGAGTTAATGCTACCTATCCAGCCCGATTGACTTGGTGTTAATCCCCAATCAGCTGCTAATGCTGCAATAACGAATGATAATATTCCTACATCCATTGCATCGAAAAGCCAGCCTACACCCGCTACCCCCAAAAGTTTATTACGAGAAATAGATTGTTGAGGCTTATTCGTTGATACTGTATTTGTTGTCATTTCAACCACCTGTCTTTACACTTGACTTTACATCGTAAGTTTACTATACAGTTGTTTCAAGAAAGTGACAAGCAAAATTCAAATTACCGAATTGTTTCGACAATTTCTGAAATGCTATTGAAAACATAGGGCAATTTGCGTTAAAATGTCTTTTATACAAAAACAACTGTTCTTTCTATAAGAACAAAAGGAGATCGTAAACGTTATGTGGAAAGGCCTTATTGAAGAATATAAACAATTTTTACCCGTAACAGAAAACACACCTGCTTTAACTTTAAACGAAGGCAATACGCCTCTTATACATTTAGTAAATTTATCTAAAAAACTTGGCATTGAGCTTTATGGAAAAATCGAAGGTGCAAATCCAACAGGTTCATTCAAAGACCGTGGTATGGTGTTTGCCGTTGCAAAAGCAATTGAAGACGGTAGCAAATGTGTTATTTGTGCCTCAACTGGTAACACATCAGCCGCGGCAGCAGCTTATGCAACACGTGCAGGAATCCAATCTATCGTCGTTATTCCTAAAGGAAAAGTGGCTCTAGGTAAGCTAGCACAAGCGACAATGTATGGTGCAAAGATTATCGAAATCGACGGTAATTTTGATGATGCATTAAATATTGTTCGTCAAGTAAGTGAAACAACTCCTGTGGCACTTGTAAACTCTGTAAATCCATACCGCATTGAAGGGCAAAAAACGGCATCATTTGAAATTGTAGATGCTTTAGGAGCAGCTCCAGATTATCTTTGCATCCCTGTTGGTAACGCAGGTAACATTACTGCATACTGGAAGGGCTTTAAAGAATATGACGTAGCAAAAGGCTCTGGTTTACCAAAGATGTTCGGCTTTGAAGCTGAAGGTGCAGCAGCGATTGTAAAAGGTGGACCTATTGCTAATCCTGAGACAGTGGCAACAGCTATTCGAATTGGTAATCCTGCAAGCTGGAAATTTGCTGAAGCAGCTCGTGATGAGTCTGGCGGAATTATTGATTCAGTTACAGACGAAGAAATTTTAGCTGCTTACAAATTAATTGCTGGCACTGAAGGAATTTTCGTTGAACCAGGCTCAGCTGCATCATTAGCAGGTGTTATTAAATCAGTTGAAAATGGCAAAATTGCAAAGGGCTCTAAAGTTGTTACAATTTTCACGGGTAATGGATTGAAAGATCCTGATACTGCAATGAATGTCTCGACTGTAGATGTTGTTTCACTTAAAAATGATGAGGAAGAAATTCGAAAATACATCGAGGGTGTACTATGAGTAATATGTGGCAAATCTCAGTTCCTGGGAGCACAGCCAATCTAGGCCCTGGCTTTGATTCAATAGGACTTGGCTTGTCTCTTTACTTAAAGTTAACTGTTTCTATACAGGATCGATGGGAAATTATCCATCTCGATGATAATGGTCCTAAAGAGTTTGAGTTGGAAGAGCACTTACTATACGTGATTGCCAAAAAAATTGCGGATCAATACGGTAAGCAGCTACCTGCCTGCCGTGTTGAAATGGCAAGTGAGCTTCCATTAGCCCG
Organism: Lysinibacillus sp. FJAT-14222; assembly: GCF_001278875.1. Classification (NCBI taxonomy): domain Bacteria; kingdom Bacillati; phylum Bacillota; class Bacilli; order Caryophanales; family Bacillaceae; genus Lysinibacillus; species Lysinibacillus sp. FJAT-14222. The sequence continues at coordinate 198,950 of NZ_LIYL01000018.1, read as the reverse complement.
TGGTTTAGGGAGCAGTGCAGCAGTCATCGTTGCAGGAATTGAACTAACTAACCAAGTCTGTGACCTAGGCTTAACTGTACAGGATAAACTCAATTTATCCTCACAAATCGAAGGACATCCAGACAATGCAACAGCTTCAGTATTAGGAGGATTAACAATTTCTTCAATGAATGAAAATGGCGTTGTCGATACATTTCATTTCAATGATATTGATGCTTCCTTTGTTGTGTATGTACCCGATGTCGAACTAAAAACAAGTGAATCTCGTTCTGTTTTACCAGAACAATTTGAACGTGCCTATGCAGTGAATGCCTCTGCAAATGCAAATATGCTAGCTGCCTCATTAATGGCTCGTGATTTTGAGCGTGCAGGTCGTTATATGGAAGCCGATTTATTCCATGAACCTTTCCGCGCCAAATTAATTCCACAATATACAGAGATTCATGAAGCCGCAAAGGCTAATGGTGCATTTGGAACAGCTTTAAGCGGAGCAGGGCCAACGCTAATTTCCATCATCCCTACTGCTATTGCACATGATTTCGTAAATGCCATGAAAAATCAATTTCCAGAGCATCAAATTATCTTAACAAAAGCCGATGAATATGGTGTACAGGTAAAATTTGAACGTCTACTGCAAAAGTAGACATTTTTTCTTGAAGGGGGAAGTAGCTTGAAACCAATTATTTTCTGTGATTTTGATGGCACTATAACAGAAACAGATAATATCGTCTCACTAATGACTCAATTCGTTCCAGAAGAATCTGAGAAAATTGCTAAAGCAATGATGGAACAAACTATAACCTTTAAAGATGGCGTTTCAGCAATGTTTGAGCTATTATCAACTAAACAAAAGGATGCTGTTATCCAATATTTATTAGATACGGCCATTATACGCGAGGGTTTTGGCGATTTCGTTCGCTTCGCACGGGAGAAACATATTCCGTTTTATATTGTTAGTGGAGGTGTCGATTTTTTCATTGAGCCACTTCTAAAAAAATACGGCCCATTTTCTGATATATATTGTAATAGCGCTGATTTTTCAGGACAACAAATTAAGCTCGTCTTTTCAAATAGCTGTGATGAGGAATGTGCGAAATTTGAGACACAGGGCTGTGGCTGCTGCAAGCCAAGCGTCATGCGAAAGGTCGCACAGAGCGATCATTTTAAAATCGTGATTGGAGATTCCCTTTCTGATTTTGAGGCTGCAAAACAGGCAGATTTAGTGCTTGCTAGGGATCATCTTATTAAACGCTGCGAAGACCTTCATCTTCCTTATAAGCCCTTTGAGACATTCTATGACTGCTTAGAAATGGTAAAAGAGCTTATGGAAGCAGAAAAGGCTGTTTCAATGTAATGAAAAAAATTAGAGCAATGGCGGTATGGTTAATAAGTGCCGCTCTTATTTCTATCTAACAAAGGGAGCCATCCTCCAATTAGATGGCTCCCTTTCCACGTTCATGATTTATCCCGCATTAACTGCCGTAAATGCCCGATTAGTGAATACTAATAATCAGTGGAGGATGAAGAACCCCCCACTGATCAAAGTTTCACTTTATTTTTCGCTATAAAAAATCTCTTTCGACGTTCATACCAAAAGACACAGATAATGAACCACGTATACCCCATACTCCATCCAGCCAAAACATCTGAAGCAAAATGACGGGCACCAGCAACTCGTGACAAACCAATAAGTCCCGTTAATATAATTGCCCCAAGCCAAAGTATAGTTTTACGCCCCTTGCTATTGTTCTCCGAAAAAATATAGGCAGTTGTAAATAAATACAAGATGCCTGTCATAGCATGTCCAGATGGAAAGCTAAAGGATGTTAATTGTTCCTCAATTTCAGGCCTTGGTCGTTGCACCCATTTTTTCAATAATTGGTTCAGAACATTTCCACCTGCAATTGTTAACAAAACAAATAATATGCCTCGATAATTTTTTACTTTCCATGCTAAATACACTATTAGAACAATAGCCACAGACACTACAAATGCCGGTTCTCCTATATAATGAAAAAATTCTATAAATCGATTACCGAAAAATAAATCAGCCATTTTTGTATCAAATGTATTGATTAACTTACTTTGAAAAGTAACACGTAACACAAAAAAGATAATGAGCGTTAATACCGCTAAAGGATAAGCCCATTTTTTCATATAATACTCCACCTCAAAACTCTATGCTGTTATATTTTTCACATCATATCATATTTAAGTCAGCTAGAGGTGAATTTGCTTTTTATCCCTTGTAATACTCCCCACCCCAAATTTAGAGAAACGAAGTTAGGTACGAGGTTAACTGTCCGTAATTGCCCGATTGGTGAAACTTTATCTAACCCAATGTGCCCCCTCTTTCCTGAGGTATGACAAATGTTTTTTCTTCTGCTTTATTAAAATAATTTGAAAGAGCTAATGCAACGATAAATAAGATTGCAACGATAGGTATTATTTTTCTAAACAAAATATACACTTCCTCATCTTCAGTTTGAATTATTTTAATAATACTGGATCAAATAACCAATCCTTTGGTCCAAAGTTTTTATCCTTCTCTCCTCTTACTTCACGAGATATATTGTTTTTAATAATTAATTCTCTAAACTTTCTACTGAACAAAGTTTTTCGGTATAAATACCTTCCATCATGGCTCCATTCTGCCGAGAAAAATACATCGTCTTTTAAATTGGTTACATCTTTGCACTGATAAATATCAGGTCCGTTGATAATCCCACTTAAACCACATCGGCATGGTGGTTGCTCTGTCGCAAAATACAATTTAACTCTTTCAGTGCTGCATTCTGGTAATACTTGTGTCGGTATAATTTGAAAGGCTTGTTGCTTCCCTTCTTCCGGTCCTTGATGAATAACCTCTAAAAGTTCATAGCCTTTAATATTCTCTTGCTTCATTAATGTCACTAATTCCTGTGACGCTACCCAATATCCGCTCACATGAACTAGATGACGATCTTTCATTTCTGTTGTATCTATCACTAATGGTGAAAGTTGCTCTTTTTCCTTAAGTCCACAATGCTGGCAATGGGTGCTTATAGAAAATAAAGTTCCTTTATCGTCTATAAACATATCAGGTGAGTTACCTGTTGAATTTAATGTAAACAATGGTGCTTGCTCATATTCGCTATCTGAAAAATCAAAGTAAAAACGTTCTCCGATTGAAACAATCCCTAATTCGCGTTCCAATGATTTATATAATGCTGCTACATGTTCATATGTTACATCTTCATTTAATGTGAAAATAGGATTAAATGATGCCTTTAAATTTCTTTTTCTTATTTCAGGGGCACCGATAAAAATACCAAAGCGATTATACACTTTAATGACTTGATCTTGACTAGATTCATCTATAGAAAATAAATTTTCAAGTTCTACTTTCAAAATACACGCCTACCTTTATATAAAGTTTTATGGTGAAGTACGTTGACTAGCTAGTATCTTAAAAAAATCTACAATCTCTACTTTATTCATAGATAGTCAGGCTGCTTATTTTAAACGAAATCTTATAAATATTTATTACTTACTATAACAAATCTACTTAACCACGATTATATTAAGCCTACCAGTACTTACACCGACATTTCAACGTTGGGTTTACGCCAATTTTTTGGCGGTCTTTGACCCGATTTCTGGCGTGATTTGGCGGTCATATAAAAAACACCGCCAAAAAATGGCGGTGTCACACGAGGATTATAGGTATTTAGAATTATGATTAAGGGATAATTACCTAAGTCAAAATATGGAACTCCAAATACACCTAATCTCTCCCTTTTTATTGAAAAATATACCAATATCAATGAGTATAACATATAGATAAACTATAGTAAATTCATTCTTTCTGCAAGATTTACAGCCTCGGTACGAGAATCTACATTCAACAAAGAAAACAGCTGTGTTAAATATCTTTCGGTTGTTCGTTGAGGGATATTTAGCTCAATAGCAATTGCTTTATTCGTATGCCCTTCCGCAATCAGTCTTAAAATTTTCTTTTCTTTTTCGTTTAAGTGAATATCGAGTTTAGCGTCCTGCAATTTAAATCGATTATCGAGAAAATCCAAGAAATTTTGAGGTAAAACAATTTCACCATTTGCAATGGCTCGAACAGTTCGTAAAATTTGTTCCTTAGAGGCTGTTTTAGCTAAAATACCTTCTATTTTCCGTTCTAAAATAAGTGGATAATAATCAGTAGTATCGTCACCCGTATAAAGGATAATTGAAGCATTTGATTGGATAGCTTTAATGCTGCGTGCTAAATTGATACCATTTTCTAACGGCATATTTATATCAATTAAATAGATATCATAGGGTTTGTCTTTAATTCTCTGTATGACATGAGTTGCATCACTTTCTGTATCAACTATAATATCTTCATTTTCTTGAAATAAATTTTTCGTTCCCTCTAACACAATAGGGTGATCATCCACTATGAGCATCGTAATCAAGTGTGTCACTTCCTTCTTTTACTGTAATTCTAATAGACATTCCTTCATTAGCCTGTGAATCGATGTAAAAATGCCCGTTAAAGGCCTTTACACGCTCTTGCATACCCCGAAGTCCCATCGATTCTGCGACAATAATATCATTAACATTGCAGCCTACACCATCATCCTTGTAAATGATTTCGAAACCATCGTCCCATTCTTGAAGATGAATTTCAACTGTTGTTGCATAGGAATGTTTTAAAGCATTGTTGAGTAATTCTTGAAATAGTCGATAGATCATTAAATTCATACGCTCATCCTCTAAATAAAGGCGATCTATCGTATAAATTAACACAAAACTAGCTCTTTCTATTACTTTGCGAATTAGCTTTTCTAATGCTGCATTTAGCCCTAATGTGTCTAATAATGGGGGCTTCAAATTTTCACAATAAGCTCTTAAATCATGTAAGGATGTAACCATCTGCTTATGAATTTTTGCAAGTTTTCGCTGGATATCTGTTGTATCCTTCGCATTGATAAGGACATCAACCTCTCGAGCAATATGAAGCTGCTCTTGCAAATTTGTATCATGTAGTTCTTGAGCTAATTGATATTTCTCCTCTTCAAACCTTAACCATAATAACTTGTTTAACCAAGGTAATTGACTATCACCGGCCTGCCTCATATGTTTTAGTTCCTCTAAAAGTTCTTCCACCATCTTAGTATTTTCAATGAAATTATTTACATATAATAAGAGCAATTCAAGCCATAGAAGCTCTTCATCTTTTAAATGAATTGAATTGTTATGTCCCAATACTAATACTCTTTTATAATGCGCATCTTGATGGAGGAAGGCTAGATATACTTGGTCAAATTTTTTAATTTCCCCTAATTTTATATCTTCCATTAACACCGGATTAATCGGGAGCCTACCCTCAACCGTTGATGTAAATTGCTTTGTGTCATAATCATAAGTTAATACAAATACATGCTCAAGCTCAAGATGTAGAGAAACTTCATGAGCAAATTTCTCTAGAAGCTCATCTATTTTTATTGTTTTACCAATCTTATCTACTGCCGTATATAACTGATGTATATAATCCCCTTTTGTCGAAAATAAGATTTTTCGTTTTCGGTAATCGACTTTCTCTTTTATGTAAAAAAGAACAACTAACGATGAAAAAGTAAAAAATGAAACACCTGATATTACGGTCATCGTTAAATATTTCCCTGCAATCCAATACAAACCAACTATAAACCACACAGTAAAAATCAACGAAAAAATTACATAGTAACGGAGTCTTGTAATATGGTATTCAATATCAAATAGCCGCTCTGCTAATTGCGTAAAAATAAAACTAAACGGAATTAACAATAAAAATAGAGCACTAATTTCTGCTGAAAGTATAGATTGATGAAATAAAATGTAAGGGAGTGCATATAGAAAAAGGAATGGCAGAAACGGAATCAGTATACTAATTAATAAAATTTTTAACTGAGGCGATTTATATTTGAAATAGCTTAGCAATAAAATACTAAGTATGATAATAAGGAAAATGAAGAACACAGCTAGTACAATATTCGAAAGTAAATTATTAATAGCAGGGTAAATAATGCCAGTGCCACCCAATATCATTGCTATCACAGGGAGTATATAAAACAATTTTATATTGTTAGAAAGCAACCAATTTGTTTTTAAAAATGTATAATAATTCCTTAAGAAATGGAGTAATAACACTAAGCATAGCAACATGCTACCACGGTTAACGATTACACCAATACTGTTTAGAGCGCCGGATGAACCAATGCTAACATAAGCCATGGAAACAGTGAGCATAAATAATATAAGTAAACATAAAAGAGATGTATTTTTTTGTTTAAAATATAAGTAAAACACAATAATTAGTGTTAAAAAAAAGTAACAGGCAGGTATTATCAATATATAATAATAATATTGCTCTAGTACATCAAATCTACTAATTCTCACATCAATTATTTGTTCGTTAGGCTTCATTATTGTTAGTAAGCTTGCCGTACGTATTAAATGATCATGTTTTACATTAGGGACATCCTCTGTTTGCATGTTATTTACACTTAAAATAACATCCCCTTCAGAAATTCGAATTCCATCCTCTAATTGTTTATTATATGAACTAGTTACTACCCATTCCCCATTTTCTTCTTTTAAATCTATACCCAAAGAAGGCTTGCTATAAGTAATATACATTAGGTAAGAGCCTAGCAATATGTAAATACTTATAGCAAGCAGAAACCATATACGTTTAATTATTTTTAGTTCCAAAATCCATTTTCTAAGCATACTTTTTCTTCAAACGAGTCAAGTATCGCTTTTTGCTCAATAGCTGAAATTCCAATTAATGAGGCTTTTTGTTCCTTTAATAGAGCAACTAGCTCTGGGTTCTTTTCTAGATGTTGAATTACATTAATCATACAAATCTCTCCTCATTTCATTAGTTTATTTAGGTAGTTTTTACCCAATTCGTTTATAGCTACATTTTCAAGAATATTTAATGCTTTTAACTTATAAACATTTTTAATAGTAATTGCATAACGTATTGCACCACCATTTGTCAACTCGTTTTCCGTAGCATTATTATCCAAAAATGCAACTATATCATTATTATAATAGTTTATAACAGATTTTGAAACATCATTTTTCTGTGATAAAAGATAAATAATAGGCAGTGAGTATCTTTTATTTAGCAAGTCATTTTTAGGTCCCCAAGTTTTTAAACTTTGAATATCGTTTTTAATTTGTTGGATAATACCTATGTATTTCCCATACTCCTCAACCTCAGGAGATATTTCTCCTTTTGCAAGAACTTCACCAATTAAGCAACCCATTGCTGTTAAAGAACCAGACTTTTGGTCAATCATTTGTAAATATGATTCCTCATCCCTACAAATATTGAGTAAATCTAGCTGCTGACCGTTTATACTCCGTAATGCATAATCCTCTAGTATTTGAATAGCAGTATTTTTGTGTTTAAAGGAAGTCTCATGAATAGTTTTAGAAGCCATCACTAGCATAGCTAAAGCAACATTTAATGATAATTCAGGTGTTTCACTCCAAGTGTAGTCCGAATCCTTGTCCTGCAAGTCATCGATAATATCAAAAGACAAAATTAGAAGTTCAATAGCTGCGGCTACTTTATAGATGTCCTCGTTCAAACAATCTGTAAATGCTTCATAATGCAAATAACATAGCTTACCAAATGAATAGCCTACTATTTTCTTCTCTTCTTTAAAACTTTCTAGCATCGACCGTAGTTTATGGCCTATCAATGCCTCATTTTTAATAAGAATGTCCAATGATTCATTAATTTGTTCGTCTATCACCTTCAATAGTCCTCTACCCCCTTAAGCATACTATTAAATAGTATATAGATTAATGGGAAATAATACTAGACATTAAAACACAAAGGAAATATTTTACTTAATATTTTGCAGACCGCCAAAAAATGGCGGTCTTTCTGAAGGCACGCCATTTTTTGTTTAGAAATAGTAAAAATAAGTGGCGGTATTGTATTACTGACCGCCATTTTTTGGCGTAAACTCACCATTGAAATGGCGTCCTCACTGATGATACGCTTAAATTAAGCTAAGATAGTATTGTACATAGTTAATTCAAAGTTATAAGTATAGGAACCATTTAAGCTACTAATAAGGGAATTCTTCAACACTGGGAGTGATTGAAATGAAAAACGAAGTAAATGAAAATGTTTTAATACTTACAGCTACTTTTTCCTGTACAATTTTTGTCTCTGAAGAAGAAATCACCATTAAAAAGCCTTCGAACGAACAACAATATATTGAACAAATAATTATTCATGCCGAGCAACAAGCATATCAAGAAACCTTATCAGAGTATAAAAACAAGTCTACATTTTCAAATTTTATTTGTGATATTCCAGGATTTGAAGATACTTTTCAACAAAAGCTGGACACTTTTATTAAACCATATGGAATTTTAAGAGCAGCTGAAGAAAGTCTATCCATTTTGCCTTTAGTAAGCCCATTTACCTCTGGTCTGAATATACATACACCTATAATCTATACGTCTCCAAACTATAGTATTATAAACGCAAGAAGCACTTGCTCTAACACCACATCTATTGAAAATGCCGCTAAAATAGGCGAAACGGTCGGCTCATCTGATTATCTCAATAATTCAGAATTAGAAATTGACATTTCCTCTTCAAGAAAATTTACTACTGTGAACGAAGTAAATCGGACACCTAAACGATCTACAGCCAAATTTACTGGAGTTTCCATTAGTGAAAGTGGTATTTCTTTTAATATTACTACTGCATTTAATATATGGAATAAAGCGTCCATTAAACATTAGTTTATCCATTTCGCCTTGGCGTAATTATAGCTTTCGCGCAGAAAACATTTGCCGCTGACGCTTCGCTTTCGCGCAGAAAACATTTGCCGCTGACGCTTCGCTTTCGCGCAGAAAAGATTTGCCGCTGACGCTTCGCTTTCGCGCAGAAAAGATTTGTAGCTGTCGCTTTGCTTTCGCTACTAAATACATTTGCCGAATGAAGATAAAATAACCCTTTAGCAAGTCTCACATTTTTTTCGAGCTCCTACTATAAATAATGGGGATGGCACAATTACAGATGTGCTTCCCCTCCTTTATGACGTCCTACCGTTGCTTTAACGAGGCTATCCTTCACTTCGACCCTTCTATCCGTCACTTTTGTTTCTACAACATAATACAAGGTTCCCACATATTTCGGTCAACACAAAATACTCCCTGATCTATACTAAAGCAAATTTTCGTTAGGAGTGTCGGGATAGTAACATCCATTACTAAAAGAAATTATTTGAACGCTCAATCATTTATTTACCAGATAATCCTCCGAATCAAAAAAGGTGCCTCAAATAACTTTGAGACACCTCTACATTATTAACCTTTTACATAATAAACTTCTTGACCGCTTTCGATGATGTGTTCGGGTTTCGGTTTACCAGCACTTGCTTTATGACCAGCAATATGCTCAGGGCTCTTCTCCCAGTTTTTCCATGCTTCTTCTGATTCCCAACGAACCACAATTAGCACTTCCTCATCACCACGGCGTACTTTTTTTACAAGTACTTGCTTATCAATAAAGCCCGGTTGTTGTTCAAGCAATGTTGGACCATCTTTTTTGGCACCAAAACGCTCAACAACTTTATCCGAATTACCTTCCGTCACGACAATCCGTTTAATTTGTACAAACATATTAGTTAAAAGCCTTTAAAACGTCATCTACTTTTTGAGTTTCAGAAGTTAAACCGCCACCAGATAAATACCAAACTTGTGGATCTAAATAGAAGATTTTACCGTTTTTAGCAGCGTTCGTTGCTCCAACGATTTCGTTTTCAATCGCAGCTTTTGTACCAGATTCACCTTCTGGATTTACAGCAGCATCACGGTCAACTACAAATAGGATATCTGGGTTTGTATCACGCACATATTCAAATGATGCGGTAGCACCGTGTGTAGAAGCTTCAATTTTTTCATCAGCAGCTTTTACACCATATACGTCATGGATAACACCGAAACGTGAACCAGGACCATATGCAGATAATGAACCTTCATTTGCTAGAACGATTAAAGCTTTTTCTTCAGCTGAAGCTGTTTTAGCTTTAACTTCCTCTACTTTTGCTTCATATGCAGCAAATGCATCAGCAGCTTCTTTTTCTTTACCAAAGATTTTACCAGCTAATTCTGTTTTTTCTTTAAATGACTCCACGAAATTTTTATCATCTACACCTACATATACAGTTGGCGCAATTTTAGATAATTCATCGTAAGCTGATGCTTGACGACCAGAGATGAAAATAATATCTGGATTCATTGAAGAGATTGCTTCAAAATCAGGCTCTTTTAAAGAACCAACATTCACATAAGTTGTATCAGTATATTTGCTTAAGTATTCAGGAACTGATTTTTGTGGAAGACCCGCAATTTTAACATCTAAAGCATCTAAAGTATCAAGGAAACCATAGTCAAATACAACAACATTTTCTGGAATTTTATCAAGAGTTACTTCTTTGAAATTATCTTCACCGTCTTTAATAGCTGGGATTGTAATTGGGTAAGTTGAAGCCTCTTCTTTTTGCTCTTCAGCAGGCTTACTATCAGTTTTAGAACCTGTATCCTCTTTTTTTGCATCGTCCTTTGAGCCGCAAGCAGCTAATACTAATAGCATCATCGCCATTAATACAGTAAGTAATTTCCAATTTTTCATTGTAAAATTGCTCCTTTAAATTTATTTTATAGTTAATAGATGGTCATTCAATCTTTACCATTTTTTATGCGTTAAAATAGACACAAATGCGACAGCCATCCTGTTCTTGAACAGGAATGTCCATATCATAGATTTCCTTTAAAGCATCTGAATTAATGATGTCATTTGTTGGACCGTCTTTGACAACACGTCCATTCTTTAAAGCAACGATATGATCAGAATATACAGAAGCAAAGTTAATATCGTGTAATACGATGACAACTGTTTTTCCTAGTTCATCAACTAGCTTTCGCAGAATCTTCATGATTTGCACAGAGTGCTTCATGTCCAAGTTGTTAAGCGGCTCATCAAGCAGAATATAATCTGTATCCTGTGCGATAACCATTGCGATAAACGCACGTTGACGTTGACCGCCCGATAATTCATCCAAATAATCATGTTGAAGATCATCTAAATTCATATATTGAATTGCTTCGTCTACCTTTAGCTCATCCTCTGGCTTTAAATTCCCTTTTGAATAAGGGAAACGCCCGAATGAAACAAGCTCACGAATTGTTAGTCTGACATTCATATAGTTCGATTGCTTTAAAATCGATACACGCTTTGCGAAGTCATCTGATTTCCAACGACGTACATCTGACTTGTCGAGTAATACTTCCCCAGTATCTGCATTAAGTAAACGGCTTACCATTGAAAGCAATGTTGATTTACCTGCACCATTTGGTCCGATAAAAGACGTAATTTTCCCTGGTGCAACGTCTACACTGACATCTTGAATGACCGGTTTTTTTCCAAAATACTTGGTAAGTTCTTTTACTTGGATCATCCCGCTGACCTACTTTCCTTCAATAATAAGTAGATGAAGTATACGCCACCTACAAAGTTTATAATAACGCTGAGTGTTGTATCGAAGTTAAAAATACGTTCGACCATCCACTGTCCACCGACTAAAGCAACAATACTCATTACACAAGACCCTGCGATTAACACAGAATGCTTGTACGTCTTGAAAAATTGATACGATAAATTCGCTACGATTAAACCAAAGAATGTAATTGGTCCAACAAGAGCTGTAGACACGGCAATTAATACCGAAGAAACTATGAGCATGCGCTGTACAAGCTTATCATATGGTACCCCTAAATTAATTGCTGTATCACGCCCAAGAGACATTACGTCTAATTGACTCATATGACGCCAGCCATAAATAAAGGTAATGAGTATGACGACACCTGCAAGCCATACCAAATCCGAATTAACATTGTTAAAGCTTGCAAACATTTTACTTTGTAAGCTTAAAAATTCATTCGGATCAATCAATACTTGGAAGAATGTTGTTACGCTTCCTAAAAATGTTCCGACAATCATGCCGACGAGCAGCAAGAAATAAATCGGACGTTTTCCTTCCTTGAACAATACACGATAGAAAATTAACGCAAAGACAATCATCGCTGTAACAGCAAGTAAAAAATTGTATTGAGCGTTAATTACGAATACCGACATAGAACCAAAGAAGTAGAAGATGATTGTTTGAACCATCAAATATAAAGCATCGAGTCCCATTACACTTGGCGTTAAAATACGGTTATGTGTAATCGTTTGGAAGACCACGGTTGAATATGCAATCGCAATCCCTGTTAACGACATCGCTACCACTTTAATAAGGCGGCGTGGGAACGCATAATGGTAGTTGCCATTTAGCTCATAAAATACATACAGTAAGATAAAGACTACTGCGAGACCTAATAAAACCAACATCTTTGTACGATTACGCATATGCTTTCCCCCTAAACAACATAAATAGGAAGATCGCACTTCCGATGACGCCGACCGTCATACTAATCGGAATTTCATAAGGGAAAATCAGCACACGCCCTATTATGTCGCAGAATAATAAGAACGACATACCTAGTAAAGCTGTATGAGGCAATGTCTTAGCAAGGTTATCCCCTTTGAACAGCGAAATTATATTTGGAATGATTAAACCAAGGAATGGAATCACACCAACAGTTAGCACCACTGTCGTTGAAATAAGTGCTACTAACACTAAACCTAAATTCACAACGAATTTGTAAGAAAGACCAAGGTTTTTGGCAAAATCCTCACCCATCCCAGCCACTGTGAAACGATTTGCATAAATGTAAGCTATAATCAGCACGGGTACACTTATGTATAAAAGCTCATATCGACCTTTCATCATTAATGAGAAATCTCCTTGTAACCATGCAGAAATGTTTTGGATAATATCCGCCTTATACGCAAAGAACGTTGTAATCGACGAAAGGATATTCCCAAACATTAAGCCAATAAGCGGTATAAAGATCGCATCTTTAAACTTTATTCGATTTAATATTTGCATAAACAATAATGTGCCGGCTAAAGCAAATATGAAAGCGAAGGAAATTTTTTGAAAGTACGTGACATTTGTGAAAAACATCATCGAAATTAGTACACCCAACTTTGTGGCATCTAAAGTACCTGCTGTCGTTGGTGACACGAACTTATTCCTACTTAAGCTTTGCATAATTAAACCAGCAATACTCATACCTGCTCCTGCTAACAAAATTGCTACAAGTCTTGGTATACGACTAATAAAGAATAGTCTAGTTTCTTCTGATCCGAAGTCTAAAAGGTCACTAGGTTTAATATTCACTACACCGATAAATAGTGACACAATTGACAACACTACAGTTGCTGTTAAAAGATATCTTATTTTCATTGTAATCCCCGGTAGATTCATTTTTGCTCGTAATTCATTCTCTAGTGAAAATGATTATCACTACTCACGATTCTCATTATAAGCATGTTTGTATTCTCAGTCAACCTTCAATTGAGAATTGTTCTCGTTTTATTCGATAATCCTTAAAAAACAAGCTTAAGTAACGGAATATCTGCGATTCCAATCATTTTTCGAAGTTGAATATTTCTACCTTTTTAAACAAATAAAAAAGATGATTGAGAATAGAACACCAATTATCCCTCAATCACCTTATCAATTATGCTATTCGTCGAATTCCTCTTAACCACGCAAAAATAATTAAAACTACCAATATAAAACCGACATACCCCATTACAGCATATAACTTTGCTACAAGTGTTGTAAAACCAGCAAGACTTGCTAGAAAGCTCAAACCTCCGATAAAAACGGCAGCTACTTTAAAACTAGGCTTACTAGGTTTTAAAAATCTTACCAAGAATGAATAGAACATTCCCACCGCTGTATTATAAATCATCCCTAATAGGGAAATGGACATTAGTAGACCGACTAGAGGATGAATTTCATTTGCTAAGGCTAGCATCGGTATATCAATACCAACGATGACATTCATTTTTGCAAGAAGGGAAAGGTTAATAAGTAGAATTAAAGCTCCTAGCAAAATCCCGCCAATAATGCCTCCCATCCCTGCAACTTTTTCATTGCGGATAGATCCACACATAACAGTTAAAAGCGAAAAACACACACCTATATTAAAAGACATATACAGTAATGCCGTAACCCACCAGCTTTTAGAACTTACTTGTGCTTGTTGTGCGATAACAGCTTGTTCTACAAAGGTTAAATCCATCGTAGCTAATGAATAGACAGCTATTATTGATACAATTGTTAGTAGATAGGGTGTGGCAATAGCAATAATGTTTATGATGCTTTTCACATTCATCATAACTGTCGCTATCGTAAGTACAATCATACAAATACTTCCTAGCCAAACTGGTAGTCCAAACATTTGCTGAAAAGTAGCACCTGCTCCTGCAAACATAATTACCGCTACACCAAATAAGAAGAGCGACAGTAAATAATCCATCACCAAACCTACAGCATTACCTGAAATTTGATAAATTAAATCCTTGTGCGATGTCGTACGCAACCTTGAGCTAATTTGAGCAATGCACATTCCTACTAAGGCAAATCCAAATGTAGCGATAAGTGCACCATAAATTCCATGAAAGCCGTAGCTCGTAAAATATAGTACGATTTCCTGTCCTGATGCAAATCCCGCACCGACGATAATTCCTACATAGGCACCACCGATTTGTAAACTTTTTTTCAATCAGTTCTCTCCCTGTTTATCCTATTATTGGGATCATCACCAAAACGTGTGGTTGATTTCCGTTCCGACTGGGCGCTTTGTTGTTGCTGTCGCTTCGCTTTCGCACAGATAAAACATTGTTGCTGTCGCTTCGCTTTCGCACAGATAAAACATTGTTGCTGTCGCTTCGCTTTCGCACAGATAAAACATTGTTGCTGTCGCTTCGCTTTCGCACAGATAAAACATTGTTGCTGTCGCTTCGCTTTCGCACAGATAAAACATTGTTGCTGTCGCTTCGCTTTCGCACAGATAAAACATTGTTGCTGTCGCTTCGCTTTCGCACAGATAAAACATTGTTGCTGTCGCTTCGCTTTCGCACAGATAAAACATTGTTGCTGTCGCTTCGCTTTCGCACAGATAAAACATTGTTGCTGTCGCTTCGCTTTCGCACAGATAAAACATTGTTGCTGTCGCTTCGCTTTCGCACAGATAAAACATTGTTGCTGTCGCTTCGCTTTCGCACAGATAAAACATTGTTGCTGTCGCTTCGCTTTCGCACAGATAAAACATTGTTGCTGTCGCTTCGCTTTCGCACAGATAAAACATTGTTGCTGTCGCTTCGCTTTCGCACAGATAAAACATTGTTGCTGTCGCTTCGCTTTCGCACAGATAAAACATTGTTGCTGTCGCTTCGCTTTCGCACAGATAAAACATTGTTGCTGTCGCTTCGCTTTCGCACAGATAAAACAATTGCTGCCGCTTCGCTTTCGCACAGAGCAAAGCTTCCTGGGGGCGCCCAGCCTCCACTCCAATCAACTTATTTACATAGTAGACGTTTTACCAAAAGTCATCCACAACTTTTGAACCTATTATTGATAGACCTTCTTGCTAATTGTTAATTCATCAATTACCTTCCTATTAGGCGTATATCCAATTCCAGCCGTTTGTGGCACACGAATATAACCATCCTCTACAATTACTTCAGGTGTAATGATATCCTCATACCAATAATGACTAGAGCCTGCAGTATCCCCAGGCAATACAAAATTAGTGAGTGATGTTAATGCAATATTATGCGCTCGTCCGATTCCTGCCTCTAACATACCGCCACACCAAACGGGAATATTATTTTCTTTACATAAATCATGAATTCTCCGGGCTTCCGTTAATCCGCCTACGCGCCCTATTTTGATATTAATAACACCACAGCTACCAAGCTCTATCGCTTTTCGAGCATCTTCATAGGAGGTGATACTCTCATCTAAACAAATAGACGTTTTTAATTTTCGCTGTAGCTTAGCATGATCAACAATATCATCTACTGCTAATGGCTGCTCAATCATTAATAGATTAAATACATCCAGTTGCTGCAATACATCCATATCGTTCAATGTATACGCAGAATTAGCATCTACCATCAATGGCAGATCTGGCATTTCAGCTCGAATGGCACGAATAACTTCTACATCGTGGTCTGGCTTAATTTTCACTTTTACTCGTTTATAGCCTTTAATTACATGAGCTTTTAATAAATCTATTAATGCTTCTGTAGAAGATTGAATCCCTACGCTTACGCCTACCTCTATTCGCTCCTTATCCCCGCCTAACGCTTGAGCAAGTGATTGTTTTGTTTGCTGAGCATAAATATCCCATACAGCCCCTTCAATAGAGGCCTTCGCCATACAATTACGACGAATAGAGGAAAACAAAGCACTTACCTCATCTGGATGCCCAATCTCTTTATGTAACAAGATGGGTATCAAAAAATCTTCAAGCATATGCCATGTTGTTTTTAATGTCTCCTCTGTATACCAAGGTGCTACAAAGGCAACAGCCTCTCCCCATCCTACAGTTCCTGATTGATCTCTCGCCTCTATAAGTAAAAACTCTTTTTCATCAATTGTACCGAAACTCGTTGTAAATGGTGCTTTCATGGGCATTTTTATATGTCTAACTGTAATCTGTTCTAGTTTCACAAAATTTCACTCCTTATTCTTATTATAAAGCTAATAAGGAGCGTCTGACTAATAGGTAGCTATGCACATATTCATTGTCCTTTTTCAGTCGAACAATTGCATAATTTTGTTCAAATAATGTCGTTAAAATAGTACGGATTTTATAACGCCAGTCCTCTGCAAGCTTAGGACTCTCTACTTTCATCTTTTGTAAAAATTGAGGAATAGGTAATAAATAGGCGTCTTTATAATATAATTGCTCTCTCTGAAATTCACCATCAATATCGAGCACTGGTAAGCCATCCACCGTCAAAGACCACGGCACAATTCCCTCAGCTTCTTCTTCTAATTCATTTAGGGAGTCCTCCACTTGATCACGTTCAATCCACCATTCTACAGCAATTCGATCTGAAGGTAACCCATCGTTAAAATCATCCCGGAGCGGACCATAATAATCATTTTCATAATGATAACTAAAAGCATTGAGCTTCAAAAATGATAAATTAGCCATATGTGCCTCTAGCGGATCAAATAACCAACGCACAAGCTGAAACCCATGTTCTTTTGCATATTCCTGTTGGGCATGCTTTAATAATTCACCTACACCTTGTTCACGATATGTTTTCTCCACACCAATCATGTGTGAGTGCAAATAGATTATCCCTTCACGGTATCCAACAAAACAATAATTAAAGCCAATCAGCTTTTCAGCCAAATAGGCTCCAAGCACTAATCCACCATTTTGTACAGCTGCTAACAATTGATGCGAGGGAATAGCCTGACTTCCCCAAATTTTTGCGTTCAAGATTTGTACTTCTGCAATCTCTGTAGGTGTCATTATTTTTTGAATACGCACTCTATCTAACATTATGCTGATTCCTCCTTTGTATTCCCCGACTCCAATGCTAACAATACCGCTCTTGTAAGGATTTCAACACCAGTTACGAGCCTTGCCTGTTTAAATCTCATCTTCGGATGATGTAGTCCCGGCGTTAACCCACAGCCTAAACCTAACATCGTAGACTTTAAATGCGGGCGCTGAACAGCATAGTGATGAAAATCCTCTCCTCCAGGTGTACGTACTGGCTTTCTTAAATTCGACAACCCTGTTGCTTTGACGATCGCCTGCTCCATAATATATTGAGCAGTTGAGTCTACCTCAGCAGCTACTATATTTGCTACTGTACGTAATTCAATCTGCACTTTATGCAAGATCCTAGAAGAATCAATTACCCTTTTTACTCCCTGTGCAAGTGCATCCATTACATCATTTTGTTGAGCTCGTATATCAATGGTGAACGATGCATTTCCGGGAATAATATTGCCGGATTCTCCTCCTGCCTGGAATTTTGTCATCTTAATTGATACAGGAACCATTGGATCTGTATGAATCGTTCTTAAATCTTCGATAATAGTTGCCCCTACCTCAATGGCATTCACGCCTAGATGCGGTCTTGCAGCATGAGCATCTTCTCCAATGATTTCCCCCTCAAGCAATCGGGAGGCTCCATGATACAACGCGGCACAATATGTACCGTCTTCAAGCTCATGGACAGGTCTTACATGGACACCGAATAAGAATTCTAAATCATCAACGATTCCTTCTTTTAAAACGGATAAAGCGCCTGTTCCTTTTTCTTCAGCTGGTTGAAAAATCACACGAATTGTACCGTTGAATGATTGAGCAAGCTCTTTCAAGAGTAATAGAGCACCGATTGCCATCGTCATATGTCCGTCATGGCCACAGGAGTGATTCGCACGAAATTCACCATCTACCTCCTGCCATAATGCATCAATGTCCGTACGCAAGCCGACTTTCGGATTACCACTTCCCACATCAACATAAAGCCCTGTACTGTTTTTAAAGCGTATTGGTGAAAAACCTTCACGTGTTAGTAAATCAAAAATATAATTTGTTGTTTCTACCTCATGCCAGCTTATTTCAGGATTCGCGTGTAAATACGTGAAAATCTCCATTAATCTTGGCCTCAAACGATTCAAAGCTTCCTTCATAGCAAAACCACCCCCTCATTTTTCAAACTATTAAGATTATTATAACGAAAATAAGATCTTTTCTACACAGAAACTTATACCCGCATTCAGCAAATTAAACACATGATAAAACTCACCACTTTTAGACTGTCAATAAATAGCTCATCTCCATAACGTGGGAAAGAAACGTTGATTAGTCCCTTAGCATTATAAAAGTGGTTCTTCATTATATATGTTTGAATGCTTTATGACGTTCTATCCGTCACTTTTGTTTCTACGGGCACAATGTGAAGCTTTCAACTTTCTGACGAATAGTTGCCCACCTCCTCGTTTTGTTAATTCAAACACTAATTAATACAAAAAAAGATGCAAGTACAGTTATTTAAATAACTGCACTTACATCCTTTTATTAGTTAATACCTCGCATAGCTTTTGAAATGATTGGCGAAAGTACTAATATTATAATCCCTAAAACAATTGATAATGAGCCTAAGAAGCCGAAGTATGTGAATTCACTTACAACTTCATAAACCTTTACGAGTTGTGCGTTGATTGCTTGCGCTGCTGCACTTGTTAAAAACCAAAGTGACATCGTTTGTGCAGCAAAAGCCTTTGGCGCCAATTTCGTTGTAGCTGACAGACCGACTGGCGATAATAATAACTCCCCAACCACAACTAAAAAGAATGATAATACTAACCACCATGGACTTACTAAAGCTTCTCCATCTGATAAATATGCTGGTAGCATCATAACTAAGAATGATAATCCTGCAAAGAATAATGCATAAGCAAATTTACGTGGTGTAGTTGGTTGCTTATCTCCCCATTTTAACCATAACATTGCAAATAATGGCGCCATAGTAATGACAAATAATGGGTTTAATGATTGGAACCATGAAGATTTAAGTTGGAAGCTACCAATACTCAACTGTGTACGTGAATCAGCATACGTAGCTAAGATAGTAGCACCTTGCTCTTGGATTGCCCAAAACATAACTGCTGATAAAAACAATGGAATATATGCAAGTAGACGAGACTTCTCATCTTTTGTTGTTTTTTCACTGCGATACATGTAAATAAAGAACACTGTTGGAATAATAATCCCTAAAGCTGTAATGATTAAGCTAAACATATTCATTGTCAATACACCGGTTTTAATGCCGATAGCACCTACTATGACTAAAATTAAGGCTGCTACTCCAAATTGTGTAAAGACTTTTTTCCGCTCTTCAGGCTTTAATGGATTGTTTACTTGTAAACCTGCTATACCTAAATATTTTTTCTCTGTTAATTTATAAACAATTAGACCAATTAACATTCCTACTCCTGCTAAACCGAAGCCAAGGTGGAAGCTATAATCTTGTCCAATTGTTCCGACAATAAATGGCGCAATGAATGCCCCCATATTAATACCCATATAGAAAATTGAAAAACCTGAATCACGACGACTATCAGTTTCAGCATAAATATCTCCGACAATGCTTGAAACGTTCGGTTTTAGTAAGCCAGTCCCGATGACAATAAAGGCCATTGAAGTAAATAACATGCTCACACCACCAGGTAATGCTAGCAGTAAATGACCAATCATTATTAACACGCCACCATAAAAAATAGTTCTACGTGTGCCTAACAGTCGATCGGCAATCCAGCCACCAATTATCCCCGACATATAAACGAGTGAGCCGTAGATGGCCATAATGGAGTTCGCTGTCCCACGATCTAGACCTAGACCGCCTTCATTCAATTCATAATACATAAAGAAAATCAGAATTGCTCGCATACCGTAGTATGAGAAACGTTCCCAAAATTCTGTGAAAAATAATGTAAAGAGCCCTTTTGGGTGTCCGACAAAACCATTTTGAGGGACGGATTTTACAATTTCATCTTTAGTAGACATAAAAATATCCTCTCCCAATTTCATTATTCAATAAAAATATTATTACCCATTAATAAGGATAAAAAACTTTGTTTCATCATACTAAAGCGTTTTCAAGAGTTTTTCAAGAGTTTTAAAAAATGTTGAAAATTTATCACTTTTCTCTATATTCAGATTGATTTTTATGAAATTATAACAAACCTGTTGATATTACTAAGTTTTCTAACTCTTTGACATCTACTAAATTACAAATCAATATAAAATTATTCTAAAATACTTTATACTCTGAGTATTTACTTTTTTTACAAATAAGCTAGGATTATCTAAAATTTCATTCACAGCGCTATGAATCTGCTTTCTCGACTATGCTTTTTAACAAAAAAAGCATGCTAAAAGTGAAGTGCTTTTAGCATACTTAATGTGAGAGTAATTATTTAATTACATATTTCTGGAATTTTGTATAATCCGCTTCTTTTATCTCTAGTGTTAACAGTGTACCATTTTCTTCATATACTGTTTCATAGACAGCAGCATGTTCATTTAAATAAGATACGATATTTCCCTGTTCATACGGAATGAGCATTTTACATGTTACATAATCAGAGAAAATATGCTGACGTATCATTTGCAATAATTCCTCTAATCCAGTCCCTTCCTTTGCTGAAATCCAAATATTATCACCGCTGATAACAGGGTATGGAACGCTTGCTATATCAGCTTTATTATACACATAAATTGTTGGAATTCCTTCAACACCAACCGCTTTAAGCGTTTCATTCGTTACTTCCATCATAAAGCCATGCTCAGAATTTGAAACATCTACAACATGTAGTAATAAGTCGGCATCTCGAGCCTCTTCCAATGTTGAACGAAACGCCTTCACTAAATGATGTGGTAATTTGCTGACGAAACCAACTGTATCTGTTAATAAGAATGTCTTTTTATCAGGCAATTCTATTTGACGGACAGATGTTTCAAGTGTGGCAAAGAGCATATCTTTCTCAAACACTTGTTTATGATCTTCTTGTCCTATCTTCGTAAGTAGCTGATTCATAATGGTTGACTTACCAGCATTCGTATAGCCAACAATGGAAACGACAGGAATCGCATTTTTGCGTCGTTGCTTACGCTGTGTCTCTCGTTGTTCCTTTACAACCTCTAGCTCTTTCTTTATTTTCGCAATCTGATCCTCAATTTTACGTCGGTCTAACTCTAGCTTTGTCTCACCAGCACCACGGTTTTTAAATCCTCCACCAGTGCCACCACCTTGACGGCTAAGAGATGCATGCAAGCCAACTAAACGAGGTAGCATATATTGCAATTGCGCTAATTCAACTTGCATCTGCGCTTCACGTGTTTTGGCACGACGCCCAAAAATATCTAAAATCAACATCGTTCTATCAATGACCTTCGTCTCTAAATCACGCTCTAAATTACGGATTTGTGAAGGTGATAATTCATCATTAAAAATCACTAAATTTGCTTGTGCTTCATCATAAAAATTTTTTATCTCTTCTATTTTACCAGTACCAACATAATGCGATGGCGTAATGCGCTCTAAATTTTGCGTGACAATGCCGACTACTTCTACATTTAAAGCTTCTGCTAAATTTTCAAGCTCCTCCATTGAATAATCAAAATGCTCACCATTTCGTAAATTTACGCCAACTAGAATAGCTTTTTCCAACAATACATCTACTTCCTTAATTCTATCCATCCACAAACCTCCCACCAATGCCTTGGTGCTACTACGACAAATTTTCTCCATCTTACCATATAATGCCCTAATTCGTGGTATTTATAAAACATCTATATTCGTAAAAAATGCGCCCTCTAGCAAAAGGCGCATTTCATTCAATCATTTACTTACGTTCTTCTTTTAGCAATACTTCAGTGCGATTGAATTCATCTTCAATATCTTTATTCGGTTTATATGTCACAATGCTGACAACAACCGCAACGATTAAGCACACTAAGAAGCCTGGAACAATCTCATATAATGCGTCAGATAAGACTTTCATTTTCCCCCAAATGAAGGCAGTTGCAGCGCCTGTCACCATCCCACTGAGAGCTCCGTAATTCGTTAATTTCCTCCAGTATAGTGACAGCAATATTACTGGACCGAAAGCTGCACCGAAGCCAGCCCAAGCAAAACTCACTAAACCTAAAATAGAACTGTCTGGATTCCATGCTAAAATCGCTGCGACAATAGCTACAACTAAAACAGCGACACGGCCAATAAAGACATAATGCTTATCATCTGCTGTTTTATTAAATAATGCTTTGTAAATATCTTCTACAAGCGCTGACGAAGTAACAATTAATTGCGATGAAATTGTACTCATTACTGCGGCTAAAATGGCAGCTAGCATTATACCTGCAATAAATGGATGGAATAAGATTTGGCCAAGTACAATAAATACTGTCTCAGCGTCCTTTAACTCACCTGCATTTTGCTCAAAATAAGCCACACCTACCAAAGCCGTTCCAATCGCACCGAATAGACTTAACACCATCCATCCAATACCTATACGGCGAGCCTGCTTCGTTTCTTTTACTGAGCTAATAGCCATAAAGCGCACAATAATATGTGGTTGTCCAAAATAACCTAATCCCCACGCAAGTGATGAAATAATTACTCCTACTGTTACAGTTGAAGGTAATAAGTTTAGATGTTCAGGATTTACAGCTTTAATGGATGCTATTGTATCTCCAAGTCCACCTGTTAAATACAATCCGAATAACGGTACAGTAATAAGTGCTAAAAACATAATAAGACCCTGTAAAAAGTCTGTATAACTAACCGCTAAAAATCCTCCAAATAATGTGTACGCCACAACTACACCTGATACAATTAATAAACCTGTATGGTAATCATAGCCAAATGAGCTATCAAAAAATTTGCCCCCTGCAACCATCCCTGAAGAAACATAAAATGTAAAAAAGATTAAAATAATAATACCCGACGCGATTCTTATTAGCTTTGTGTTGTCACGTAAACGATTATCCAAATAACTTGGAATTGTAATTGAGTCATTAGTAACTTGTGTATATACACGCAGTCTTGGTGCCACAAGTAGCCAATTCAAATAAGCGCCAATCGTTAAACCAATGGCAATCCAAGCCTCAACTAGCCCAGATAGATAAATTGCACCTGGTAAACCCATTAAGAGCCAGCCAGACATATCTGCTGCACCTGCGCTCAGCGCCGTGACAGCAGGGCCTAGCGAACGCCCTCCAAGCATGTAATCCGTTAAATTCGATGTTTTAACAAATGCATACCAACCGATTCCTAGCATGGCGACCATATAAATAATAATCGCAAGTAATTGATACGTGTTTACAGACATATTTCTCCTCCTATTTCATCGTTGTCTTTATTAAAGAACTTCTATAATAAAAATACCACAAATATACAAATTATCCTATAATTATTAAAAGAACCAATTCTGAAATATATAGTAGCATTGTACTTCATAAAGTGTGTTAAACTAGTGCCATCTATTACACGATAAAGAAGGCGAAATGTATGACATTTGAAGAAATGAGAACTCAGCTTATGGAGCGAATTTTACAACAGCAACTTATTACGGCCACAATCAGTCAACCACGTATGAAATCAAACGAAGTAAAACGCATCAAATTAAAACCTTTAATACTTAAGGATGCTTACCATATACAAATTGAATACCAATTTGAACGCATTTTAAAACACGACAACGTTTTATTAGAAGATTTCCCCGCAAGGCTAGATACATTTTTTAACGATTACCGTCAAGCGCATGTTGATTTTATAGATGAAAAAGTACAAGTACAACTATCAAAAAAGAACAAAGTACTATGGAAATCTGATAAATCCTCAGCTCCAAAGCAAGTAAATTTAGCACATAATCGCAAGAAAAACTATTTACTTGCAGATGATAAACCATATCCATTTTTAATTCGTCTTGGGGTGCAAACAGAAGAGGGAAAAATAAAACAACAAAAATACGATAAATTTAAACAAATTAACCGTTTCATCGAATTCATTGATGATGCATTAGCTTATTTGCCAAAGGATCGTCAGGTTCGTATTTTAGATTTCGGTTCAGGCAAATCCTATTTAACATTCGCCCTATACCATTATTTAAAAATTGAAAAAGGCTTAGATATTCATGTCACTGGCTTAGATTTAAAGAAGGAAGTCATTGAAGAATGCTCAAGAATTGCAGAGGATTTAGGCTATGAGCAGCTCGAGTTTCTAGTAGGAGATATTAATGATTATAATGATGAGTCTGCTGTGGACATGGTGGTGACGCTTCACGCATGTGATGTTGCCACAGATATGGCATTAGCCCGCGCTGTGAAATGGGGAGCAAGCGTTATTTTAAGTGTCCCTTGTTGCCAGCATGAGCTAAATCGCCAACTTAATACACCAGCACTCGATATCATGCTTCAGCACGGCCTTGTACGTGAACGTTTTGCAGCGCTCGCAACGGATGCAATTCGAGCAGAAATTTTATCACTTGTTGGCTATGAGGCACAATTGCTAGAGTTTATAGATATGGAAAATACACCAAAAAACATCTTAATAAGAGCGTATCATACAGGTAAAAAGCCAAGTTCCGACCAGCGCGCTCACTATGATGCCTTTTTAAAGTTGCTAAATGCCAAGCCGTTTTTAGCGAATGAATTACAAGCTTATTTATAAAATTCGTTGTATTTTTAGTTGAAACGTGGGTGTTTCATCGGGATGCACGGGTATTTTCCCTCCTTCCGCGGGTATTTCATCGGGAAGCGCGGGTATTCTCCTTCCTTCCGCGGGTATTTCACCGAGAAGCGCGGGTATTCTCCTTCCTTCCGCGGGTATTTCACCGAGAAGCGCGGGTATTTGCCTTCCTTTCGCGGGTATTTCATCGTAAAGCGCGGGTATTCTCCTTCCTTCCGCGGGTATTTCACCGAGAAGCGCGGTATTTTCCCTCCTTCCGCGGGTATTTCACCGAGAAGCGCGGGTATTTGCCTTCCTTCCGCGGGTATTTCATCGTAAAGCGCGGGTATTCGCCTTCCTTCCGCGGGTATTTCACCGAGATGCACGGGTATTCGCCCTCCTTCCGCGGGTATTTCTGAATTTGCGCAATCAAATTAAAGGGCGGCCCAAAACTTCTGGACCGCCCTTTCAATTATAGTTCTTGTCGTAATGCTTGAATAACGTCAATTTTTGTAGCCTTACGTGCTGGACGATAGCCTGAGATCATCGCTACACCAATACTAATCGCTGATGCAATAATAACAAGCTGCCAAGGAATAAGAGAAAACGTAATTTCATTTCTACTAAAAGCGTCTTCACCTGTTGCTGCTTCTAGAATTAAAGGTAATGCAGCATTTGCCGCAAAGCTAAGAACATATGAAATTGCTACGGCTATCAAAGTACCAACAATACCGATGAATGTGCTTTCCATTAAGAATAATCGTTGAATAAGCTTTGGACTTGCTCCGATTGCCTTTAAAACACCGATTTCACGAGTACGCTCTGTAACTGCCATTGTCATTGTATTGAAAATGCCAATTGATGCGATTAATACAGCAATTGTTCCTACAAATATTAAACCGATTTTTAATACTAGGAAAAATACATTCATTTGATCCAATTGTTCAGTAACTGAATAAACGCTATAGCCTTTGTCTTTCAGCTTGTCTAATATTGGCTTTACATTTTCCATGCTATCCGCAAAAATATTAAACTCCGAATAAAACATTTCATCCTCTTTAACATCACCTGTTGCTGCTAAATTTGTAGCTATCACTGGCTTTTGCTCTGTATCCATATAAACCGCATTATTGACCATCCAATCATAAGAAGGCTTTTTCATAACGCCGACAATCGTATAGTTCATTTTCTCTGTCTCTTCTGCCGTATCAGTGTGAGGTACCAATGACAATTCGATTTCTTTGCCAATTAATGATTCCTTATAGCCTTCTTCACTTCCATCATAATGCGTGCCTTCTGCTTCAGCTTTTTTATTTTTTTCGTCAATAATATTGCGCTCTGCATCATTTATTAATGTTTGAGCAAAATGATAACCTACAATGATTTCGTTTGGCTTTGTTGGGTACTTTCCTTCTGCAAGCTTGCCATTTACTTGCTCAAAATCCTGCATATTCGCAACGAATAATTCAGAGTTTGTATCACGTCCCTCAAAAAATGAATGTGTGTGTGCATTGACAGTAATTGTTTCGAGTACTGTTTCCACATGCTCTAAACCTTTTATTTCATGTATTTGATCATCTGTAAATTGTTCATTGCCAAAAACTTGAATTTTCGTAACTTTTTCATCCGATAATATTTCATTGCGTAAGGAATCTTGAAGCCCAAATCCAACCGATGCGAGGACAATCAAAAATGCACAACCCATTGTTGCCGCAAGTACTGTCATAAACACACGTAATTTATTTTTCTTTATATGCTGTGTCACAAAATCTAATTGATCTTTAAATAACATGTTATGCTTCCTCCTTTACAAGTTCACCATCGTACATGCGGAAACGTCGATGTGCTATTGTTGCTACTTCCTCGTCGTGAGTAATGATGACGAATGTTAAACCAAGCTCACGGTTTAAACTTTGAATGAGCAGCAATATATCTTGCTCTGTTTCCGAATCAAGACTTCCTGTCGGCTCATCCGCCAACAAAATAGGTGGATTTGTAATCAAGGCCCTTGCAATACTAACACGCTGTTGCTGACCACCCGATAATTCATTCGGGTAATGGTCTGACACCTCCGTTAGACCAACCTTGTCCATTAACTTTTTCACCTTTTCTTTTCGCACAGCTTTCTTAGTACCCTGTAATTTTAATGGTAGTTCAATATTTTCAAACGCTGTTAAGCCAGGCATTAGTTGAAAGTTTTGAAAGATAAATCCGAACTGTTGCAAACGAAAAGCTGCACTTTCTGCTTCCGTGAGATTAGCTGTTTCCTTTCCGTTTACCTTAATAGACCCTTGTTCAGATTTCATAAATCCAGCTAAAGTTTGTAATAAGGTTGATTTTCCAGAGCCACTTTTGCCAACAATTGCGACAATCTCTCCTTTCTTCACCTCAAAGTTGACACCTTTTAAGACCGGAACTTGTTTTTCCTTGCCTTTTTTTCCAATTAAAAATGTATGTTGTAAATTCTCGACTTGAATCATTTTTACATAAACGCCCCTTTCACATTCTTTAGGCTATCACCAAAAGTTAGGATGACATTTGTTAAAACGTATGCCGTTTATATAAGTTGATTTCCGTTCCGACTGGACGTCCCTAGGAAAGCGCCCAGTCGGTACGGAAATCACCCCCTCGTTATGGTGATGAGCAATTCTTTACCATTATAGAAAAAATTTCTTAATAAAGTTGAAGGATAAAAATGAAGATATTCTTAAGAAAAAGGGAAAACTATGAGCAAAACGATTCCTTTACATTCTCTTTACAATTCATTCATATAATTATTCAAAATTTTATGTCTCAATAGTCTTCTTTTGTATTAAACAGAAAGTAAAATTCCTTATAAAATCTATTTTTAAAGTGTTTTTCTGTATTAATAAAAACAAACACAGAGATACTTTTATTATTTTGTGAACAATTTGTATATTACAGGAATGTAAAGTTTTATGTAGAACAGAAGAATTTTATGTAGATAAATTAAAGATTTTGTTATGATAGTAAAGTTTAGAGGCCAATTTATTTATATCCAGGAGGATTCGATTTACATGCTTAACTCAAAAAAACAAGACCCTTTCTTTATAGCTTTGCATAAAATTGCTGAGAATATGAGAGAGGCCGTACATTACGCAAATGATTTTCGTATTAACAGCGTAGCTGACCTGAAAGAGATTAGCATTACTATGAAAAATTACGAAACAGCTGGTGATAAGCTCATTCATGAACTAATCGTGATGCTAAACAAATCATTTATGACACCTATCGAACGTGAAGACATTTTAGAATTTGCCATTCGTATGGATGACGTATTAGATGGTACGGAGCATTGTATCGCTCATTTTGAAATGTTTTCCCTAACAGAAGTTGATGAATCCATGCGTATTTTCTTAGGCTATATTTCAAAAAGTGCTGACGAAATTGTTAAAGCAACAGAAGAGTTAAAGAAGAAGAATCTTATTGGCATGCGCCCACACTCAATTCTTATTAAAGACTACGAGCGTGAATGTGATGAAGTGCAACGTTCGTCTATTAAGCAATTATTTTTAAATGAAAAAGATCCAATTCGAATTATTAAATTTAAAGATATATATGAACAACTTGAAGATATCGCTGATCATTGTCAAAACGTTGCAAATACAATGGAAACAATTATCATGCGTAACGCGTAATTAGGAGATGGGCACTTACAATGAACACAATCATTATACTAACCGTACTGGTCGTTATCTTTGCCCTAACATTTGACTTTATCAATGGCTTCCATGATACAGCAAATGCTATCGCAACTTCAGTTTCCACTAGAGCATTGCCACCACGTGTAGCTATCATTATGGCAGCGACGATGAACTTTATCGGAGCTATTACCTTCGTTGGTGTTGCAAAGGCTTTAACAAAAGATATTGTAGATCCATTCTCTTTAAATGCCTTTCAAGGAGACACGACAGGCTCAGTCGTTATTTTAGCAGCATTAATCTCCGCTATTATTTGGAACTTACTAACATGGTATTTCGGTATTCCATCGAGTTCTTCACATACTCTGATTGGGTCCATTGCTGGTGCAGCAGTTGCATCTGCTGGCTTCGGAGTTCTAAACTATGGCGGTTTTACTAAAATCATTATGGCCTTAGTGCTTTCACCAATCCTTGCGATTTGCGCTGGCTTTATTATGATGACATTGTTTAAATTATGGTTTAAAAACTTAAATTTATATCGTACGAATAAAGGCTTCCGTACGATGCAAATTTTCACCGCTGCCATTCAATCTTTTACACATGGTACAAACGATGCACAAAAGGCAATGGGGATTATGACGATGGCGTTAATCGCTGGTGGTTTGCATACAGGAGATGATATTCCTTTCTGGGTACGAGCTGCAGCAGCAACTGCAATGGGGCTTGGTACCTCTATTGGTGGCTATAAAATTATTAAAACAGTCGGCGGTAAAATCATGAAAATCCGTCCTGTAAACGGAGTTGCAGCAGATTTAGCTTCTGCATCAATTATCTTCGGTGCTACATTAATTCACCTACCAGTATCCACAACACACGTTATTTCCTCCTCTATCATGGGTGTTGGCTCTGCACAACGTGTACGTGGTGTAAACTGGGGAATGGCGCGTAAAATCGTAACTACTTGGATTATTACAATGCCAATTTCTGCTGTAATGGCAGCTATTATTTACTTTTTATTATCTTTATTCTTTTAACTTCTTTCAGCGGGTGTCCAAACACCCACTGAAATAGAGGAACTCAGTCTAAGAACGCCACGTCCTGTGGCATTACCGAAATGACCAACATCGTGTTGGCCCTCACGCAGGCCTAAGCACAAAGCCGATTCCGGACGCAATTATGCCAAGGCATAATTGATTTTGATCGCATACTAAGACTCCTGTTCCTTGTGGACAGGAGTCTTTACATTGTCACACGACAAAATATGACACATCCTTTACACTATTTTAAAAAGGAGATAGCACACTACGATGAAAACTATTTCAGCTTTTATAACAGCTCATGCCAAAGCTATCGTAGCTATTTGGTTCATAATTTTTATCGCCATGGCTATGTTTGCAATACAACTTCCAAGTAAGCTTCATGGAGACGGTTTTTTTGTTGAAGGAGATCATACCTACGTAACTAATGAGCTTGCAAAAACATTTGATCTGCCTTCCGATACAATTTTGGTCGTCTTTAATCCAGCTGAGGATAAGCAAATTCAAGACACTTTAAAAAAGTTGGATAAAATTAAGGAGATTCATTCGATCCAGTCACCACTTGATGATTCCTCTTTACAAAAGAATGGTATAGCTTATGCCATGGTTCATATTAAAAATGATGTTGATTATCTACCTGATGTTGTGAAGGACATCCGTTCATTACTAGAGAATGATGGTGTAAGCATTACAGGCGGTCCTGTGATTTCAGCTGATATCAATACAGCAAGTCAAAAGGATTTAGCATCCGCGGAAGCAATAGGCTTGCCAATCGCTATTATAGTGCTATTACTAGCTTTCGGCACTGTCGTAGCCTCCATCTTACCTATCATTATTGGCGTTATCACTGTTGTAACTGCGTTTGGAATTTTGACATTGCTTAGTGGCAGTGTAAATTTATCGATTTTTGTGTTAAATATAGTACCAATGCTTGGACTTGCATTAAGTATTGATTTTGCCTTGTTGTTTATTAATCGGTACCGCGAAGAACGTGCCCATACATCCATTGTACAGGCTATCCAAACAGCTATACAGACAGCTGGCCGTTCTATCATCTTTTCTGCCGTTTGTGTCATGATCGGTTTAGGCGCCATGATTGTCATTGACGTCGAAATATTTCACAATATCGCTTTAGGTGGCACGATTGTTGTATTACTTGCAGTGCTTTCTGGCTTGACCTTGCTCCCTGCAACGATGATGTTATTAGGAGATCGCCTAAACAAATGGCGTTTATTACGCGTCAAGTCCGGTGGAATAAATCGTTGGCGTGGCTTCGCTGGCTTTGTCATGAAACATCCAGTGACCATCGTTATTGTGGCATTATTATTACTAAGTATTGGTATGATTCCATTGAAGGATATTAAACTGACAATTCCTCAGGTGGATTCATTACCAACAAAATATGAGGCACGTGCAGCTTATGATCAATTAGACAAAACATTTGGACTTGGTGATACCTCAACTTTATATTTACTAGCAGAACGTAAGGAAGGCTGGGAAGATAGTGAGGCAAGAAAGCTTATTTACACTATTCAAGAAAAGTTACTTGATGACCCACTGGTAAATCATGTATCAACCATATATACGACCGCTAACATTAAGTCACCTGAGGAACTGACAGCTTCTTTGGAAATTCCACAAATGGCAGAACAATTAACACCAATTCTAAATACGTTTTCTAAAGATAAACAACTCTTTATCCCAATTACATTAGATGCCGCTGGTTCATCAACTACCGCTCAAAAATTCGCTCGAACATGGAACGATAAAGATTTAGGTGTGAATTTTGCACTTGGCGGTCCTGCGAAATTTAACCAAGAAATTTTTGATGAAATATCTAGTAAAATTTTCTTGGCCATATCCATTATTATCGTATCAACGTTCTTTATTTTAATGCTCGCTTTCCGTTCTATTTTAATCCCACTGAAAGCGATTATTATGAATATTATTGGGCTTTCGTCAGCCTTCGGTATTCTCGTCTATATTTTCCAATATGGGCATTTTGGAATTGAAGCTGGTACGATCGTACTTATTATTCCAGTCATTGTATTTTGTCTTGTATTCGGCTTAAGTATGGACTATGAAGTCTTTTTAATATCACGTATTCAAGAGGAATATCAAAAAGGGGCGGATAATACACGTGCAACGATTGACGGTCTAACCTCCACAAGTAGAATCATTACGTCAGCAGCGCTTATTATGATTGTCATAACAGGGGCATTCGCTTTCACAGATGTGATGCCAGTGAAGCAAATTGGTGTTGGTATAGCTATTGCAGTCGTCATCGATGCAACGATTATTCGTCTCATGCTCGTGCCAAGTCTGATGAAGCTCTTTGGGGATTGGAATTGGTGGCTACCTTTCGCAAAGAAACAAAAATAAAAGAATCCGCAACCTTCCGTGAACTCTCTCTCACAAAGGATGCGGATTTTTTCTTATTTTGAATAAATGCTGTTGTACCATTCTTTTGCTGCTTCTACCTCAGGCATTGTTAGCTGATGACCATAATTAAACCATTTAGTCGTCACATCTGCCCCTGCTGACGTTAAAAGCCCCTCTAAGTCTTCAGATTCCTGTGCAGAACACATCGGATCATTCGCTCCAGCACCGATAAAGACAGGGATAGAAGAAAGTGTAGGCAATTCAATATCACGTCTAGGCACCATTGGATGATGCAGTATTGCGCCTGCTAGAGCATCCTCATAATGGAATAATAGGCTAGCAGCAATATTGGCACCATTTGAATAGCCAATAGCAACAACTCGATTGCGATCAAAGCCATACTGCTGTGCTGCCTCTAATAAGAAGTCGTTTAATTCCTTCGTACGGAAAATTAAATCCTCTATATCAAAAACACCTTCCGCTAATCGACGGAAAAAGCGCGGCATGCCATTTTCAAGTACATTTCCACGAACACTTAAAATACTTGCTGTATCATCAATTTCCTTCGCAAGTCCAATTAAGCTTTGCTCATTTCCACCTGTACCATGTAACAGTAAAAAAGTTGGTTTTGCTTCATCTGTTCCCTTATGAAAAACGTGCTGCATTTACAGTCCACCTCTCAATTATCTTGAATTCGAGATAATTGTAGCCTGTGGCAAAATTAAATTCAAGCTCTTTGACTTATTAATTTCTCGATTTTCACTATTTGGCTGTTCTTGATTGTTTTTATAAAAATTTGTAATCGTGAATACCGAAAATAGACATACCGCTATAACAGCAACAATAACTATTCCCACTAATTTTTTCCCATTCATTTGCTATGATCCCTCGCATTACTTATTTCTTTTTACGAAAGCCCTCTTCTAGTAAATATTCTTTCGCAGCATCATGTGTACCAAATGCTTCTTCTAAATTTTCACCATGATAAACATTCCATGAACGTTGCTCAAAGGCTAGTTTTAATTGAATACCTTCACGATTTTGCCATATCTCTTCGATTGGCCCTTGATCTTCTTCTTCTTCCGATAAATATTGAATGGCATCTTCAACAATCTCACGAAGCTGTTGTTCATCGTAATCACGAATATTTACTAGACCTTTATCGTTTGCTTCTTCCTCATAGCGCAATAAATCACCAACAAAGACAAAACCGTTGCCATTTGGATGTAGCTTTTCCACAACAATTGTCTTTTCGTAAAGGCTATCCATAAAGTGATAATTTAAGCGCTTCAATGAAACTTCCTTCTTTGTAAGTTCAGGGAATGATTCGATGATGGTTTGTTTTTGTTCAAATGTTAGCATATAAAAATGCTCCTTTTCTATTCAATCTTTCTTACAGTATAACTTATTTTCCTTTTTATATCGAAGTAAAATAGGCAGTTCTAAAAGTAAAATTAGTGGTTCCTCTTCTATAACGTGTGGTTGATAGTTCCGGCTAGGCGCTTTGTTGCTGCCGCTTCGCTTTCGCGCAGAGCAGAGCTTCCTGGGGGCGTCGGTTTTATGGGGGTCCGATCTTAATAATTTACTGATATAAAGATAAAAATCCGCGTAGACCTCTGCGGAGAAAACAAGAGCACGAGACCCAGAAGGGAGTTAGCGAAAATGTGTTTCGTAACGAAGCGTGGTGAAACGCAGCGTCAGGAGCACACCGATTTGGCTCGTACCTTGTCCACGGAAGGCGAAGCGGATTTTACTTTATTTATTGTGCTAGAATTCTTATGAAGGATTTTTCAGACACCCTCCACAATTCATAACGTTTTATTTAACACTTTATCTTTTACAAACTGAATAACATGGGCAACGTATAGTTCACGGTAAGGGACAAATTGTGCTGTACTTACTGGGCGCACAATTTTTGCTCGTTGACCATCAGGGAAATATTCATAGCCTTCAATATTTAGAGTAGCTGTTTCTCCTAAAAAGAATGCCTCTGCCTCATCAAGCTTTGCTCGAACGACCCCTGACACTTCCTCATACTGCAGTTCAAATGATTCCCAATCATGTTTGAATGGATATATATAAACATGACAAAATTCATTGTCGATCATGTTTTCCGAAACAATGCTACAAGATGTCATGCCCATTTTAACAACTTCGTTTACATTAACATCGAGTCCTAGCTCTTCCTTCACTTCACGAATTCCTGATTCTACTGTCTCTACAGCTAATAGATGCCCTGCCGCTGTAATATCAAGCAAGCCAGGGTAGTCCTTTTTTTGTGAACTACGGATTTGGAAATAGATATAGTCCTCATTGACAAGCCAACAGTGGAATGTTTCATGCCATAGTCCTTTTTCATGTACCTCTGCTCTCGTTGCTGTCCCAATCTGTTCATGCTGTTCATTAAAAACTTTCACAATTTCTTGTTCCATTTTTTCCGACTCCTATACCGACTTCGTAGCCTTTTTCTTAATCACGTTCCGTTCATCATAAATATTAGATGCGATTACTTTTAATACTGCATAAAACGGTACAGCAATGATAATACCGATAAAGCCTGCAATATTACCTGCTGCTAAAATAACTGTAATAACGGTTAACGGATGAATATCGAGTGTTTTCCCCATTACATTAGGTGTTATAAAGTTACTATCAATTTGCTGCGCCACGAGTGTGACAACAGACACCCATATGACTAACACTGGATCCTGAACAACAGCCACGATCAGCGCTGGTGTAAAGGCAATCCATGGTCCTATAAACGGAATCATATTCATAAAGAACGCGAATATAACAAGTAGCAACGAATATTCTAGACCTATAATTAAATACCCGACATACATAATGAGTGCTAGTAAAAAACTAATTTGCAGCTGTCCTTGAATATAGCTACGTAAAACATCGTCAATTTCACTTAACGTCTTTTTCACCCATTCTCGACGTTCACCACTGAAATATTTATAAACTGACGGCGCAAATTTTTCATGATCCTTCAACATAAAAATAAAGAAAAATGGAATTAAAATAGCTAATAAAGAAACTGATACAACTGATTGTAAAAACGAAACTAGCCCCTTACTTGCCACAACGGCAAAATGCTGTGCAGAATTTGCCATATTGTCGATAAAATCTTTCAACTGTGGTGGGAAGTTATCCTTGTTTTTAAACACATAATCAGCTGCCTCTTGAATACTAGCACTAATCTGCGGTACATTTTTCACTAAATTATTTACCTGTACTGCAATCGGATTACCAACGATCCACCCAAAGCCACCAACAAGCGCTATTAATCCAATGACTATCGTTAATATACTTGCCCATCTCGGCCATTTACGCTTCTCTAAAAACCTCTGAATCGGCTCCGTAACATAATACAAAACACCGCCAAGCAATAAAGGTATAAAAATAACCTTTAAGATAATTACAAACGGCGAAAAAATCCAATGAATCTCTATAAAATATTTAATGATTAGTAGAGCAAGAAAAACCCCTACTCCTACTTGAAACCAAACTTTCCTCGTCACTTTATTCACTTCCCTTTATCACAGTTACTGAAAATACTACTTATATATTACCCATTTCGCAAGTATTCTATCATGTATTGTCAAGTTAAAAGAGTTTTTGAAACTAAAAAATTCGCAA
The DNA here is from genome assembly GCF_001278875.1 of Lysinibacillus sp. FJAT-14222. Classification (NCBI taxonomy): domain Bacteria; kingdom Bacillati; phylum Bacillota; class Bacilli; order Caryophanales; family Bacillaceae; genus Lysinibacillus; species Lysinibacillus sp. FJAT-14222. The sequence continues at coordinate 162,996 of NZ_LIYL01000018.1, read as the reverse complement.
CCCTCCAACAGGCAATCCCGCAAGCCCCTCAAATGCTAAAAGCATATGAGGAGGCTTATACAGCTTGCCTTCCACAGGAGTGTCGCAAATTTTCACTAATGATGCATAATGCAGCAGTTTATAATTTTGTATCGTCTACTGAATTTAAGTAATCTTCAATATCTCCAATAACCGATTCAACACAACCGTCCTCAAATGGTGAAATTAAGCCTGCTTCTTTTACAAGCTTCGTAAAGGACATGGAGCCACCTAAACCACATAAATGGATATAGTCCTTCCAAGCAGCTTCAAATTCTTCACGTGAACGTTTCCAGAATTGGAATGCGCAAATTTGTGCTAGCGTGTAATCAATGTAATAGAATGGGCTCGAATAAATATGTCCCTGACGTTGCCATATACCGCCCGCTTCTAAATAGCTGTTATGATCATAGTCACGGTGTGGTAAATATGTTTCCTCAATTTTTTTCCATGCAGCCTTACGTTCCGCTGGTGTCATATTCGGATTTTCGTAGATAACATGCTGGAACTCATCAACTGCAACACCGTAAGGAAGGAATAATAAGCCACTACTTAAGTGTGTGAACTTATATTTTTCTGTGTCTTCCTTAAAGAATAGCTCCATCCATGGCCATGTGAAAAATTCCATACTCATCGAGTGAATTTCGCAAGATTCATATGTTGGCCATAAATATTCTGGAATACCAATGTTACGACTTGAATAAACTTGGAAAGCATGTCCAGCCTCATGTGTTAACACATCGATATCGCCTGAAGTACCATTAAAGTTCGAGAAGATAAATGGTGAGTGATAGTTTTCGATAAATGTACAATAACCGCCACTCTCTTTTCCTTTCTTCGCCACTAAATCCATTAAATCATGGTCAATCATGAAGTTGAAGAATTCACCTGTTTCAGGCGATAGCTCTTCATACATTTTTTTGCCGTTCGCAACAATCCACTCCGGATCGCCTTTTGGTGTAGCGTTTCCTGATAAAAAGTTTAATGCTTCATCATAGAACTTAAAGTCAGAAATACCAATACGTTTTGCCTGACGTTCATATAATTTTGTTGCAACTGGTACGATTAAATCACGAACTTGGTCACGGAATTTCTTTACCATATCAGCGTTATAATCAATACGATTCATTCGAATATAGCCTAGCTCTACATAGTTTTTATAGCCTAATTTAACAGCAATTTCATGACGTACCTTTACAAGCTCGTCATATAGTCGATCAAATTCCTCTTCATGCTCAGCAAAAAAGCCAAAGCGTGCATCCGTTGCCGCCTTACGCATTGCACGATCAGTAGACTCTGCATATGGTCCAAGCTGAGCAAGCGTTAATGTTTCACCATTAAAGTCAATTTGCGCAGAGGCAACTAGTTTATTGTATTCTGAAACAAGCTTATTCTCCTTTTGCATTAAATCAATGACTATTGGTGAAAAGCCTTTAATTTGATAAGTTGCTAGATCAAATAACTGCTGTCCCCATTTTTCCTCTAACTGCTCACGGAATGGTGAAGCGTTTAGTGCTTTATAATATTCTGTTGTTACCTCTTCCAACTCAGGTCCAACCTCGTCGAAATAATCGCGCTCTGCATGATAAAATTCATCATTCGTATCAATCGAAGCACGAATGTACATTAAGTTCGCCATCGTAGCATAGTCATTACTTAATGCGTTTAACTTTTCAATTATCCCACTTTGTTCATCCATCGTTTGAGCATTTTTAAATAGGTCAATTAAGGATAATTGTTGCTCTTTCATTGCCTCGATGTTCGGACGGCTGTATTCATAGTCTTTAAACGTTTTCATAAAGTCCCCTCTTTCTGTCATATACCCCATTATATTTCTATTATATGCCAAATCTATCTTATTAAGAAACAATTTAATAGCCAATTATATATGTTTTTAATAATGCTGCCCTTTCACGTAGCTTTAACTTTGCTTCCACTGATTTTGGTGTTTTTGCCGCGACGACATCTACTTCAAAATCCAAAGACTCAGCCAGATATCTTGCACGCTTTAAATGAAAATCATTAGAGACAATCGTGATTTGCTTTGTTCCTTTAGGCAATAGTTCTTTAGAAAATAATAAATTCTCATAAGTTGATGTAGATTGGTCTTCCACTAATATTCTGTTCGTTTCAATGCCCTTGTCCTGTAAGTACTTAAGCATTACAGAAGCCTCTGTCCGATCTTCATCTCCCCCTTTTCCACCTGACACAATTACTTTTACATGAGGATACTTGTTTAAATACTTCACAGCCTCTTCCAATCTATTTTTCAAAGAAAGCGATGGGACTCCACCCGCTTTTACCTTCGCTCCTAGAACAATCATGTATGCAGCTGTTCCGTTTGCGGCAGGCTGAACCCCTTGTTTCATCTCTTCGCCAAGCCAAATATAAACAACACTACTCACAGCAAGTAGTAAAACTCCTACTCTTATCACCCATTTTTTCACGATTTATCCCTCCTTTACCTTTTATTAGATCATCATCAACAATTGGGAACATATGTTAAAACGTATACCATGTATATAAGTTGATTGGAGTGGAGGCTGGGCGACTCCTCGGGAATCAGCGTCACAGATGAGACGCTACAGCGAAGCGGATGTTATCTGTGCGAAAGCGTAGCGGCAGCAACAAAGCGCCCAGTTGGAACGGAAATCAACCTCACACGATGGTGTTAAGTCCTTTTATTAACGTTAAGGTAGAGAAAAAGGATGCTTGTACTAGAATTACTGTACAAACATCCTGGTTGATTATCTTTATCTTAATATAAAGCGCTTAATAGATTCCTGTAACGCCGTTATTTCATCTGTTAAATCATTGGAAGATTCACTAACAAGCTGAATGGCGTGCTGTTGTTCATCAACGGATGCCGTTACTTCCTCTGAAGCAGCAGCATTTTTCTCACTAATCATCGCAATACTTTCAATAGATTGCATAATGTTATCCTTTGAGCTATTTAAATATTCTACTCCCGCAGTCATCTCCCCAATGACGGAAATAATTTTCTCTACAGCCAATTCGATTTCCTTAAAGGATGACTCCGTTATGGCAACCGAATCATTTTGCTGACGAACAATGACGTCTGTTTTCTTCATCTCATCGTTCACTAAATTAGTTTCACTTTCAATCCCCTTTAAGGTTGTACGCACTAGTTCAGTTGCACCAGATGTTTGATCCGCAAGCTTACGTACCTCCTCAGCAACAACTGCAAACCCCTTGCCATGCTCACCGGCTCTTGCTGCTTCTATTGATGCATTCAATGCAAGTAGATTCGTCTGATCAGAAATCTCGGTTATAGTACCGACAATGCCTTCAATTTCCCTGACTTTCACAATTAAGCTAGTAAATACAGCCTGAACATTATTAATCAATTCAGAAGACTCATGTGATTTCTCTTTTAAGCTGTTTAAATTCACAAGACCCTCTTGATTGGATTGCTTCATATGCTGTGATGCGCCTAGCATTACTTCATTTTTGTCATGTAAAACTTCAATTTGTTGGGCAAACTCAATGGCAGTTTTATTTGTATCCTCAGCATCTGAAGCTTGCTTTACCGCACCGCTTGAGACCTCATTAATCGCTTTTACTATTTCATCTCCATAAGCGTTTGTTTCCTCTGCCACAGATGTTAAATTTGACGATGTTGATTGAATTTCTACAATAGCTTCCTCTACATCTGTAATTAACGTTTTCAGTTGATCAACCATTTCATTAAAGCCTTCATTTAGCTGACCAATTTCATCTGAGCGTTGAAGATCTTCAATTTCTACAGTTAGATTCCCCTTTGCTACTTCACGTACACGTTTAGATAGTTTTTGAACGGGTAAAGCCAAATGTCTAGAAACCATTATGACAACTGCTGTACCAATAATAATGGCACCAACTAATGTAATACCGATAACAAGTAATAATGAATTAGCTCCTTCATTAAAGTCTTGCATATATGTACCTGATGCTATGATCCATCCCCAATGAGGATCCTTTGCAGAATAAATTATTTTATCGGCTATTACATCTTGACCCGGTAGCTCAAATTCATATTGTGTAAAACCCCCACCAACAAGTGCTTTGTCGGTTACTTCCCGGATAAAATAATTGCCGCTACTATCTTGATCGTTCCATAGGTTGTCCCCTTCTCGAGTCGGATGGGTTGTTAACGTTCCTTTATCATCTAGAACATATATATAACCATACTCTCCTAAGTCTCCAGGATAATTAATTGGTCTCTTTCCTTCACTATCCTTCGGTCCGAGTAATGCCTCCCGCACTCGCTCCTGTGCAACATTCAAAGGGATATCGCCCTTTTCAACGCTTTCATTTGCAAGCTCGATTAATTGCAAAGTAGATTCAACACTATTTTTAATAACTTGTTCGCCAATATCCTCCATACCATTTTTTGCTTTACCGTAGCTAACTAGACCGATAATTAAGCTAGGGAATATTAATAATGCTAATGAAATGATAATTAGTTTCCCCTGTATCGAACGTAAAAACTTCATGCTTTAGCCCCCTTTTTCTCCTCGTTTACCATGACTATTAATCTATATTATGTTATGATTTGAAATTTTTCACAATGGGTAAAACACAATTTAAGTACGAATTATTCGCTTTTTTACCCAAATATGCTCATTCATCATAGCGTGAGGTTGATTTTCCGTTCCGACTGAGCACTTTCCTGGGGGCGTCCGGTCGGAACGGAAATCAACTTATATATGACATACGTTATAACAAATGTCATCCCTAGCTTTTGATAACGAGACCCAAATATGCTATTACTCATATTTTTACAGTTAAGAAAAAAACTATCTTTCTACAGGCATATGCCTTTTAGAAAAATAGTTTTTTAATTTTTATCGTAATTTAAATTTAAACGCTACTGATTATTCACCGAAATCTGCATTATGGTAAACATTTTGTACATCTTCTAAATCTTCTAAGACATCAATTAATTTTTCAAATTTCGCCACATCGTCACCAGTTAATGCTACTTCTGTTTGTGGAAGCATTGAAAGCTCTGCTACTGTAAATTCTTGAACACCGGCCGCTTTTAATGCTTCTTGTGTAGCAAAGAATTGATCTGGCTCTGCATAAATAATTACAGTCTCTTCTTCTTCTAGAATATCACGAGCATCAATATCTGCTTCCATTAAAATTTCTAGAACTTCATCTGCTGATTTACCTTCTAAACCGATAACTGCTGTTGAATCAAACATGTAGGCAACAGATCCACTGACACCCATATTCCCATTATTTTTACCAAATGCTGCACGTACATCAGAAGCTGTACGATTAACATTATTTGTTAAAGCATCAACAATTATCATAGTACCAGCTGGTCCGAAACCTTCATAACGTAATTCGTCGAAGCTTTCATCGCCGCCACCCTTCGCTTTATCAATTGCTTTTTCAATAATATGTTTAGGAACACTGTATGTTTTTGCTCGTTCAAGAACCACTTTAAGGGCACGGTTTGACTCAGGATCTGGTTCGCCTGATTTAGCTGCCACATAAATTTCACGTCCGAATTTTGCATTGATACGGCTTGTGCTTTGGTCTTTAGACGCTTTCTTTTCTTTAATATTGTTCCACTTACGACCCATAGTTTCCACTCTCTTTCAAATGTAAGTTTATCAAAATCATAGATGCGCAGATGCGCAGTTGCACATCTGTAAATGGTGATTAAATACTTCTCGTTTACTCTGCAAATAATAACACAAATGATGCTTACAAAGCTAGATATACCAATGTTTAAGGTGACTTTATTAAGCATTAATTGTAAAAAATTGTTTCATCACCAAAAGTTGTGGATGACATTTATTAAAACGTATGCCATATTATAGTTGATTGGAGTGGAGGCTGGGCGACTCCTCGGGGATTAGCGTCACAGATGAGACCCTGGAGCGCAAGCGAAGCGGCTCATCGGACGCCCCCAGGAAGCTTTGCTCTGTGCGAAAGCGAAGCGACAGCAACAACAAAGCGCCCAGTCGGAACGGAAATCAACCACATGTTATGGTGATAATCCAAAAAATTGTTTCACTTAGAGCCGCTTTACAATTGGTTTTCTACTTTGATTTTTTCTAATAATGCATGACAACCCTCTAAGACTAAATCATAGGTTTCTTGAAAATCACCCGTATAGTATGGATCAGGTACATCTTTTTGATGGTCGGTTAAATCTAAAAAGCGGAAAATCTTTGGAGAATCAGGATTGCCAAACATCGTTAGGATGTTACGTATATTGCTGTCATCCATGCCAATAATGTAATCAAAATTTTCAAAGTCAACCTTTTGTAATTGTCGGCCCTGCATCCCTTTCGTCGAGATGCTATATTCTTTCAGCTTATCTTGTGTTCCTCTATGAGGAGGTTCACCAATATGCCAAGAGCTTGTTGCAGCCGAATCTACTTCGACTTTATGACTCAAATGCTCTTTTTCTACTAAATCACGCATGACCGCTTCAGCCATTGGCGAGCGACAAATATTTCCCAAACATACAAAAAGTACTCGAATCATTTTTTGTCCTCCTACAACAAAGCACTCAAAATCAACTTGATCCTGAGTGCCTTCTAAGTCATTTCTTTTCTGTTGCAATTCGCTTTTCTAATTCCTCTGTTAAAGCCACCAGATCATGCTCAAGACGATGTGTAAATTCCTCGCGCCCTTCTTTACCCTTGCCTGTCACATAAAATGGTTCACCATAAATTAGATAACCTTTACCACGCTTAAAAACATCACCGACATTACGCGCACCAACATAAGCGGCTGGTACGATTGGGGATTTTGACAGCTGTGCTATTGTAATCGCACCTTGCTTTAAATCCGAACCTTCAGCATTTCGTGTACCAGATGGGAAAATCCCTACGATTTTACCCTCTTTCAATAACTGTGAAGGGATTTTAATAACACTTGGTCCTGGATTGTCACGATCAACCGGAAAAGCATTTAATCGTTCAATTAGCCAGCCAAGACCTTTTATATCAAACAACTGCTTTTTAGCCATAAAGTGAATTTCTCGAGGAGACATTGAAACTCCAAGATTTAAAATATCAACATAACCCGTATGTGTACACGCAATGATAAACCCACCTTCCTTCGGTAAGTTTTGCTCCTCATATACACGCGCCTTTGAGCCCGTTAATTTTAATATAACTTTGACAAGATTTGCTATAAATTTATACACTGTCTCATTCCTACCTTATTCAATAGTTATTCCCATTGTAATCGAAAAGACCAGTATACTGCAATTGCATGTGAAATAATAAATCAATTATGCCTCGGCATAGAGGTTGGAGCCTTCTGTACCTGTCGCTACGCTTTCGGTACAGAAAATAATTGTTGAAAGCAAGTTAGACCTTTCCCACTAAAATATCAACATCAATCGTAATTTCATTTAATTGAATATTTGCTCCCTCTTTTTTATGCCAGCCCATCGGTGTCATTTCAAGCAGTGCTGGTACAAGCTCTGTAGCTAGCGGTACTGTATAAGTAATACGCTCCACACTAACATCGGCAAAGCTTTCTTTAAAACGAGCAACTATTTGTTCATTTGAATACGACTCTTTGGAAGAATCCGCATATAATTGCGCTCGAAGCTCATGTAGGTACCCACTTTGAGGTACAACTTTTACAACACAACCATTCTTAGTTAAAAGACGTTTAAATTCTTCGTAATTGGCAGGAGATAAAATATTTAAAATTGCGTCGAAGCTTGATCTTGCAAATGGACTTTTCGCTAAATCACCCACACACCAAATTTGCTCTGGATAATGTCGAGATGCAGCAAGAATGCCCTCTTTCGCTATATCTATACCAATGCCAATCCCTTGTTCCTTCGCCATAATACGGGCTAAATGTGAACCTTCACCACACCCTGTATCAAGCACGGTTTCTGCAGTAGCAATTAGCTCTCTAATTTTATCTTCTACTACATCATAAATACCACTATCAATAACCGCTTTTCGAGATTCAAAGAGGTCTTTACTGTACTTAGAAATAGCACCATGTGTCAGCATATTGATGTAGCCCTGCTTGGCAATATCAAAAGAATGATTTGATGAACATATAAGTCTACCCTGCTCAAAAACACCCATTGACTCCTGACAAATCGGACAAGCAAAAAGCATTATATTTTTATCCATTAAAGCTGCCCCTGCAGCTCTTTTAGAAATTGCCCCCATTAATTTACCTCCTTCTGTTCTGTAGGTGAAACAAGTGCGAAACGCTCCCACTTACGACTTTTCCATCTAAAGTATACGATAATGGCTCGCATCCATTCATCTGCCGAAATCGCTAGCCAAATACCTACTAAGCCCCAATCTAAAACGAATACGAACAAGTAGCCGAGTGGAAGGCTCATACAAACCATCGATAAAAATCCAATTTTGACCGGAAATCTCGCATCCCCTGAGGCACGCAATGAATTAATAACCACGATATTCATCGTACGGCCTGTTTCAAGCAGAATACTTAATGCTAAAACAGATGCTCCGATGGCAATTACCTCTGGATTATCAGTAAAAACACGCATTAGTTGCTGACGGAATATCGTCACAACTGCAACCATTATTATCGTAAAGATAAAAGCCGCCCTCACACTTAACCAAAGCTGATGGTAAGCTTCAGCCTTTTTACCAGCACCGACAAAACGTCCAATAATAATAGCTGTCCCTGTACCGATTGCAATCGCAAACAAATACGTAAACATCGAAATATTCATCGCATATTGTCTTGCTGCAAGTGTCTCTGATCCTAAATACGTTGCATAGTAGAGGAAGACAATCTGACAGAACTGATAAAGCACCTGCTCAAACGCGGACGGCAAACCTATGTTTAATATTTTTCGAATATATTCCTTTGAATATTCAAAATAATATTCCAGCTTTATCCTTACTTCCATGACTTGGTACAACAACCAGAAAAACACAATAACTGCTAATCCACGACTTATTACGGAAGAAATAGCCGCTCCTTTTACACCTAGCTCTGGTAATCCAAAGTTACCAAAGATTAAACCGTAATTTAATACAACGTGTAGCACATTCATACCTAGTGATACATACATCGTTTGCTTTGTCCAACCATGTACACGAATAATCGCTGCTAACGCATTTATAATTGCCTGTAAAAAAATAAAGCTTCCTATGATCACTAAATAGCTTTGTGCGTATTGAAGCACTTCCCCCTGCAAGTTCATCATGGTCATTAAATGACTTGAAAAGAAGAAGAATAAGACACTCATCATTAGTCCAACGACCAAATTCATCGTTACTGCTAAAGCGGAAATCTTCGCAGCTTCAAAAATGCGCCTTGAATCTAAATATTGAGATACAACAATGGAAGCACCATTACCAACTACTTCAAGTATTAAAATTGCAATATGAATATATTGATTGGCTGCACCAACTCCTGATACAGCATTGTCTGATAAAGCACTGAGCATAAATGTATCGGCTAGTCCCATTAACATAAATAAAAATACTTCTAAGAAAATCGGCCATGTTAAATGGAATAAACTTAACTTGTTAGTCTCTTTTATATCACTTTCTTTTCCTGTATCCGCCAATACTTTTCACTTCTCCTATACATTTCATAAAATATATAGTATCTTATCATAGATTTTTAGGCTGTAAAGAGTTTATGTATCAAACATCAAAAGAATATGCAAAGCTAGTATTACACATAAAAAAAATCCCTTTCACAGGACCGTGTGAAAGGGTTTCTTATCATGTTAAGCAAAGAGTCTGTAATTGCTCACGCTTTTCTTTTGTTAGATCAAATTCTTGCTCTAAAAATGCTGACTTAGAGCCATATCGGTTATCCATTGCATCAAATGCTGCCTGTAAATACTCCTCACGGGCAGACATTAGTGCATAAAATTGCTGTAATTCTCGATCGCTATAATCTTGCTGAATTGCCTGAGCCATTCGTTCTACTAAGGGACTTAGATGTACATTTGTATCTAAATAATCCTCCATTATCGTTTCCTCAGGTACATCTAAAGCGAGTAAAATAAGTGCACCACCAATACCTGTACGATCCTTCCCTACCGCACAATGATGAACAAGCCCTAAATTTTCAGGGTGTTGAATCGTTATCATTAACTCCTTAAACGAAGCATTATTAAAAGGCATTTGGGCGTAAAATTCTTGGAACATCTCTGGACTTACGACTTTATAAAAATCTTTTCCTCCTGTGTTTGTAGGCATCTCGAAGGCATGATTTCCCTTTGCTGGTATTTGAATATAATTAGCATAAGGGAATATCGGATTAGGATTATTTTGCGCTTCATGGTTATCACGATAATCAAAAATTGTTTTCACACCTAGCGTTTCAAAAAGTTTCTTATCCGCCATCGTCATTTTGCCAAGTGCCGCTGAACGATAAATTAAGCCATTCTTTACAGAACGCCCATCTCTCGTCTTATACCCACCCATATCACGAAAATTGTAAACAGCCTCAAACGGAATAATCTTCATATCAAACTGTTTCATTCACTGCACCTCCCTCAGTTAGCAAGCATCCTTATTTCTATTCTATAGAACAATTCGATATAATACCAATTTTCACACTAGGAAATCATACAATACTTATACTAGACTGATATGGAACTTTATTTGATCTTTTCTTTATCGAAGCAGAGTGATTTTCGGTATTACCTGATCACTTTTTCTGCAAAGCGGACCGGATTTCAGCATTACCCGATCGCACAAGCACCCCTCCATCAGAACAAGTTGAGGGAAGTCTTCACTGCCAGAGTAATTATCCATCAAAAAAGCTGCCCTCGATAAAGGACAGCTCTAAAATGCTATTTTCAATTAGATTATTTGAATAACTCAGGATATACCGCCTTGGCTATTAACTCAACAGCTTCGCCAATACGTGGACCTGGACGGTTTGAGATATCAGTATCGATATAATAAATCGCTTTATTTTGAATGGCAGCGATTGAATTCCATCCATCACGAGAAAGAATTTCTGCCGCTGGGTTATCCACATAGTTTACTGTTGTTAAAATGACTTCTGGATTTTTCGCAATGACATCTTCCTCAGATATCTCTTTCCAGCCTTTTAGCTCAGCAAATACGTTGTTAACATTTGCAGCATTTAAAATCTCTTGTTGGAATGTACCAGAAGCAGCTGTAAATATTTGTGGCTTCGGACTAATTTCTAAGAAGATATTTTTTGGTTCTTTTACTTCTTTGACTTTCGCTTGGACTTCAGCGATCTTAGCTTTAATATCTTCATTTAACTTTTCGCCTTTATCTTCAATTCCCATAACGGTTGCGATTTGTTGGATGTCACCGTAAACATCATCAAATGACTTAGCTGATTGAATGGCAAACACTTTAATCCCCGCATCTTCAAGACCTTTTAATGCATTTAAAGTTTCATCATTTCCCGTTGTATAGGCAATAACTATATCTGGCTTTAACGCTAAAATTCGCTCACTATTGAATGTTACAGAATCAGAAACACGCTCAATTTTTTGTGCTTCTTCTGGATACGTATCATACTCCGTTGCACCGACGATTTTATCACCAACGCCTAGAGCATATAAAATTTCTGTATTACTCGGTTGTAAAGAAACAACAGTTTTAGGTACTGCAGCAAACTCTACTTCTACACCACGGTCATCCTTAACTTTATAGCTAGTTTTCTCAACTTGTTGATCTTCCTTAGAAACAGTATCTTTATTAGTATCCTCTTTCGTACCGCAGCCTACTAATACAAGTGCCAGCATCAACACAAACAGCCATTGTAGCTTAAACAATTTCTTCATTTCATTTATTCTCCTTTTTCTTTTTCATTGGGTATGACTTACTAAGAAACGGTATTTCAGCAATACCAGCGTGTTGATTCATATAAACTGCCATTACAAAAAATACATTGGCTAGTAATCCTAAATAATCAAAGAGAATAGTTGGTACTTCTCGTTCTTCAGATACTTTGTGCAAAGCGCGATATGATTTTTTCGCCTCACTACGGCATAAATGTAATGTAGCAGCAGCCTCCGTTCCTTGAGGTAATACAAAGTTTTGTATTTCCTCCTTCACATAACTAACATAAAAATCATAGCGATCACTTAGCCAAGTCAAATCATCTTCAGTTACCGCTAACTTACCTCGGACTGAGCCATTTACATGGTAAGCCATTGGCAAAATAACTAGTAAATCATCCGCTACTAACTCTACCGTCTCTTTTTTCACTGCTGCCAAAGCGACGCCAATATGTGTTGTAAGGCTATCAGTTCGAATTTCAAAATCAACTGTTGATGCCTTTTCACGCATAAATGGATAACAAGAATAACGTGCATCTTTTTTCAAATCTAAGTCCCCGCTTTCCTTCATGAAAAACTCTTACTTTATCAATTGCGCCTTGGCGTAATTGTAGCTGTCGCTTCGCTTTCGCTACAGATAAATACCCTTCTTAGACTTGTCCTAAAATTTCAATAAGTGTGCATAAAAAAACGTCGTTCCTACCCCTAGGAAACGACGAAAATAACATAAATAATGTCTATTATATAGCACAACATAGCCTATGTATTTGCCGCATATTCTCCTAGCTTCCGAAGAGTATTTATACGTTCAAATAAAGGTCGGTCTCCTGGCTTGTACAGTTCACTACATTCAAACTTGTTGTGGATTATAAAAACCTTCCCATCTGATATTCGACAGTGGTTTATCATATGATTCCTGTACTTACAGTTGCGGAAACAGCTTTGGTTTTTCACCGAATTCCCGATTATGCTATAGTTCAGCACCTTTATTCTGCAAGAATTATTCACTTATAAAGCAGTTTATCATAGATTGATAGGAAAAAATAGCTGTGGAGTTTGGAATAAACAAATACGATGGATAAAAATCATGTAGGTATTTTCCCTTACGCATGCGGGTATTTTCACTGCCCCTGAGGGTATTCCTTCTACTCGCACATGAATCTGTCATTCTTCATAGATCAAATCGTTTTATTTTTTCATACTCTATTACCGAAAAAATTTGCACAAAAAAATAGCCATTCCATGACCTTTAATGGATGGCTTTCTTATATTTCTTTTTGTATTTAACATCTTGTTCTTCTTCAATTAAACGCTCCGCAATTTCTAGTAGTTTCGGGTCATTGGTTTCATCGAATAGCTTTTTAAAGGATACAATAATATCATAGCGTATTAATGTCGGATGCTTTTCGTCTAAGCATGTTTGGAACCTTTTTGCCAAATATGAAACGACTAAATCTCTTTGTACCTGCCCCGCTATACCTATTTTCCAAATTGCCTGCAAAGTATGCCTTGAAGTTACTGTTTTTTCATCATACGTCACTACCCAAATCTTTAAGAAGTCCTCTAATACTCTTTCTTCTGGATCACTTTTTGCTGCGAGCGCGCATAAAAATTGCGCAGCACTTGCACGCACATGTCCATTTTTGTATGTAAGAGCTTGAACAAGCTGTTCCCAAACTGCATATGTCCAATCAACTGGTTCCTGCATAATCTTCATCAATTCTTCGTAAGATTCGTATTGAATATCGCGGTCACGCTCTGTTAAATTACTAAAAAGTTGCATAATCTCTTTTTCCATGATTCATCCCTACCTTTATTGTTTCAGAACGTAATATTATTATAATTTTTTATGGTACACTTAATTTAATTTGCGTAAAGAAGGAGAGTCTATGAATAAATTTAATACTAGGAGACTGATTTTTAGATTAATTATGATTATTTCTTTAATCGTAGTTGCATATTTTATTATCCCGGTTTCCGTTCCCATAATATTAGCAGGTGTTAGTGCATTTTTTTTAGAGCCCATTGTTAATTTCTTTAAACGGCGATGGAAAATGTCTCGTAAAGTTGCAGTCGCTTTTATTTACATAGTGAGCGTTATCTTAATTTCAATTATTTGTTACTTCACTATTACACAACTTATGTCGCAAATAATTTTAATTTCAAAGCAAGCTCCCTATTATATTTCAAAACTATCAGAAATGTGGCTTAGTATGCAAGAAAACATTTCCAAATACACTGAAGACTTTCCACCTGAAGTAAGTACCTCGCTTCAAAATACAACAATGGATTTCATAAAGAAAATTGAAGAATCCTTTTTAAACATTTTCAATTATACCAAAGTTACAGCCTTCTTTTCAGAAATTCCAAGGCTATTTATCAGTCTTCTCGTTTATATGATTGCTCTATTTTTATTTATGCTAGATTTGCCCAAATTAAAACAAATTACTTATAAATATTTAAAGCCTAGCACTGCCAACAAATTAAAGATTGTCTTAAATCGTTTAAAAGGTGCTATTTTCGGCTATATGAAGGCACATTTACTCGTTAGCTTTATAATTGGAGGCGTCACACTTATTGGCCTTCTATTAATCCAGCCAAAATACGCAATAACGATGACAATCATTATATGGTTAATTGATGTTATTCCTTTCCTCGGTTCCATTATCATTTTGGCGCCATGGGGTCTTTATTACCTATTGGTTGGAAATATATCTATTGCTGTAAAATTATTCATCCTAGCTGCTATTTTACTCATTATTCGTCGAGTAGTCGAGCCTAAATTAATGGGGGAGCATATCGGTTTATCAACTTTACCTACATTAATTGCAATGTTTATTGGTCTTCAGCTATTTGGTGTGATCGGTTTACTTGCAGGACCTTTTGTCATTATTTTCTTTATTGCATTAAAAGAAACAGGTATTATCAAGCTGAATTTTAAAATATAGCACTATGTTTGGCTTCCAATAATAAAAAGGTCATCTTTGTATTTTTTCTTTACAAAGATGACCTTTTCGTTATTTAAATCGTCTATATAATAGTAAGACTTATTGAATACGACCGAAGCCTACTAAATATTGGTTCCACCAATCAAGTGATTCAATAACAACACCATTATTTTGAGCATCGATCATCGTGTTGTTACCTAAGTAAATACCTACATGCGCTACGCCTGAACCATAGCTGAAGAATACTAAGTCACCTACACGTGCTTCGCTTGCTGAAATACGTTGTGTTGCTAAATATTGTTGTGATGCTGTACGTGGTAAAGATACACCTGCTTGGCTGTAAGACCATTGTACAAGACCCGAGCAGTCAAATCCTGTTGATGGGTTACTGCCGCCCCAAACATAGCTACGGCCTAGGAATTGCTTAGCCGTTGAAATAGCATCACCTGAAGATGCAGTGCCTGTGCCTGATCCAACAACGATTTTTTGTGATTTCACATTGTTAGCATCATTACCATTGTTACTAGCATTATTTGTATTATTTGTATTATTTGTATTATTTGTATTATTTGTATTACCATTGTCACCATTGTTGTTTGTTGCTTGTACAACTGGAGTAGCTGCTTGAAGTGCACGTAAACGAGCTGCTTCTTCCTCTGCTGCTTTACGTTCTGCTTCTAAACGTTCTTCTTCTTGTTTCGTTGCAATTTGTGCTTTTAATGCAAGCGATTTTGCTTCGTTTTCAGCTTTTTTCACTTCCATTTCGCTTTCCTTTTGTTGAAGCTCTTGGAATTGCTTTTGAAGCTCTTTTTGTTTTTCATCTAATATTGCTTTTTGTTTCTCTAAGTTAGCCTTATCTGCTTCTTGCTGATCTACTAATTCTTGGTCAGCATCCATTAATGTTTTTACCGCTACGACACGATCCATTAAATCTGCAAAGCTTTTCGATTCAAGAACAGCACTTAAATAAATACCTACAGTGTTATCTTGCGCTTGGTATGCAGCCATACGTTCACTTAAAATTGTTGAACGTTGCTCAATACGTTTTTTAGTATCTACAATATTTGTATCAACTTCTTTAATATCTGCTTGTACTTTGTTAAATACTTTTACTTTTTCATCGATTTCTTTTTGTAAATTAGTTAATTCTTCTTGTAGCTTTTTAACCTCTGTATCTATTTTAGCTTTCTTATCTATCATTTGTTGAGATGTTTCTTCTGCGTGCACTTCTGTTGGTTGAACTGTATTAAATAATAAGCCGCCAGCTAGTGCTAATGCTAGCACCATCGACTTACGCCATTTATTGCGTTTACCCACGTTAACTTCTTTCCCTTCATTAGTCAATTTCGCTCTTGGTTTTTTAATGTAATCACTTGAACGATTCTTTTGTATTTTCTTATATCTGTATCAGCCTTTTAAAGTTTAGCATTATTAGCATAACTTTTATACTATTTCACAACTTTTTAATCGTTTAGTAAAACTCGAAATATTCTTGTAACATTCACGTAATTTCTGAATTATTCTCTAAAATACTATTCTTTTCTACAAAATAACTACTTTCACTATTTTCCCGTTAGACCCATTCTCTAATTTGTAATGTTTTTGTAATATTTCTCGAGAAGGTTTTGAAAATAAAAAAAAGGTAAGGGAACATTTCCCCTACCTATTACTTCATAGAACGTAACGCTTGAATAGAAAGCCGCACTAAAAGAATGGCGCATAAAAATAATCCTAAGTATGCAGCTGTATTTAAGTAAACAGCATACGAGTCATGAATAAACTGTGAGATTGCTAAAAGTGCTACAGAAATAATGCCAAAGGTAATACCAACGAGAAGCAAAACAAAACGGGAAAACAGATTTGTAATAAAACGAGCATTATGCTCATCCGAAAAAACATCGTGATGTAAAATAATTTTTCCGCTCTCCACCCGTTGAATAAGCTGGTCAACTCGTCTTGGCATTTTGCGTAATGTCGGAATAAGCATCGATAATTCTTCTTGCAAGCGTTCCTTTGTTGCCATCGGTTCTTTAAATGGCTTCAGGAAGGATGCTCGCATATACGTGGATGAAAAATCTTTCGCTTCCATAAAAATATCAAAACGTGGATCGATTACCCGTAATGTCCCATCCAATGTTACTAATGAACGTAGCGCTAAACCTACTGCAGGATAGAATGCAAGACCAAAATCACGAACAACCGTAAATAACGCATGTATTAATTCTTCTGTTGGAATTCGATCCACGTAAGAAATTTTCAACAGAATTTGATCAATTGCTTGCTCCATCCTTGCACGTTCTGCATGATCAGCATTTTCAACCAATAGCGTTAAGCCATCATATAAAATACTTGAATCATTTAGCTGAATCCCCATTAAAAATAACTTCAAGCCCTCTTGTTGCGTAGCTCCCAAACGGCCAACAGCCCCAAAATCAAGCAGTATCGGTGTGCCATCCGTCTCATCAATATGAATATTTCCCGGATGTGGATCTGCATGAAATATACCTGAAAAAAGCATTTGCTCGAAGAAGGAATATAAAACAGTCCGTGCAAACTGCCTACGATCAATTTCTAAACGATTAAATTCAGCCGCAGCATTTGCAACGCTTTTCCCCCGTACATATTCCATGACAATAATATTTTCATCACAATATTCTGTATAGATTTTAGGAATCCGTACTTTATAGTCGCTTTTGGCAAGGGCATTTGTCACCTGCAATGTATTCCGAACCTCAATATCTAAATGAATTTCCTCGCGTAATCCATCTGCAAATCCTCTAGCAAGCTCTCGAAAGCCCAGTGACTCAGCCCATGTAGACTTGCTCGTAAGCCAATTGGCAAATTCCTCTAAAATATCGAGATCGTCGCGCATTATCCCCTTTACTTCTGGACGCAGTAGCTTCACCACGGCTTCATCATAATTCTTTAATCGCGCCTTATGTACTTGTCCAATAGATGCTGCCGCAATAGGCTCCATTTGAAAACTTGCAAATAGTTCATTCATAGGCTTTGGTAGTGAACTTTCTAAAATTTGAGTTACTTGCTCTGACGCTAAAGGCTTCACATTATGCTGTAGCCTCTCTAACTCCTCAATAAAGATGGGTGAAAACAGTTCTTTACGTGTAGAAAGTACCTGCCCAAATTTAATGAAAATCCCACCACATTGCTCCAAAGTAGCCCTTAAAGCAATAGCAAGCTCCTTTTCATTTTCTCGTTGTCTTGCGTATTTAATTGTTTGAACAACACCATTTGTCACAGCTATTTTTAACACCTGACGCAAGCGCTTTTGCTGCCGCCAGTAGCTACGAAGGCGCAACAATAAATTTTTTTGGCCATTACGACGATCTCCAGCTGCAATACCACTCGGATCGAAAAGCTCAAAAACAAGATAAAGCAGCATAGAAATTAGCAGCATGCTTCCAATCCAAATAAGTGTACTGACCTCTGTCACTGTTTGCATCACCGTTTCAGATAAATAATCTGTATGGCGCAAATATGAATACCAGTAAACAAAGGACGTCAGCGTCACACTAATGACGACAGAAAGTACCCTACGAACAAAATTAATGCTTGAGCCAATTAATCGACCACTTACAAAATAAATAATCCCTGATACGACAATGATTTGGATTAAAAATTTCAAAAAAATCAACAGCGTCACCCCCGATGCTACTTCCTAATACTGCTAGTATAACAAATCTAAGGCTCATCACCATAACGTGGGGGTGATTTTCGTTCCGACTGTTATCCCCAAAATATTGTCTATTTGTTTACTTTTTTCGTATTTATCCACTTAAAATGATTTTTACTCAGTAATTTCTGTTGATAAAATACCTTTAGGGGTATATTATCTATTTAAAGCAATAATTATCCACAATCCCATTCATTATTAACACTAGAAAGCTGTTGTTTTATCCACAACATACCCCTGTATGTATATAACTAGAAAAGGATGTGCTTACACATGAGTAAAAAATTTTTAGTAGTTGGTGGTGTCGCGGGCGGCGCCTCGACCGCTGCACGTATTCGTCGTCTCGATGAACAAGCTGAGATTATAATGTTTGAAAAAGGACCGAACGTTTCATTTTCAAATTGTTCTTTACCATTTCATCTAAGTGGAATTGTTGATAACAGCGATAAGTTAATCTTAATGACACCACAAACCTTTCAAACAAAATACAATATTGAAGCTCGTGTTAATCAAGAAGTTTTACATATTAACCGAAAAGGAAAAACCATTACTGTAAAGGATTTAACCACTGACACTGCGTATGAAGAAAGCTACGATGCGTTAGTGTTATCTCCTGGTGCAAGTCCAATTGTTCCAAACTTGGATGGCGTTCATTCTTCACACGTTTTTACCGTTCGTAATGTCGTGGATATTGACCGCTTAAATCGTTATATACAGAGTGATGACATACAGGATATCGCTGTTATCGGTGGCGGATTTATAGGTGTAGAGGTTGCAGAAAATTTACAGCTTGCCGGCTTTAATGTCTCACTCGTTGAATTCAGTCAACAAATCATGATGCCATTTGATTATGATATGGCCCAAATATTACACAAAGAAATGATGGATAAAGGAGTTAATGTCATTGTCAATGACGGTCTAGCTAAGGTTGCAGCTGATTATGTAGAATTGAATTCTGGTAAAAAATTAAAGGCACAGGCAGTCGTATTAGCAATCGGCGTTCGTCCTGAAACCTCTTTAGCGAAAGAAGCTGGATTGGCAATAGGTGAACTTGGTGGCATTCAAGTTGATGCTAATTATGTAACATCAGATCCTTCTATTTACGCTGTGGGCGATGCCATCGAAGTATTTCATCAGCTAACCCATAAACAAACGCGCCTGGCACTAGCAGGTCCAGCGCAGCGGCAAGCACGAGCAGCAGCTAATCATATGTACAATATACCTCAACAAAATAAAGGAGTTATCGGCTCTTCAAGCGTGCAAATTTTTGATTTCACGTGTGCCACAACGGGTTTAAATGAAAAAACAGCACTTGCACATGGATTGCAAGCAAAAAGCGTGTATTTGATCGCACCAGACAAGGTTGGTTTAATGCCAAATAGTAATCCACTTCATTTTAAGCTTGTTTTCGAAGTGCCAACCGGAAAGATTCTTGGAGCGCAGGCAATTGGAAAAGGTAATGCCGACAAGCGCATCGATGTTATTGCAACTATGATAACAATGGGTGGCACATTAGAAGACTTAAAAGAGCTAGAGCTATCGTATTCTCCAATGTTTAGCACCGCTCGTGACATAGTTAATTTAGCTGCACTCGTTGCTCAAAACCAATTATATGGTCATTACAAACAGGTAAAGGTTGACGAGGTGAGAGGTCTCGTTGAAAATAACGCCTATTTCTTAGATGTGCGAGAAAGAAATGAATTCGAGGCTGGTCATCTCATCCATGCGCATAATATTCCGTTAAGTGAGCTCCGTGAACGTTTGGACGAGATTCCACAAGATAGACCAGTTTATGTACATTGCCGTTCGGGTCAGCGAAGCTACAATGCTGTAATTGCCCTTCAGAATAACGGTTTCTCTAATGTCTTTAATGTTGCCGGCTCCTTCCTCGGTATTTGCTTATATGAATATTTCACAGATGCAACAACTAATAGAGATAAAATTGTCACGGCCTACAATTTTAAATAACACGAAAGGGATGCCGTTATTTTGCAGCATCCCTCTTCATTTTAATTCGTGGAAAGCACTTTCTCCCAATCTATTGTGCCATTTTTAACTTGTTCACGTTTTTCTTTATTCATAATATCATTTGGACGTCCACCTTTTGGCCAATCTTTATCATGATTTGCCCACTCAGGTCGATCCTGCGATAAAATAAAGGCTGCTAAATCAGCGGCATCTTGATCAGTCAAAGTACCAGCTGCACCGATTGGCATGTTGTTTTTAATGTAGCCAGCCATTTTTGACATACGTGCCATACCCGCTCCATCATTAAATGATTTTTCACCCCATAATGCTGGACCTGTATTAGCACCCATACCAGAGCCATCAACTGCGTGACAAGTGATACAAGACTGTGCATATAATTCTTCACCGTTCGTAACATCTGGTATAGGGACATTTTTCATAGTACTTGTACCTACCCATTCACGTTCTGCCCCAATAGGTACACCTTCTGAAATATAGGCGAAGTATGAGACCATCGCCTCTAACTCTTCGCTACTCATGTCAAATTTTTTACCGTTCATACTGCGAACCATACAACCATTAATACGCTCTTCAATAGTTACAATATCACCTGAGCGCGCAATATATTGCGGATAATTCGCCATAACACCAACTAATGACGAAACTTGCTCATCATAGCCTGCCCCAGCATGACAGCTTGTGCAAGACAATTGATTCCCAACATATTCTTCTGCAGCAACATGTGTATTATTTACAAGCTCATAGCCGTATAATATCGCTTCCTTCATAGGTCCATCCGGTACTTCTTCAATACTTGGCGGTGCATAGACAACTGACTGAGCAGCTGCTGTTGTTGGTATTTTCGTCTGTACTGCGGTCTCTTTGCTTTCTCCGTTAGCATCACCTAAAATTTTGTCGCTAATAACTGCCCCCACAAAAAGTGTGCCTACTAACAGTACTGTCCCCGCTACTCCTGCTACTATAGGTTTCATCTATAATACCCCCCTTTGTATAATCACCTATATTTTAGCAAAATATCATATTTTTCGATGTGATTTTTCTCACAACTCGCGCAAACAGAACCCTTCAGATGATAAAAATGGATAAATTATGTAATAACTATTGTTCTACAACACAATAAACACTACTTAATACCTGTTGTAGTATGTATAACTTCCTAAAAAATGCCGAGTACAGTACTGTACTCGGCATTTTAGCGTTCTCTTATAATTTACATTCACCATCAGCACAAGTAGCTTCACCATTCCCCTCCAACTTCAATGGTTGAATGCCTGCTATCTCTGCAGCTTGATGTAAAGTTCGTACGAAAACCTCATTTGGCTCTGCCCCTTTAATACCGTAACGATTTTCAAAAACAAAGAACGGAACACTTTGTACACCTAGCTGTTGGGCATCATATCGATCTTTGTTCAAAACTTCACTGAAGTCCTTTGATGCAATAACACCCTTTGCTATTTCAACATCTAAGTCCAGATTTCCAATGACTTTCAATAAAAATTCCTCATCATTTAAGTCTTTTCCTTCTGTAAAATAGCCACTCATAAGTGCTTCCGTATAGGCTGACTCTTTACCAAACAACTTTGTCCATTTTGCCAATCGATGAGCTTTTTCAGTATGAGCTGTTTTCATGTCTTCAAAATTGTAATGCAAGCCAACCTCTTCGGCCCGCATTGCTATACCTTTAGTCATTTCCTTTACTTCTTCTATCGTGGAGTCAAATTTCGCGGCCATACCCTCATATAAAGTTGGTGCATCTTTCTTTGGCGTATCTGGACCAATTTGATATGCTTTGAATTCAATCTCTACCTGCCCTGAATAGCCTGCCAAGTCAATGGCACGTTCCAATTCTCTTTTGCCAATGTAGCAAAACGGACATGTAAAATCTGAGAAGATCTCTATTTTCATTTTCTACTGCCTCCTACAATATATCCATCCAAATTTTAATGGCAGTTGCTAAAATGAGCACTGCTAAAATAGCTTGTAAAACTTTTGTATTTAATTTTTTTCCTGCTTTTGCACCTAGTGGAGCTGCTATTAAGCTAGCTACAATCATAATTAATGCAGGATAATAATCAACTTGTCCCGTCATCAATTTTCCAATTGTCCCACCTATCGAGGATATAAAGGTAATAGCAAGGCTTGTAGCAATTGTCATACGTGTAGGTATACCTAATACTACTAGCATTATAGGCACTAACAAGAAACCACCAGCTGCCCCAACAATCCCCGACCCAATACCAACAATGAACGCTAATATAGCCGCTAGCGGTTTATTGAACGTTACCTCATCCAACGGCTTGTCGTCAATTTGCTTCTTAGGAATAAACATCATCACTGCGGCAATCAACGCCAATACACCATAAACGATGTTAACTCCCTCTTCAGATAAAAATTTGGAGCCATAACTACCGACGAAGCTTCCTACTAATATGGCACCACCCATATAAATAATCAGTGATTTATTTAAATAACCACCTTTACGATATGCCCATACCCCTGCAATTGAGGCAAAAAACACTTGTACTGCACTAATACCCGACACTTCATGTGCTGAAAATGCTGCAAAACCAAGTAAAGGCGGGATATATAATAACATTGGATATTTTATAATCGATCCGCCGATTCCTAGCATTCCCGATACATACGAACCTACAAAGCCAATCAAAAATATTGTAATGATCCATGCTAAATCCATCTTTTTTCCTTCTTTCCGGTCACTTACGCCTTAAGGGCATTGTCATTTCCACTAATCACAAATGAAAGGAGGGTTGTTCATAACTTCAAATAGAAGAGACAACCCTCACCTGCCTTAAGCTTTTTGAATAAAGAATGTAATGACACCAGCGTCTTCAGATTTGTCTAAAATTGTATGACCACCAGCTTTTGCCCAAGCAGGGATATCTGCAAGAGCTCCCTTATCTGTTACTTGAACCTCTAAAATTTCACCTGAAATTAATGTATCTATAGCTTTTTTTGTCTTCACTATAGGCATTGGGCAAGACAAGCCCTTTGCATCTAGTTGTAAGTTTGATTTCATATTTTTCTCCTTTGAAACAGCAAACGTTGTAAGCGATTTTGCCGGTTCTATTTGTTTTTTCATGACTCTGCGAAGAATGAGCGCCTTCGCTTCGCGGTATTTACACGCTACAAGCATGCATGCGTACTCATTGCATTTCAGCATCTTATTAATGGGTTTTCCTTCATCCCTTACTAATTATAAATTTTCACCAATCGGACTTTTACGGATGCGGGATAAAACAAACTATCGAACTGCACAACGGTTCGGACCAATTTCCATCTCTGTTTGCTCATCTTGCGCAGGTGTAATCTTACCCATATTTACTTGACGAATTTCTTGATATGCATTTGGCTGCGGAGGTAAATTATCTGTTACAATGCTACGGAAATTAACTTCATCCTCAATATTTAAGCCGTGATTTTCCGCAAACAATTGTCCAAGACGTTTGGCAACAGTTCCATCTTCATTTAGTTCATCAATAATCATAAAATGAGCTGGCAAAACAATTAGTTCATCCGATAACTCTCTGTATCGTTTGTAAAGTGTTTCGCGTAAATCACCAACCCAATCTTCTGCAAGACCAGCTAAATCCGGGCGCCCAATTGAATCAATAAATAAAATATCTCCAGTTAACAAATACTTGTTGTCCACAACGAATGACGTTGAACCAATTGTATGACCAGGTGAATAAATCGCTCCTACGTCAATTTTCGAGGCACCAATTTGTACAGTTGTTCCATCAATTAAAGGTGTATAGTCAAACACAACCTCTTCCGCATCTTTTGGTGGTAAATAATACGTTGCACCAGCTGCAGCTGCGATATGGCGTCCACCAGATATATGATCAGCGTGCAAATGTGTATCGAAAACATATTTAATTTTCACGTTTTTATCTTCGGCAAAGCTTGTGAATGCGTCTGTAAAACGCACAGCATCGATAATAGCGGCTTCACCCTCAGAGATGACCATATAAGAAAGGCAGCCCTTTCCTAAACGTACAAATTGATAAAGCTCACCACCACCTGCTAAATCTCCTACTTTAATCGGTTCTAAATATTCACTCCACGTTTTCATTCCACCTTCTAAATAAGCCACCGTACGTCCTGTTTCCGATAACATCTCAGCTACCATCATCGATGATCCTTCTTTTGCACAAACAACTAAGACATCTTTATCAGCTGGAATCTTCGGTAAAATGTCTTCGACACCATCTAAAAGCTCAAAATACGGAATATTAAGGTACTCAAATTTGTGCCCATCAATTTTCCAATCTTCGAAAGCATCTGCATTTCGAACATCTAAAATAAATAATTCTTCATTATTAATTACTTTTTTCGCTACTTGTGCTGCGCTCCATTTTAGGATTGACAATCCGATTACCCCCTCAGGTATTATTTCGTTTATTTTTTTAGCGGAAAGGACTGCCCTCTCCGCTTGTATAGTTACAAATTAGTTAGAATGTTAATGACGGTGCTGCATCTTTAGCAAACTCTAAAAACGTCACAGCTCCCCCAACCTCGATACCTTCAATAAAATCATCTGTCGTTAAACCCATTACATCCATCGTCATTTGACACGCGATAAATTTCACACCTAATTCCTGTGCCATTTCCACTAATTGCGGAATTGCAGGTACATTGGCTTTGGCAAAGCCTTCTGCAAAATGCTCTGCTCCAGCAGGCATAGGTAATGCATGCATCCCTTGTTTATGAATTAAATTCAACCCCTCGAATGTGAAGAAGATGGCTACCTCCTTCTCAGAAGCTGCCGCTGCTGTTGCAATGTTGAACACCTTATACGCATCGAAAAGACCACCGTTACTTGCGATTATCGCTACTTTATTTGACATAAATTAATTCCTCCTAAATGTTTTTTGTTAAATCTCCTGTCCAGGATGTCATACCTGGCAGAACGTTAAGTACCTTTGTAAAACCATGTGCTGCAAGCTTCTGTGCAGCTAAATCACTACGCTTCCCTGTTCGGCAAATAACATAAATCTCTTGCTCTTTATCAAGCTCAGAAAGACGTGATTCTAGCTCACCCATCGGTATGGACTTTGCTCCCTCGATATGACCGAAAGCAAACTCTGCCTCCTCACGCACATCGAGAATAAGACCTTCTCTTTCTGCGACTTCCTCTAACTCGATTGTTTGTTCAAACGTTTTTTCATCCAACATTTCGTTTGAACATTTACGAATATAATGCTTAAGCACACTTTCTTCTTCCACTGTCCCAATGTATTGGTGCCCGACAGTTTCAGCCCATGCAGCAATATCCGCCTTTGAACCCTTATCTGTCGCTGATACTTCTAAAATTTGACCATCTACCAACTCCGCCATCGCCTTTTTCGTTTTCACAATCGGCATAGGACAAGAAAGCCCCTTGGCATCTAGCTGAAAATCTACCTTCATACTCATAACTCCCTCCTTATACCTATATGGGTATTATTTTTACTAAAAAATATAGTAAGCTGTACAGGCCCCCTACATTTTCTTACTTTACTTCACCTTCCCAAGCGAGCATGCCACCGACCATATTGGATACATCGAAGCCTTGGCTTTCTAAAAATTGAGTAGCACTACCACTGCGACCACCTGATCGACAGACCATTACATATGGTTCATTTTTATTTAGCTCATGCATACGAAATTCAAGTAAGCCTAGTGGAATATGAATAATACCCGGAATATGTCCAGACTCCACTTCGTCTACTTCGCGTACGTCGATTAAATTTAATGCCTGGCCTTGCTCTAAAGCCTGTTGTACTTCCTTTGCTGAAATTGCCTTCATTCTATTTTCCTCCTAATATGCGCTCATACCACCACGGACATTTGTTACACGCTCAAATCCTTGTTTTTTTAATTGCTTACAAGCCTGACTACTGCGCATTCCACTTTGACAAATGACCACTATCTCTTTATCTTTCGGTAATTTATCAAAACTTGAACCAAGCGGAATGTTTTTAAATTGCGGGATATTACGACCCTTGTACTCTGCTGGTGTCCGCACATCGATAAAAACTTTATCCTTATCATTCAAAATATTTTTCAATTGTGCCGCCGATATTGACTGCACCCCTTTCGTTGGCTTCATTCGCCAAACGAAAAATGCTATCACAACAGCAAGTATAATCCACGTTCCCAAGTAACACCGCCTCCTCCCACATACTATTCAGGGTATATAAAATTTATCTGCTTTTCACGACTAAATCCATCGCATCTTGGATGGCCGTATTCATTTTTTCAGCATCCCCTTCAGCTGTCGTTACACAATCCAATAAATTTTCACTAACGATCACTCCAATAGTTCGATCAACCGCAGAACGCACGGCAGATAGCTGTGTAATCACATCTTTACAGTTTTTTTCTTCTTCCATCATGCGCAAAACACCACGTAATTGACCTTCTATCCGCTTCACTCGATTAGCTGTTTTTGTACCGTAAGCCATACTGTTCATGCCTCCTTTCAAAACGATCGATTGAACTTGCTTACGTGATTCATAATATACCCCATTAGGTATGTTGTCAACATGAAAGCTCGAATTTTTCTTAAACGTCGTTACAATGTTATTTCCCTCTTGTAACTACGTTTTATCCGTCACTTTCAAGTTGTTATCCTCATCTTCTTATCTTTCAGTTACAAAAAAAGCGAGAAATTCGACGATTCTATCATCGAATTTCTCGCTTAAATATACTTTATAGCACATTGCTATGAAGGCTTATTTCTTTTTAATAGTAATTGTCCAAGCGGCTTCACCAACTTGTTCATACTCTGTTACCTCGTGCCCTTCTTCAGCAGCCCAACGAGGAATGGATTCTGTACCTTGTGTGCAATCAAATTGCACTTCTAATTCATCGCCTGAATGTAAGTCTTTTATAGCTTCTTTTGCTTCTACTAAAGGAAATGGACAAACCATCCCCATTACTTCTAATATTTTTTTCATATGAAAACACTCCTTTTTTACGCTGTTATTACTTGTGCAGCTTGCTTAGCTTTTTTACTTGGCCGAACGAATACAAAGTAAGATGCTGTCCATGTACCTAAAATCATAAACCCTAATGAAATCCAACCTTGCCAAGTCATCATTGCTGTCATCACCAATCCATTACCAATTGAGCAACCCCCTGCTAAACCTGCGCCGAACCCCATCATAAGTCCACCATAAAAGCTGTTAATCGCCGTTTTTGTATCAGGGATACGGAATCTAAATTCGCCACTCATTTTTGCTGCGAATAATGACCCTAAGAAAATTCCTAGTACTAGGAAAACACCCCAGTTGATAAAGCTAATTTCTCCTGTCACCAAAAATTGCAAAATATTAGCAGAAGGTGTTGTAATTCCTAACCCACCTATACGACCAGTAGCAACACTTAATGGCCATGCTAAAGTTGCAATCACACCAATAATTGTTGCAGTTATAAATGGATTCCAACGTTTTTCAAATAAAATATGTGCTAATCCCGTTTTTTTCGGCTTTAACCCCGGGATTTTCAA
This sequence comes from Lysinibacillus sp. FJAT-14222, assembly GCF_001278875.1. NCBI lineage: Bacteria > Bacillati > Bacillota > Bacilli > Caryophanales > Bacillaceae > Lysinibacillus > Lysinibacillus sp. FJAT-14222. Next base: position 135,064 of record NZ_LIYL01000018.1, on the reverse strand, counting down.
TCGTGGCTTCTTTAGCTCACGGTAAACGATAAATGCAACAGCTACTACAAAAATCGTTATAATCAACCAGTTGTTTACGCCAATTGTCTCGGCAATAGAATTAGTTTCAATGCTCGTTTCTTTAATAGCCATATCCAATGGCAACAATACGCCTGATTTCATCATTGCTGCTACAAGCATATAACCAGCTAATGCAATCCAACTGCCAATTAAACCTTCTCCTGCCCGATACCAAGTACCTGTTGCACAACCACCAGCTAAAATAATGCCAATTCCAAAAATAAATGAACCAACGATAACAGCTACGATTGGTAAAGAACCAGCATTGAATTCAAATACCTTTAAACTAATTAACGTATATACACCAACACTTTGAATTGCTATCGCAATCAGTAATGCGTAAAACATACGGTTATCTTTTGTCAAATACATATCGCGGAATCCGCCAGTTAAGCAAAAACGACCACGTTGCATAACAAATCCAAGTAAAGCTCCACAAATAAGTCCCGTAATAACCATTTGACCCATCCATCATTCCCCTTCCGATACCATAGTATTCTTATAGGATATATTACCACTAATTTTACTATGAATTCAATTACTTTTTTTTAACTATTTAAAATCTAATGACTTTTTCATACCAATGCACACAAAAACCCCCTGCTACAAGTGCAGAAAGCTGCTTCTTATAACAAGGGGTCATATATTTATTTATTTTGTTAATTGCATTGCTGGTCCAAAGAATTCATAATGAATTTTTTCGTCTTTTACGCCAATTTCATGTAAATTTTCAATGACCGCTTCCATAAAGCCAACAGGTCCACATACGTAAACATCTGCATCATTGGCAACTTTTTCAGCTAATAATTCTTTTGTAATTAGCTTGTCTTCATCTGAATATAACGCTGTGTAAGATGCATTTGGAAGTGCATTCACTTTCTCTTGAATATCATCGCTAAATGTTACAACTTTTTCATTGCGCGCACACTGGATAAAGCTCACTTCATTTGCCGCATTAGCTTCTAGTGATTGTAGCATACTGTTTAATGGCGTTACACCAATACCACCGCTTACAAACGTAATTGGAGCAGAAGCTTCTTCTAAAACAAATAGCCCTGCTGGTACACTTACATCCACTAAATCTCCAACTTGTAATACGTCGTGAACAAAGTTCGAAACTTTACCATTCGGTGTATGATCGCTTTCACGTTTTACTGAAATGCGATAGCCGTCTTCTGCACTTGCTTGTGAAAGTGTATATTGACGGTTCATTAAATACTCTTCGCCTGGTACTTTCACACGGATACTGATATATTGACCTGGCTCATATGCTGGTAGAGGGGAACCATCTTCATTTTCAAAGTAAATAGATGTAACAAGATCACTTTCTACTACTTTTTTCGCCACTTTCAATGGTTTAAATAAGCGCCATCCGCCACTACCCTCTGCTTTTTGATATAGCTCTTCTTCTACTTGAATAAAGATATCTGCAATTACGCCATATGTTTCAGCCCAAGCATTAATGATGTCATCTGTTGCTGCATCACCAAGCACTTCTTTAATTGCTTTTAATAAGTATTCTCCAACAATTGGATAGTGCTCAGGTAAAATACCTAAACTACGGTGTTTATGAGCAATTAACATCACCGCCGGTAAAATAGCTTCTAAATTTTCAATATGAACTGCAGCAGCATAAACTGTGTTTGCTAACGCTGTTTGCTGACGACCTTTTTCTTGGTTTGTATGGTTAAAAATATTCAATAATTCTGGATGAGCTTGAAACATATTTTTGTAAAACGTTTTAGTAATCTCTACACCATGAACTTCTAATACTGGAACTGTCGCTTTAATAATTTGTACTGTTTCTTGTTTTAACATATCGCTTACCACCCTTTCGTGATTACAATATAACGCTTTCAATTTTTTAAAGCAATATATAAAATACATCTTTAACAAAATGGACATAATTAATGTATTTCAAATACATCTTTAAAAAAGTATTGAATTTTTAATACTTCAAAGTAAAAATGCTATACTTATTTTGAACTATAGAAAGTAGGGTGTTCTTATGCGCTTAACTTTATACACAGATTATTCTCTTCGAACACTCATATATTTGGGTGCGAAGGAAGACGGCCAATTATCAACTATCCAAGAAATTTCAGATGCGTATAATATATCGAAAAATCATTTAATGAAGGTGACTCATCAGCTCGGACTACTTGGTTACATCGAAACCATTCGTGGTCGAGGTGGCGGTATACGTTTAGCAATTGATCCAAAAACTATTACAATTGGTGAAATAGTACGTCATACAGAAGAGGATTTTCATCTTGTCGAATGCTTTGATAAAGAAAATAATCTATGTAAAATTGCACCAGAATGCCAGCTGAAAGGCGTATTATACGAAGCACTACAAGCCTATTTAGCCGTCCTAGATCGCTATACTCTAGATGATTTTTTACATTCGAAAGAAAAGTTGATGGCATTGTTGCTTGGCGAATAAAAATACCCGCACAACTCAAAGTTGGACGGGTATTTCTTTATGTCTATATTATTTTACAATGCCTTTGAAAAGAAAATCATATCTAGTGCACGAATTCCATTTTCATAGATTGGCTCTGGGTAATTACTGAAAAAATCTTTTTCAATTGCTTCCATACGAAAACCTGCTTTTTGATAGAAAGCAATATTATCAATACTAGAATTTGCAGTTCCAACTATTATCGTTTTATAACCTTGAGATAGACAAATTGTTGTTATTTGATTTATTGCTTCCTTCCCCAGCCCTTTGCCTTGATACTTCGGTACAATCGCAATATTTTTTAACTCTACTGTCGTATCAGACTGTGCAAGAAGTAACGCTACACCTGCTAACTGCTCACCACATTTTATCTCGTATAATTCACCGTCATTTAAATATTTTCGAACAGCTTCTTCACTTTCATCAGCTAATAATAGTTGTGGTAAATAGTCTTCCCTCACACCTTCTACTTTTTTTAAGGCTGTACGGTATCGAACAAAATCTTCGCGCTCAAAAACATTTAAAACACATGGCTGCTTTTCTTTAACCTCTAACCATGAATGCTCCTGCGGAAAATCATTTTCTACTCCTAATTGAATAAAAGACAACTTCTCCTGAGCCTTTTGTGAACGGATATTAACCTTTCTAGCTCCTGCAAAAACACGCTCTAACCCTAACTCAAAAAATGCTATATCTAAAATTGCAATTTTTGATTCAAGATTATAGCCTTTTCCCCAAAATTCATATCCTAGCCACGAGCCAACATGACAGCTCTTTTTATTGTGATCTATAAACATTAATGCTGTCACACCAATAAATTGTCCTTCCTCATCTAAGACAACACGAGGAACTGTCTTTCCAGCTTCTTCATCCACACATTCACGTTTAATAAAGTTAATCGTATCTTCCACTTTGCCAGCAGGTAACCCTAGTGCATCTCGAACCTGTGGGACGGAAGACAGCGCATGCATGGCTTCAGCATATTTTATTTCGTGTCTCACTAAAGTAACTGCCATATGCTATTCTCCTTTTAACATGATCAAGCCTTATTGCATCGGATTTTTGTATCATCCTCTAGTGGCATAAGAGCTTATTCCATCCGTTTATTCATGTCAATGGCTCATCTCCATAACGTGAGGTTGATTTCCATTCCGACTGGGCGCTTTCCTGGGGCGTCCAGCCTTCACTCCAATCAACTTATATACATGGCATATGTTTTAACAAATGTCATCCCTTACTTTTGGCGATGAGGCATATTCATTTATCCCTAAATTTAATTATACGTTAGTTGCCATGACACACCGAAACGATCCTGGATCCAGGCAAATTTCTTAGAAAATCCATAATTATCAAGTGGCATTAACGCCTGTCCGCCCTCTAAAATTTGAGCAACTAGACTGTCGATTTCTTCTTCAGACTCACATTCCACAAAAATAGAAGTTGATGGTGTAAACGTAAAGTTATGCTGTATTACACTATCATTCACCATCATTTTCAAACCCTTTAAATGAAGAACAGCCATCGCAACTTGTTGTGAGTTTTCCATATAAGTTAAGCTTTCCACCTGTAATTCTGAAAACCATTGTTGATATTGCTGAATAGCTTCATTAGCTTGTCCCTGAAACATTAAAAATGTAGTGGCACTTTTCATTTATTTAACTCCCCTTCATATTTTGTAATCCATTGTGCTGGCGTCATCTTCGAAACAAGCTCTCCAATTAACTCATACGGAATATTTTTAGTGCTTGTAAAACGAATACAGCTTTTCCCCATATTAAGCTTTGTCGGTACTCGCTTCGCATATTCCTCTTGGAACCATGAGAGTAACGCTTGATCTGCGTAAATACCCATATGGTACACTGCAATATGACGTTTTTGTGCAGCAAGACTTATAAAGGGCAAGGGAGTATTTGGTGTGACATGATAGCCCTTCGGATAAGTTGAGAACGGTACAACATAGCTTATCATGTCATAATACATGCTTTGTTCAAAACCCTCTGGTAAGTTACTTTCTACCACATCCACAAGTTTGGCAAAACCCTCCCGCCATTTTTCATCCACTTGTTCAATATATGTGTTTTTCATACTCCACCCTCTTTTCAACAAAGAATTATTACTTGATGTGTTGATCTATTTATATTAATTAGAAGACTCATTCCATAACGTGTGGCTGATTTCCGTTCTGATGTTGCTCGCCCCATGGTTCATCTGTGACACTGATCCCCAGCCTCCACTCCAATCAACTGAAATGTCATGCGTTTTAATAAATATCATACCCAATTTTCGGCAATGAACCAAATTAGAAGAAACTGATTTCCGTTCTACTAGCTCAATGAATATAGCATCATCCATATGACATCTGCAAAAGGAATCAATATGCCTCTTTGTCATTTATGCTTGACCCTCGGCCTTTGCCTTTCGGTATAATTCCTTTGTTTTGTAGCCTAATCTAATAATTTCACGCATCTCCTCTAAACGTGCTATTTGCGTCTCTTCCTTCTTCGCACTATAGATATAACGAGCCCAATCCTTTTGATACCCCGGTGTTAATCCATCATAAAGTGTTAAATCATCTGGATTTTCTGCAAGTGAATCACGCAATTGAGGAACCATTCCTTCATAGTCACTAACGCACTGACTACTCGCTGTCTTCTTCTTGCCGCGTCCCTTACCATCTCTCTTGATGCTTACTATAGAAAATGTCTCATCTAGCGACATAAGACTTGCAAATTTATAATCACTGCCAACAATGTATTTTTCCTCGTCCACTTGAATAGCTGGGAAAATTTCATCGCGATGGATAAACTGTTCATACTTCTTATTATCCTTTTTCGGATAAACAAAAAATAAATAGCCCTGTTCCACGAGATTGTTTGACTTTAGTGCATTTTGTAAAAACGTTACCATTTCATCAATATGAAACACAAAGACAATAATACGATCATATGGTGCATCTCCTGAATGGGAAATCCCCTCTAGTATCAAATCCTGCGGTTGATTCTGAATTGCAATGGATAGTCCATCCTTAAGTTTAAATTTCTTTTGCATAGCTTTGACACCTCTTTTAATTATTAATACAATTTTCTCTTGGTTTTGATAGTATAGCTGATTTAGTGAAATTTTCGTACAAAAAAACGCTCGAACATTTTCTCAAGCGTTTAAGAACTTATTAAGCTACTTTATTTTTGAAGTCGCCACTATACCTTTAATAATCGGAATGGCTGTTCCAATTAGCACTATTGGCAGGAACCACCAACCAAGAGTCTCTGCCTCTCCAAGAGCAATACGTACCACTTGGAATGATATAGCTGCAAATAAAATTAGGCAGCAGTTTTTTACTTCATTTAATATTTTTCGGCTATTTAAATAAAATGCTTCTACATTACTTTCGTTTAAGCGTGCTGGGTAATTATGCATATGGGGAGCTTTTTCAAGTAATCCTAGCAAAATCCATAGAAAGATTCCGATAAACGGAAGAATGAATAATTCCATTTTTGAACCCCAACGATCAACTTCTCCTGCACCATTAAAATGGCCTGGAATCTCCTCTGGTAGTTTGCCCCACATTACAAAAATATAAAGGATGGATAGCACAAAAATCCCGGCACCAATATAGTCCCATATCTTTTCATATTTCGTTTTTGGCAATTTCAAAATCGGTCTATACATCTTCCCACATCCTTGCTCGTTTCTTCATTAATTCTACGTTACTACAATTCATTAAGTTTCAAATTTGTGAAAATTGTCATAATTGTGTGTGTTATATCGTTAACTATCCACCTTCGTTAACCGTAAAATGGCAATTTATTCTGCTTTTTTTATCATTTTATCTACAACTTACTTCCTTCTTAATTCCATTTGTTATAGTGAAAATACTCATAATACTTTGTAAAATTCATATAATCTGATATAAATGGTATATACATATTTCATTTTTTTGTAACATTTCTACTAAATTACTGAGAAAGGAAACTACAACTATGCGATTTACTATCTACAAGAAGTTAATACTCGGTTTTTTTATTGTTATTTTAGTGTTAGTTGGCACAATCGGATTAAATTTTAAACAGCTTAATTCTGTAAACAAGACATATCGTGTGTTACTTGAAGAACAAACAACTAAATCTATTAGTATTCAAGAACTACGCGTGATTGCAAAACAAGAAATTGTAAGTATGAGAGGCTATCTATTACTTGGTGACAAACATAATCTTCAAAGTAATTCGGCTTCACGTGAAGAATTTAAACAGAAATATGATGAATTAATAGCATCATTCGATTCTAAAAAATCTATCGAATTATTTGAGGCTATTAATAAAAGTGAGAAAGATGTCCAACAGTTTGCAGATCGCATGTTTTCATTAAAAGCTGCTGGAGAAACTGAGCAATATGAAAAGCTTGATAGCACACAAGGCCGCCTTATTATTAAACAATTTGATGAACGCGTAGAAAACCTCGCCAACTACCAGGATGAGTATATAGAAGGAAAAATCGCTGCTACAGCAAAAGAGATTCAAGCTATTAAATTCCAAATGATTATTCTTGGAGTGTTTGCTGTCGTCGTTAGTCTGATAATTGCTATTGTGATGGGAAGCATTATTTCTCGTCCTATCAAAGGTATGGCAAAGGCTGCAAAGAAGATTGCTGAGGGCGATTTAACGGCTGAACAAATTCACATTAAAAATCGTGATGAGGTGGGTGATTTAGGACTTGCCTTTAATCAAATGGCGCTAAATTTAAAGGATCTTATTACAAATGTACGTCATAACACCGTACAGGTAAGTGGCTCCGCTGCTGAGTTAACCGCAAGTGCTGAACAAACTATCCAAGCGACAGAGCAAATTACTTCCTCCATACAAGAAGTAGCAAGCGGTTCCGAAGCTCAAGGCAAAAATGCTACTGAAAGCTCAGACGCTATGAAAAATATGACAAACGGCATTCAACAATTAGCTACAACTACAGCTGCCGTTTCTGAGCTTGCTATAGAGACAAATACTGAAGCTAATAAAGGAAATGAATCACTACACCGCGTTATTGCACAGATGGACACAATTAATACAGCAGTTTTAGAGTCTGCTAGCGTTGTAAAAAACTTAGAAAGCCATTCCGTTGAAATCGGTAATATTATTGGCCTCATTACGGATATCGCAGAGCAAACAAATTTACTAGCATTGAATGCTGCAATTGAGGCAGCACGTGCAGGGGATCATGGCCGTGGCTTTGCAGTAGTTGCAAACGAAGTGAAAAAATTAGCGGAGCAATCCAAGAAATCAGCGGAACAAATTGCAACTTTGATTTCAGAAATCCAACAAGATACAAACCGTGCCGTAACTGTCATGGATACTGGTACACAAGAGGTACAGGTGGGTATGCAAGTTGTAAAAGTAGCTGAGGAAGGCTTCTCAAAAATCGTTGAACTGATTGAACAAGTATCCAAGCAAATTCAAGAAGCAACGACAGTTTCTGAAGAAATGTCATCAAATGCTGAGCAAATTTACGCATCCTTCGATGAAATAGCAACGATCGCACAAACGTCTTCTGCTAATTTGCAAAATGTAGCTTCTGCATCTGAGGAACAACTAGCAACTATTGAAGAAGTTGCCGCTTCTGCTGCTACGCTATCAAATATGGCCGAGGAATTACAAACACAGGTTTCTCGTTTTAAAGTGGAGTGAAAATGATAAGAGTAGGCGTTCAGTATTGATTAACATTACAACCCTTAACCCAGATTTATTAACAAAATAATAGCACTAATTTCAAGGTTACCAAAATCAAGATTTGTTGATTATCAAACATATTTTGATAATCTATTTCATTGACAAATTAACTTTTTATAAAAAAATCCTCCCAACTTGTAATTAAATATAAGTTGGGAGGAAACTTCGAATCTAGTATATGTCATTCAATGATTTCATTTATTAAAACCTACCTGCCTTAATTTCTCAGCACCTTCCGCTTCAATAAGATCCTTGAGCTCAGTTAACACTACGTCAAATTCAGTATGTTTTCCGAGCAAAAATGTCGTTTCATGCTCAATCGGTACCCATGTTTCAATGGCAGCTTCATTGTCTGTATTTGTACTTCAAGTTTATCTAATGCATTTGCCACTTTCGCTTCATATGTATCTTTATACTCAAATTCAAACCACAAATCATAAAACTGATGCCAGTGTCATTGCCTAGCATATCTCTTATTTTCTAAATCGCTAGAATTTCATTTTGTCTCTTTTCTGCTTTTAGCGTAGCATTATTCATCGTATCAAATGCTGGAATATCAGTTGCATAAACCTCTACTAAATCATGTATAATAATTATTTTTAATAGACGTTCACTATTAATTTTTTTGCGGTAAATGTTCATCTATAACCATCGCCATTAATGCAACTCGCTATGTATTCTCGGCTACACTTTCCTGTCTTCTTTCTGAAAGCCACTATGTCATAGCCCATGTTTCAAGCCTTCCGACTCATGCAAAAGTTTTTCACGTTACGTAAATCCATGGTCGGTACCCCTTATTTGTACTTTTCATTTAACGTATTTAGCATGTCAATTACTGCTACCTCGTCACTTGGTACTTGTAAGGACGCAAGCTCACGTACCTTATGCTCACCTACACAAATGCTTTCTTTCGCCTTTACAAACATGGATGCATCGTTCGCATCATTCCCAAACGCGATAAATCCACCTTCAGCGACACCTAATTTCATTAAGCCATTCCATTTATCAATGCCATTAGGACTCATATCTACAATATTTTCTGCACTATGCTCGTATAATGAAATAGGCAACTGCTGTAATTCAGCTAATATTTCTTTATGTTGCTCTCCAGGAAATAAAACAATTTTTACGATATCTTTTAGTTCATGTAATGACACGTTTTTCGCAAGTTTTAGTGGATCTAAATTTTGATGAATTGGATGTGCCTCACTACCTGTATACGCATAATCCCAATCACCATCAACTAAATATGGCAGTTGAAATGCCAACATAATGTTTTGAATCGCTTCTACAATTTCCCCTGTAAATGCAGTTACCTCAACAGTTTCTCCGTTCTGTGCAACAAATGCACCATTTCCCCCTACCATTGGGAACTTCCGCATGGTTTCCGGTAATACAGGTAATAAATCACGAATCGGACGAGCTGATGCAAAAATGATTTCATGGCCATTCTCGATGCAAGCTTCTAGAGCATTAGTAATTCCCTTACTTAATGGTTGACCCTTAAAACAAATCGTACCGTCTAAATCAAATACAAATTTCATAGTCACGCCTTCTTTCTAAACTGTTAATTCCCCTTTTATTATCCCATAAAAATTTACATTCATTGTGAAAATAATGATTATTATCATAACGTGGGGCTGATTTCCGTTCCAACTGGGCGCTTTGTAGCTGTCGCTTCACTTTCGCTACAGAAAACAGTTGTTGCTGACGCTTCGCTTTCGCGCAGAGCAAAGCTTCCTGGGGGGCATCCGATGAACTACTTCGCTTCCCGCTCCAGGGTCTAATCTGTGACGCTGATTCACAAGGAGTCACCCAGCCTCCACTTCATCAACTTATATCAATTTCGCCTTGGCGTAATTGCGTCCGGAGGCTTTATCAAATACCATCCCAGCTATTGTTTATGAGCCAAAATTAAGGGGGTTTTTTGGTTATCAGACGATTGATAATTATCGCCCCTATACAAGACAGAAAAGAAATAATTTTTAGAATATTATTGACATTCAGGTGATATCCAAGTATTATTGCTTTCAACAACACATTGTAGGCCAAGATTGGAAAAAGTAGAAATGCAAGTGTACTTGTAGAGAGTCGGTGGTTGGTGCAAACCGATAGGCACACATTTTGAACTCGTCCATGAGCTACTCCCTGAACCTTGAGTAAGGGATGTCGGTTTCCTCCGTTAACAGGATAGACAGTGATAGCTGTCGATAAGGGGACTTTTTCTGTAAAGAGAAGGTCAATTAGAGTGGTACCGCGAGCATAAACTCGTCTCTATATTTTTATATAGAGGCGGGTTTTTTTTATTTATTGGCCTAAGTGTAGGTTTCATCTCTAGCAGAGCAAATAATGCAATGCAGAGTCAACATTAATAAAAAGTCAACTACTAAAAAGGAGTGTTTGAAAATGGGAAGAAAAATTTGGGTGTTTGATACAACTTTACGTGATGGCGAGCAAGTGCCTGGTGCAAAACTGAATTTATACGAAAAAGTAGAGATTGCACAGCAACTCAAAAAATTAGGCGTCGATATTATCGAAGCTGGTTTCCCTGCTTCATCACAAGGTGATTTTGATGCAGTTAAAGCTGTCGCACAAAAAGTTGGTCATACAAGTGACATTATGATTACTGCTTTAGCACGTGCTGTACAGGCAGATATTGATGCTGTTTATAACGCTGTAAAATACGCTGAAAATCCTATGATTCATATGGTGCTTGGTACTTCTGATATTCATGTTGAGAAAAAATTTAGCAAATCTAAGGATCAAATTCTACAAATTGGCGTTGATGCAGTAAAATATGCGAAAACTCTTCTACCACAAGTCCAATACTCAACAGAAGACGCATCTCGTTCAGATTTCGAGTATCTTTGGAAAACAATTGAAGCCGTAATGAAGGCTGGTGCAACAATGATTAATGTACCTGACACAGTCGGCTTTGCAGAGCCAGAAGAATTTGGAGCGATGATTTATAAACTAAATGACCGCATGAAAAACTTAAACGATAGCGTTTTACTAAGTGTTCATTGCCACAATGATCTTGGTATGGCAACTGCTAACACGCTTGCTGCGATTAAAAATGGCGCTGATAAAGTAGAATGTACCATTAACGGCATTGGTGAACGCGCAGGTAATGCAGCATTAGAAGAAGTCGTAATGGCGTTGAAAACACGTAGCTCTGTATACAATGCTGCGACACGTATCAACACAAGAGAAATTATGAATACGTCTCGTCTTGTTTCTAGCTTTATGGGCTTAGACGTACAAGTAAACAAAGCCATTACTGGAGATAATGCTTTTGCCCATTCCTCGGGTATTCATCAAGATGGCCTTCTGAAATCTCGTGATGCCTATGAAATTGTGCATCCAGAAGATGTAGGTCTTGATGATATGGAGCTAGTTCTTACAGCTCGCTCTGGGCGTCACGCCGTGAAAAATGCCCTTGAAAAACTTGGCTTTTCAAATCTTTCTACAGATGAATTTGAAGGAATCTTCGAAGGCTTCTTGAGGCTTGCCGATGCGAAGAAAGAAGTATACGATCACGATTTATACGTTATTGTTGAAAGCTATTATGAAAAACATGACGCCAACAATGCGAATGCCACTCATTATAGTGATCAATTCTTTGATTTCGATGATTTACAAGTCGTCAGCAACGCAAGCTTCCCTTCAGCAAGTGTAAAAGTTCGTAAAGGTGACGAGGTTTTTAAAGCAAGTGCAGTTGGATCAGGTCCAATTGATGCCCTGTATTCAGCCATCGCAGAAATTACAAACATTGATGTGAAACTTGTGGAATATAATATCAATAGTGTTTCTCGTGGTAAAGAAGCGCTTGGTAAAGTAAAAATAACAATCGAGCATGAAGGTGAAAAGTATATCGCAAAAGCTGCGGATACAGATATATTAAAAGCGAGTGCGCTAGCTTATATTAATGCCATCAATAGTATTGTGGTTGCTAAATTAACGCCTGTTATGAACTAAATAGTCGAAAGCAGTATGACAATATTAAGTCATACTGCTTTCGTATTTTCCTATCGACTGTCCTTCACTAACTTTTGATACTCCTCTTCAATCAATTCAACATCAAGACGTTCAAACAGTGGTGTCACTTCGCTAATGCTTTCTGGTAAGTCCACTTGCTCATGCCACATCACTTCATTGATCCCTAACATTTTTCTCACCTTCTCAGCTGAGAACGGTAAAAATGGATGTAATAGCTGTCCAAGATTTGCAATAATATAAACACATGTTGCTAATGTTCGATTTCCAGCTTCCACATTCTCTTTCACCTGTAGCCATGGCTGTTGCTCATCAAAATAACGATTTGCTGCACGAATATATTCAAAAATGGCCTCTAAAGCTTGTTTGAAATGACCTGCTTCTATATGAATTCCAACCTCATTAAAGAGCTGAATCGTTTGTTTTCGAATAGTCCCATCTACCTTAGCATGGGGCACTTGACGATCAAACGATTTCTCTAAAAACTTCAATGTACGATTGACAAAATTACCATAAGCGCCAAGTAATTCGCCATTATGACTATAAATAAATTCTCGCCAAGAGAAATCAGTATCACGATTTTCTGGTGCATTCATTGTTAAAAAATAACGAATAGAATCTGCATCGTATCGACTCAAAATATAAGGCACCCACACCGCCCAATTTTGGCTCGTCGATAATTTTCGTTTTTCTAATGTTAAATATTCGTTTGATACAATATGTGTAGGTAAGGCCTTTGCTCCTATCCCGATTAGAATGGCTGGCCATATAACTGTATGGAATGGAATATTATCCTTACCATGCACATAATACGAAGTCGTTTCTTCATTCCACAAATCTTCAATAGCTATTTGATGCTGCTTTGCCCATTCAATACTCGCTGTTAAGTAACCTGCTACTGCTTCAATCCACACATATATTTTTTTGCCTTCAAAGCCTGGGACTGGCACATCTATTCCATTTGGTAAATCCCTTGTTACAGCGCGGTCTGGAACCCCTTCTGCCAAGTAACGCTCTGTTAAACCTAAAGCATTGTCACGCCAGCGTTTTTCTGCCTTTGCCTCTGCTAAATAAGTCTCCAGCCTCCCTTGAAACTGACTAAATGCAAAATAAAAATGCTCTGTCTCCTTGATAATTGGCTCATTCCCACAAATTTTACAGCGTTTATCGATTAAATCGAGTGGGTCTAAAATTGTTGAGCAATTATCACATTGGTCACCACGTGCCTTCGCACCACAGTTTGGACAAATCCCCTCTACAAATCGGTCAGGCAAAAACTGCTTGTCCGTTTCACAATAAGCTTGTTCAATTTTCTTTTTGTATAAAAAATTATTCGCTAGTAGCTGTAAAAAAATCGTCTGAACCGATTCATGATGGTGCTGCGCATCTGTTCTCGTATACAAATCATAGGTAAATCCTAAATCATTAAAGCATCCTGTAAACTCCTCGTGATAATGATTAGCAATTGCTTCCGTTGTCGTATTTTCCTGTGCAGCCCGAATAGAAATCGGTGTACCATTACAGTCACTACCCGACACATATAATACCTTCTCGCCCTTTTGTCGGTAATATCTAGCCAAAATATCACCTGGTAATAATGCGGCGACATGCCCTAAATGCAAAGAACCATTTGCATATGGCCACGCGCCTCCAATAACAATCGTCATCCTAAGTTGCTCCCCTCAAAAAAATTGTAAAAAGTGTAAGGTGTGTTAATTAACCATTTTTATTCATCCCAATTAATCAGAATCTTTTTACCGATCAATAATAAATCTATATTTCCCTAATCAACACACCTGAAAAAAGTGTATAAAAAAACGCCCTAATCAAAATTGATTAGGACGAGTATACCCGTGTTACCACCTATATTTACAAATAGCTCACACTATTTGCCTCCATCAGTACGTCTCATTTCATTTTATCAATTATGCCTCGGCATAATTGCGTCCGGAATCGGCTTTGTGCTCGCACAAAGAACTCCTTTCCGATTCTGTGACATCCGCCGGAGGCTTACTTCTTTGAGCAGGTGTTTAAACACCTGCTCAAAGAAGTGAGAGATACTGTCGCTGTTGTAACGAGTGCCCATCTCGTCGTAATCTACTCGCAAACTTGCTTTCGGTACGAAGCTCAAAGGTCATTTTCCAAAGGGGGCATTTACCTCATTTCCACCAACAGAGGCTCTCTATATAATACTTACCCAATTTACTTTTCCTTATCAATGCTTTTACTATAGATTTCCACCATTTTACTCTTTCTTCTCTTGAATTGCAATGTATGTCGATAAATGACTGAAAGTTCTCGATAAAATGAAAAAGTTAGGCGATAAATCAAAAAAGTTGGGTGATAAATCAGAAAATGTAGTCGATAAAAAAATTTTATCCTAGTTTTATATAAAGTAGCTCTTTCAAATCATCTATGACTATGTCTGCTTTTTGTAATTCCGTCTCCTGCGCAAAGTCAAAGCGTACGCCCACTGAGAGCAACTGATTGTCTTGAGCTGCCTGAATATCAGAAGAACGATCACCAACAACTGCCCCGCGTTGAATGGCATTTTCCTCGATTACCTTTTTCACTAAATCAGATTTATGACCGCTCGAAATGGACTGAATACTATATGTACCTTTAATAAAGCGCTGTAATTGATAGGTTTCTACTATTGCTTGTAAATATTCAGTTTGTCCATTACTGGCTATGAATAAATCATAGTTTTCTGCCAAAGTAGCAAGTGTTTGCTCTGCATTTGGATACAATGCGCCCTGGCGATTACGTACTTGCTCAATAAGTTTAACATGGAATAATGCATTGCTTTCTTCGCGTGTCTCTAATGTGTGCATTGGGCATAACGTTTCCCAGACAACAGGTAATGGAACACCCATAATTTCTCGGTATTTCTCTATCGGTGTTTCTCCCTGCCACATGCCCTTTGCACGTAACACATCGAACGTTGCCGATAGTGCTGGCTCTAATATTAGGTTTGTTTGAAATAAAGTACCATCCATATCAAAAATAATAGCTTTTTTCATAAAATCACCCCTTCTACTATTATCAACGTTTTCATTAGAAGGAGTGTTGCAACTATAAGACATCAAAAAACTCCATATGCATTTTTTCCTTCTTATAATAATCCAATCGATCCTGTAAGGTCCCTGTATGAAATTCGAATTTATGACCGTCTGGATCCGTGAAGTAAATCGATTTTTTATCCCGCACATCTCTTTGTCTGCCTTCTAGAATATTGACATTAAGTTGGATTAGCTTTTCATACATTTTGTCATAATCGTCCTCCTGGATAGAAAACGCTATATGTGTATAGGATTGATGTATTTCATTGCGTGGAATATCCTGTTCTACATTCAGGGCAAGCCACAGCCCATTTACATCAAAATAGGCTGTACTTTTCCCCTTCACTAGTAATTTTGCGTCAAAAACCTTTTCATAGAATGCAATGGATTTTTCAAGATTTGAAACTGAAAATAATAAATGATTTATGTTTTGGATTGTCATGCGTGTGCCTCCAACTTTGAAATCGCTGATAAAAGTGTGATTCTCGCCGATAACCTTTAACCCTCATATCAAGTTTCGTTTAATTTGATTTTTTTCCTTTCTTCCCCTTCGCAATTTGCTTTGATTTGCGTTGCTCATTTAGTTTTGCCTGTGCATTTGCTTTTCGTTCAATAAAAGCAAGCTCTCTTTGCAATTTAAAGTAGCTTTGGAGACGTGATTGTTCAAGCACACCATCTGTAATGGCTTGCTGTACAGCACAATGTGGCTCCTTCTTATGTGTGCAATCCCTGTAATGACAGGCTGTAGAAAGTTCCTCAATATCCTTAAAACTAGAGGATAAGCTGTCACTCTCCCATAATTGTAACTCTCGCATTCCGGGTGTATCAATTAAACAACCACCACCTGGCAATAAAACTAATTCACGATGTGTTGTTGTATGGCGCCCCTTCGCATCATCTTCACGAATACCCGAAACCTTCATAAGCTCCTCGCCACTTATTGCATTAGTCAATGTGGATTTCCCTGCGCCAGAAGAGCCAAGTAATGCTCCTGTCACACCTTCCGTAAATAACACACGAATATCTTCTAAGCCCTCACCTGACAGAGCACTAGTCACAAAAATATCCACACCAAACGCTACAGATTCAACCTCACGTATTTTACTAGAAACATCTTCACAGAGATCAGCCTTCGTCAATACAATGATTGGCTTTGCTCCTGAATCCCACGCTGCAACTAAATAGCGTTCTAAACGGCGAATATTAAAGTCGGCATTTAAGCTCATCACTAGAAGCACGATATCAACATTCGATGCTACAATCTGCTCTTGTACTTCCCCCCCGGCGGCCTTGCGGGAAAAGACTGATTTTCGTGTAAACAATTTATGAATAATGGCCTTTTCCTCACCAGGCATTTTCTCAACTAGCACCCAATCCCCAACCGCTGGGTAATCCTCACGTGCTAATGATGTATACGCATAATGTCCAGCAATCGTTGCCAGCCACTCTCCTTCTTCAGCCAATACACGATAGGAATGCTTATGTTCTAATGTCACCCTAGCCGGTACACAATTCGCTAGCTTAGCCTCCTGTTTAAATCCAGTCATTTGCTCTTCAAAATATGTTGAAAATCCTAAAGTTGTTAAATTCAATTTGTTTTCCTCCTAAATATGCATATCATTTGTAATCAATTTTGAAAATAAACACAAAAAAACCATGTCTCTGCGCAATTCGGCAGTTACAAGGTTCACAGGCACATTTAAGAGAATATACAAATCACCACAATTGTGATTTAAATACAATGCGTGGTCAATTTATATAATTTAGGCGTGTGAAATTGAACAAACCGAATTGCAGTTCGTTAAAAGCGGCTCTATTCATCATGTCACATCACCTACTTCCGATTTATTTATTCTAATGTAGCAAAATATTCTGAAATTGTCAATTATAAGATTTCTTTTCAAAAGTTCCATCACCATAACGTCTGGGTTATTCTGTTCCGACCGTCGCTTATCTGAGAGCGGCCGATTTGCCTCTTCTGTAATAGGAGTTAGCCGCAAAGGCGTCAATCGATACAGGACACTATATGCTTTTAGCCTTCTTCCCTCTATTGTCTCACTCTGGGTGATTCCAAAGGAGTTGCCAATCCTCCACGCCAATCATATTCTTTTGATGATGAAACTTTAAAAATAGAAATCCTTTTTTCAAAAATCTAAAAAGAGATTACTTAATAAAAAGACAAGTTGACTTTTAACAGGGCATCCCTTTAGAGGACTTTGTACATAATAGATTACTAATACGTTGAACATCTTTCAACAATATACTCGACAAAAGTCTTTCAAATAATAAAAAACTCATAAATTAAAAATGTCCAATAAAGAGATTATCAAAATATGATCCAACAAAAGTTGATTTGGGCACCATTATAAAATGTGTTATCGTAAAAAAACAATTATTAAAGAGGCTTTATAAAGAACTATCTACTAAATATTTAAAACATCTTAACCATTTATAAACAACCATGTTATACTGTAATATACTTACATAATTACTAATATTGTAAAAAATACACTCCCTTACTTACAGACATTTTATAAAGAAAGGAGAAAAATATGAACACTA
Source organism: Lysinibacillus sp. FJAT-14222 (assembly GCF_001278875.1). Lineage (NCBI taxonomy): Bacteria > Bacillati > Bacillota > Bacilli > Caryophanales > Bacillaceae > Lysinibacillus > Lysinibacillus sp. FJAT-14222. The sequence continues at coordinate 117,203 of NZ_LIYL01000018.1, read as the reverse complement.
CTTCCCAAAAAGAAATTATGGATTGTGCATCTAATTGGATTATTGAGTCTTTTTTCAATCAGCAATTACAAGATACTGCCATTGAATACATACAATATAAATTCAATCAACCTTTAAGTTTCTCAAAACTAACTGAAATACACTACAACGTTTTTAGAAATGTACATAATAAAAAAGAATTAATAGAAATTCAAACCATTGTAGAACTTATTCTTTTATCAGCTGATATATTGGATGATATTCAAGATAATGATGCTTCGTGTAATCCTTGGAGTAATAAAACCCTTAGTTGTAATTTAAATATTCTACTTGGGTATTTGTTTATAGCTTTCCAAAGAATACACTCTATTGATTGTTCTGATGATGTAAAAATTTTCTTACATAACATTATATACCCATCACTACTTGATGCAATTAATGGGCAACACGCTGATTTAATTAATGACCTTACTACTGAACAAGAGTATTTTGACATGACAGCATTAAAATCAGGGTCTCTCATTTTATTGGCAAATTTACTTGGTGCCGGAAATGTATGCCCAACAACATTTGAAAAAATAAAAGAATACTCATATTATCTCGGCATTATTGCACAAGTAAGAAACGATGTGAATGATGTATTATACACGAAACATAAAAATGATATGAAAGGTAAAAAGAAGACACTTCCTATTTTATATTATCTACACATACAAGATCCGAGGTTTGCATCAATAAAGGAATATTATAATAAAAATGTCTCCTTTGAAGAATTGCTTGATAGTGAACGTCAAACATTACAGCTTTGTATCGATAATGGTGGTGCAATAACATACTGTAAAGTTGTTGAGCAAATATATCTTAAGAAGTTTAAGGATTGTATATATTCTTTAGATATCCCTACTAAGCATAAACATTTACTTCTTACTATCAACGTTTAGAAGTTATTTTGAAGTCCAAGAGATTGAAGCTGGTAGAATAGAAGTATTTGCGCTTTCAAGCGATTTCAGAGTATCCGTAATTATTTTAATTTCATCTGCGGATACCATATTCACCAATTTTTCTTGCCCGACATTACTCGAATTATTTAATAAAAAATGAACTAAATCCATTAACATTTACATTACATCCTTTCAACTATATGTTATTTGTTCTTAAAAACACTATTAATGACAGGAAGCGAAATTATGGTTTTTAAAAAAGTCTTTTTAGTCTTATGTGGTCTATTTATAATTTTACATTTTTATTTATTTTCATTAATGCTCAACCCATATATGGGTATAAATATTTCTAGTAATTCATCTGGTGACTATATAATAACCCAGATTAATAAAAACGATGGATGGGTACGTCATACAGCCGTTTCACCCGGTGATATTATTACAAAGGTTGACGGACAGGCAATCTCTGATGTCTCTATAAACAGTGGCAGCGAAGTAGAAATTACAGATGGTAAATTCACGCAAATATTTGCTATTCCAAAGTTTGAAACAAGACAAACTATTGAAGAACTAATTATTACAAGTATTTTTTCTATACTAGCACTAGTTTTATCAATATTAATGGTTAAATCTCCGAATGCAGTAAATCGATATTTCATTGGATTCTTGTTATCAGCTGCTTTGAGTTTATTTGCTTCGACCGAGTCTGGAAGGGGAGATATTATTGCTAATATCATCATCGCTACTTTTCTGCCACTTGGATCATTGTTTTTAGTTTTATTTATCTTTGCTCTTCTTCATGACAAAGGAATTATTCAGCAACAATCATCTATGTGGTTTAAATTTAATAAAGTTTTATGCACAATTGTCATATTAATCAGAATATCAAATTTATTATATCAAGGACCTATTTCAGCAATTAGTGCAAATTTAATTTTATTTTACTTCTGCGCAAACGTTTTTTTTGTGATTAGCTTATTATGCTATTACTACATAAAAAACACATCTCACGATGGCAAGATTATCCTAAAATGGTTAGTATGGATTAATGTCCTTGCATTCACACCATTTATATTGCTGCATGCATTACCTTTTATACTAAATTTACCTTACTTGGATGACTATGCTGTTGTAATTTCTTTATTTATCATCCCTATTGGCTATTTCTACTTAGCTGTTTCTAAACAATTAATTGATTTAGATTTCATTTCACATCAAATTCCTTATTACTTTTTACTTTCACTTTTACCTGCAAGTACCCTTGCTATAATTATTGTTTATGGCAACTTAAATCTTAATTCTAATATTTTATATTTTTTCTTATTAATTTTTGTAACTGCAAGTATTATTGTTATTTTACTTTTTATCAAAGAGAAAGTGGACTTCATCCTTCGACACCGACTTTGGATGCGGAATGATAGTTTGTCTCAGCAACTTGAATTTTTTATTGAAAAATTATCATCAAGTATGAAAGAAAATGATTTAAAAAATTTGTTTATCAGCCAACTTCAAGAATCATTAGGGCCAAGCATTATTGCTTTTATAACATTTGACTATCTTAAAGACGATTTTCAGTTAGAAGAAATTTCAAGAAACAAACAAGCCATTCACCTTTCTGAAAAATTTAAAGATCTGATGCGTAATCATAAAAATATAGATTTGCTTGAATATCAGGGTTTGTTAGGTATGAGAATTTATACTATCGAATCTACCCATACATATATATGGATTGGCTATAAAAAGAATCAAACCATTTTTAACCTTCATGAAAAAGTATGGTTTATTAATATTGTCAAATATTTAAGGCTCGTATATGAAAACATTTTTGCCGTTGAAAATCTAATTCATTCTATTGAACAAACCAAGCTTCAACAGACACAATCTTCTTCTACGCTATCTCGTTTTTTGTTTCAGCTATCCGAGCAAGAAAGAAAACGTTTAGCAGCTGATCTTCATGATTCTGCTTTACAAGATCAAATTATTTGTTATCGTACACTTGAAAACTTAATAGTTACGAATTTCAATCTTCCGATAGAAACATTGAAGCAATTGAATCAAATAAAGAACGGAATGCAAGATGTCATTCAACAAATTCGAACTACTTGCAATGAGTTACGACCAAATCTAATAGCGGAGGTTGGATTAGCTCTAGCATTAGAAGAATTATGTGCTAAGATGCAGGCGAAAGTTAACTATGAAATAAAATATGATCTTCCTACTAAAATTGAACATTACGATTACAATCTAGAGATTTGCATTTACCGCGTTATTCAAGAGCTTCTCAACAACGCCAATAAACATGCTAAAGCGTCTATCATCTCCCTAAGTTTATGGGAAGATGAAAAAAATATTTATCTTGACTATCGAGACAACGGTAAGGGGTTTACCCCAACTACTACAGCAGCCAATACTACACATACGGGACTAAATGGTATAAAAGAAAGAGTTCATAGTTTTAAAGGAACTATCGTCTTTCTTACAGAAATTGACCATGGTGTAGAAATTCATATAACAATTCCGAGGTGAAAAAATTGATTCACATCCTTTTGGTAGACGATCACCAAATGGTCGGTCTAGGTACTAAAGCTATATTAGAAAATGAACAGGATTTTAAAGTTACCTATCTACACGAATTAGAAGAAGTTTATAACGAATTTGAAACTCGAAATTACGATGTTTACTTATTCGATATTCAAATGCCTAAGTGCTCTGGTATGGATTTAACTAAAAAACTATTAGAAATACAACCTCAAGCTAAAGTCATTTTATATACAGGATTTGATTACTATTCACAATTTAACTCTCTTATGAATTTGAATATTTGTGGGATAGTCAGTAAGACCGTCCCCTATCAAGATTTAATAATGACAATACGTGCAACTTTAAGAGGGTATGTGTTATTACCTTTAGACTTAGTAAAACAATATAAACTATCTTCTCACTCGAACGAGGATTTAAATGCATTACTCACTCAGAAAGAATTATTAATTCTTCAAGATTTGGTAAAGGGATATAGTAATCAAGAAATTGCTGATCAATTGTATATGAGTACACGTGCAATTGAATATAACTTAACTAAAATTTATAAAAAATTAGACGTCACTTCACGTACAGAAGCTGTATCAGAGGTACTACGTTTAAAAATTTTGAAACAGTAAATTTCCAAAATATTTTCTAACCTGATTCATAAAGGTTTACATCCTAATGGGTTGGCTCTGTTTTAAAATCGCTTTTTTTACAGTAATAGACTGTAAAATAGTAAAAAATGATATTAAAAGAAAAGCAATAAAAGCTAAAAAAGGAATTGTTACAAAGCCCAGCCAATTTATATATGTTCCAGTACATTCAGATTCTAAAGAACAAAACGATGTAATAGAAGTTTTTTGTATTAAATAATGATAGAAGGAAAGGCAAGCTCCTGGGATGGAAAACATTAAAATATATTTTTTTGAAATTCTATCTCGCTCATTTAAACTTAAACCTAAAATAATGACTAATGGATACATTAATATTCTTTGATACCAACATAATTCACAGGGGATGAAATTTTTCACTTCACTAAAATACAGACTTGACAGTGTAGCGGTAAGCGATACTAACCAAGTAATTAAAATTAGGCTCTTTTCTTTCATAGGATTCTATACCTCAATATTTAATATTTAGTGGATAATATTTCAATTGTTTTATCTAACTTCTGTAAACCAATATATTTATCAATCTCTTTCCCGTTTTCTGTTATTAAAAGAGTCGGCGTTTCTTTTACATTAAATTTTTTAGCAATATCCCTTATCGTCATTTGATCACAATCTAAATAATAAACTTGAGCATTAGTTTTACCTATTGCTTCGTTTAATATTGGATTAAACTCTCTACAAGCTTGACAGGTAGCTCTTCCAAAGAAAAACGTAGCTGTACCTTGCTTTTGGATTATTTCTTCAAACTGTTCGGCATTCAGTTCTTCGTATAAAACGGTAGCTTTAGTAGTATTAAAGTTTTTAAAAAAGAATACGCATGAGCCAACTAAAATTAACAAAGTAATTATCAATGTTAGTCTACTTTTCAATATTCTATACCTCCATCTTTTTCATTTTATTCAATCCTATAAATTGAATAATTACACTGCAGCATATTAATAAGATAAAAGGATATAATAACTCACTAAGTGAAAGCATTAACAAGTTCTTAGGCTCTAAATATAAAAATGGAAGTTTCTTATATAAATTATTCTCATTAAAGAATGAATTAAAAATCGGAACTAGGATAAATAAAGATACTATACATGTCATTAATGTTTCCACGGTTTTTTTAAAGAAAACACTTAAGCACTGAGAGAAAGAACTGTAAAAAATCAGGATTACTAAATATATGATAAATCTCTCAACTATCCAATTAACATCTATTAACTTTGGAAATGCTATGAAAAATGATACCATTCCAAAAAAAAAGGATACGAAAAATATTCCAATATATTTTACGAATTGAAATACATAGAAACTCTCTCGTGAAATATTGCTTAAAAGAATGGAACGTATAATACCTGATTCAATTAATCTAGGCATTTCTGTAGCTGCTAATACTACAGTCGTCAAAGTAATTATGACTAATAAAATAGCCTCATCAATAATTTCAGCATTTATAGTCCTTGTCACAAATGGAGCAGTAATAACTGCTAAAAAAAAGAGATAGAAAAAAAAACTAACTTTATATCTCCCCCATTCACTGCCAATTAATCTGGATCCGTTCATGCTATTTCCCCTTTTTTAATGAAGAATTGTTTCAATTGTCTTGAAACATTGTTAACCTCATAAAATTCTATTTTTCTGTCTACTAATATTTTTAGAAATTCTGGTAATGCTGATCGTTCGATATCAACTATTATTTTGTCAGGCTCTAACGTAATGTTATATCTCGTTATATCTCCTAACTTATTCTCAATAAATATCTTTTGATTCTCTTTGATTGAAATTTCAAAGGTTGATATACTTTGCACGTTCCAATTAATATCCTTAATAATAGAACCATTTTCTAAAACAATAATTCTATCTGACAGTTCTTCTAACTCTTCCAACAGATGGCTTGATACAAGCAATGTCTTGCCCTGTGAAGAAAGATCTTGAAGAAGTTCTTTTATTTCTTCTTTTGCTACAGGGTCTAATCCATTAAAAGGTTCATCTAAGATTAATAATGAAGCATCTGTTATTAACACACGAGCAATAGCCAGTTTCTGTTTCATCCCTAAAGAGTAATTACGAAACTTTTTCCCCCTGGCATCAAACAATTGAACAAATTTTAAAGCCTCATGAATTTTTTCCTTATTATTAATACCATCTAATTTTGCAAAATAACTTAAATTTCCCTCCCCAGATAAATGCGGAAAAAAGCTCGGAGTTTCAATAATGGCTTTTGTTTCATTTAAAAGTTCAATTCTATTTTTGTTTGTCATTAGTTGTCCTCGCCAAAAAACCTCCCCTTCATAATTAGGTATTAATCCTAAAATAACTTTCATGAAGGTGCTTTTTCCTGCACCATTTGATCCTATTAACCCAATAAATTCTGAAGAATGTAACGTAATATTAATATTCGACAGAGCTGCTTTATTCGAATAGTTTTTGGACACGTTTTTAAGTTCTAACATTAAGACCCCTCCCTATCTTTTAATTAGTTTAATTTTAAAAAGGTCGTCTCCCTGAACTCTTATACTTTTTACTGATTTCTCTATATTTACTTTTGTACCTTCTTCATAAATAATATGATTTTCCATATGCTTCGGTGCTCGTTTTTGAATATCTTTATATAGTTCATCATTGAATGTTTCTTTTGACAATTCTTTACTTTCTCCAGTAAGCTGAGAAACATCTCCATTGCCTGCAATAGCTACTACAGCATATGTCCCATTTAACTTTAGTTCTTCAACAGAATAGGTTCCATTTTGAAGTACTACCTCTTCATCAGTCTCGAATCCAACCCTTACGTTATCTTTATTTATTAAAAACACCCCAACCGTTACAAAAGCAATAATAATAAATACAACTAAAAAAATTTTAGAGAAATTGTTCTTCACTAATTCCAACCCTTTCTAATTTTTGTTCATCCAAATCGATGATCTCATCACAAATATCTAGCAACAGTGGATCATGGGTTGCAATAAGTACTATTTTGTTATTCTTCTTCGCTAACTGTTTAATGCTTTCTATTAAAGAAATAGTAGATTTAATATCTAAACCAGTAGAAGGTTCATCTAATAAATATATATCTCTCTCCACTTTCATAGAGCGTAGTAATAATATCTTATTTTTTTGGCCAAAAGATATATTTTTTCCATCTAACTCAACAACAAAATTATCTGGATAATCCAGCTTAAAATCTACTGTTTCTTCTGAAACAATACTTTGAGATTTTTCACTGAATACATTAAAATCATAATTATTTTTGACTGTATTGTTGTAAATGTAATATTCAGGCGTATATAGCATGACTCTATTAATCATCCAATTACTTTCTACCGTTTCAAACTCATCATGATTATTGATTATTATTTTTCCAGAAGTAGGTTCAACAATTCCCGTAATTATTTTCATCAGAGACGTCTTACCACTTCCGTTATTACCCTTTAATCCAACAATATTGCCAGCTTTTAGATTGACACTAATTCTTTCTAAAACTACCTTTTCTTCATACTTTAAAGAAATGTCTTTTAACTGAAGATCCCTAATTGGTTCATCCAGTAGGTAATTTGCTAATTCAGATTTTTCTTTAGAAACCTCATTTGAATTTACTCTATACTGTAAATATTCAATAGCCACTTTACTTTTTTGATATTCCCAAAACGCATTGAAAATATTTTTTGATTCATTAGCTAGAATAAACACCAAAAATAATCCAAATAAAAATAACGGTGCTGTTACATTTAGATTTAACATAAAGGATAAAATATAAAATGAGAAACCGCCGATTATTATCAAATATACAAATATATCTTGCCAAAGCATTAATTTTGATTCAGCAACTTTTAAGTCATTTTTCACATTAGAATATCTATTTATTCCACTCCCTAAATAATCAATAGCATCTGGTTGCTTTTGGAATATTTTTATATCTAACAAGGAGTTTAGTAATTGTGTCACTGTGTTACTAAATTGATTTACTTCCATTACAAAATGTTTTTGGAACAAGTAATTTTTTTTATAAGCTATTAAAATGGCAATACTAAAACATGTAAATGCTATTAAAGAAAATACTGCCATATATAAATTAATGAATGTTAATGAGACAAAAAAACAGACTAACACAATGAATTGAATTTTAAAGTAAAATTTTTGTATGATTCCTGGAACTGACATTATAATATTCCAAAAGTAACCTAGTAAGTAACTGTTGCTTTTTACTGAGAAATCATTATCTTTTAGTATTCCTTGGAAATAATCTGTTACCATTTTTTCCTGCATACTATGTTCTATTTTATTTCTTATTTTCAGATTTCCGATATTAATGATGAAATATAGTATTAACAATGAGATGGAAATAATCAACATTAGCCCTAAATCAAGATTTGATATTTTCTCTATTTGAAATACCATTATGTATTGGAAACCTAAAATGATTAAGATAGGTATAAATAGCTTTAAAACAGTAAATACAATAACTTTAAGTTTATCAACGATTGGTATTTCCTTGATAATTTCATCAGAAAATTGTTTTAAGTTAGATTTATTTTCTTGAATATTTGGTACTTCTAAGTTTCTTATCTTTTCAATCAGTACAACGTAACCGCTAAAAGTCTCTTTAAATTGCTCTATTTTTATATTTTCTATTCCTGATTTAGCAGGATTAGAAATAATAATATTTTCATTAGATATTTGGTGTACCACTATATAATGTGGTAAGCCGTTGTTTGAAATTGTAGCTATAAAGGGAGTAGAAATTGTCAAGATCTCATCTAGATCGAGTACTTCATAAGCTTCAGTTATGACTGAAAATTTTTCAAATACATTAATTAGATCTAATAATGATAACCCTTGATTAATTTCTTCTGTTATACAGCTCCGAATGTTAGTAGTTGTAACTTTTTTTAGCCCGAGCTGCTGTAATATAGTTCTCATTACCGCTATTCCACAATCATTTTGTTGATTTTGCATAGTATGGTAATACATTTTCACATCACATCCTTTATAATCAATCTCTAAAGAAAAGCTATTGGCCATATTGCAAGAATATAACCAATAGCTTTTGCTCATATTAACCCCAACAAATTAATCCCCAACCTACACATACCCATCCAGCTTTTACTTTTTTAGCTTCTGTTTTTGAAAGTTTGTTCATTTGACACGCCTCCTTTCTACTAGAAAAAATTAATCACTAGCTACTAAATATGTACTATTCATTTGTAGTTAATGACTATATACAAAATATACCATCATCTATCTAACCTGACACCGAAGATTCCTCACAAATAAACCGCATACTAATTTAGTAATTCCCGCAATCCCCACAATATTTACTAGACTAGAAAATACAGAGACATCGTAAACCTCCATAAAATATATCAATTTTCACCTTGGAGTAATTGCTTCCGATCTTCAATTACAATTTTTGAATCATGTATCCCCTCCCTCCCTGCATACAATGAACAAGACCACTATTTGCAAAGGAGATGTCAAATTGTCAAAGATCACTTCTATCAGTACATACCAACCACCGTACACATTACAACAGACAAATGCGGAGGAGCTAACGAAGGAGCTTTTTCATGCAAAAATCCCTAAATTAGAGCGCTACTTAAAAGTTTTTGAGAATGGTGGTATTGAAACACGCCATTTTTGTGTGCCACCAGAATGGCACCGTACGAATCATTCCTTTGAAGAGCGCAACGATTTATATATTGAGCTAGCTACACAATACAGTGTTGAGGTCATCCAAGCCTGTTTACAAAATGAAGCATTTTTACACTCACCGATTTCTCCTAAAGATATTGATGCCATTATTTTTGTGAGTAGCACAGGCATTTCCACACCAAGTATTGATGCACGGGTTATGAATCAACTTCCTTTTTCAGACAGACTTAAGCGGATTCCACTTTGGGGACTTGGCTGCGCTGGTGGTGCAGCTGGTGTTAGTAGAGCCTATGATTTTTGTCGTGCTCATCCGGAAGCAAAAGTTCTTGTTGTTTGTGTCGAGCTTTGTAGTCTAACCTTTCAGCCAAATGACTTTTCAAAAAGTAATTTAATTGGTGCCTCTCTTTTTGCGGATGGCGCAGCATGTATACTCGTCTGTGGAGATGAGGTGAATATCGCAGTCAAAAAATCAACACCTACTATTATAGGAACTGGCTCTAAGTGGATGCCAGATTCTGAAAATGTTATGGGCTGGAATATTAAAAATAATGGCCTACATGTCGTTTTTCAGAAAAGTATTCCTGCCATCATCACCAATTGGCTCGGCCCATTCATTGAACAATTTTTATTGGAACATGAACTGTACAGTGAACAGCTTAACCATTTTATTGCACATCCTGGCGGTAAAAAAGTATTAACAGCCTATGAAGATACGCTTTATTTAGCTTCCCAAAAAACCGACATTTCTCGGGAAATATTAAAATATCATGGAAATATGTCGTCTCCTACGGTGCTATATGTATTGGAGCAATTTATGTTAAACGAAGGACAAGTAGAGGATACTGGTTTGCTCGTCGCTCTCGGCCCTGGCTTCTGTGCTGAAGCTGTATTACTTAAATGGAGGGAGTAGCATGATGATTTACATTATTTTGATCCTCGTCATTCTACAAAGATTGACAGAAGTTTTCATTGCAAAACGCAATGAAAAATGGATGCTCTCACAAGGGGCATATGAAGTTGGTTCTTCTCATTATCCATATATGGTTACTTTGCACGCCGCTTTTTTCTTGTTTTTAATCATTGAAGTAGTCACTAACCATAAAAGTGTATCGCCTTTATTTCCGTTATTATTCTTATTATTTATTGCCGTTCAAGCATTACGCATTTGGTGTATTCGTTCATTAGGGTCTTTTTGGAATACGAAAATACTCATATTGCCTGATGCAGAAGTTGTACGGAAAGGCCCTTATACATTTATGCGTCACCCAAATTACGCAGTTGTTTGCTTAGAAATTATTCTTCTGCCTATAATGTTTCAAGCATATTTTACAGCATTCTGCTTTACACTTTTAAATGTAACAATGCTATCTGTACGCATTCCAATTGAAGAAAAAGCTTTACGAGATGCGACAAATTATAATCATGTATTTCACAAGAAGATTTCGGAATCCTAGCCGAAATCTTCTTTGTTATATTAATGCCATTCCCAATTGAACGGATCTTGTAAACCTTCCCATGAGTTATTAAACTCATCTTCCGTTAATAAACATTTATCCAATTCTTTTATAATCGTCTCTCTATCTAAATCAACACCAATAATAACGAGCTGTGTCATGCGATCTCCAAATTCCTCATCCCAATCCTCTACTACCTCAGGGCTTTGCAAGAAAACATCTTGCTGCTGTTCTTTTAGCAAAGCGGCTACCCAATAAGAAACCGGTTCTATTTTTGCCGATGAACCTGCCTGTGATAGTAATAATGCAACATCCTGATGTTTCGCACTCCAAATAATACCCTTTGCTCGGACAATCGATTCGGGCATATGATCACACCATTCTACAAATCGCATTGGATGGAATGGTCTTCTACGCTTATATACGAAAGAAGAAATGCCGTACTCCTCCGTTTCAGGTGTATGATTTTCATGACCAAGCTCTAATTCCTTTAACCAGCCAGCAGATTCTGATACCCGTTCAAAATCAAAGCGTCCAGTATTTAAAATCTCAGCCGGCTCTATTACACCGTCAACTGTACGAATTAGCTTGGCTTCAGGCTGTAAGGCACGTAAAATGCGCTCTAATCTTTCAAGCTCTTCATCTGATACTAAATCACATTTGTTTAATACAAGGACATCACAAAACTCGATTTGGTCAATGAGTAAGTCAGCAACATCCCGTTCATCTAATTCGCCAACTGCCTCCTTACGCTCTAAAAGGCTTTCACCTGACTGAAAATCATGCCAAAAACGATTCGCATCTACAACAGTCACCATCGTATCAAGCTGACAAAACTTTGTTAAATCAATACCAAGCTCCTCGTCTAAATAGCTAAATGTTTGGGCAACAGGTATTGGCTCGCTAATCCCTGTCGACTCAATTAAAATATAATCAATAGTACCTAGCCTCGCGAGACGCTCCACCTCCTGCAATAAATCCTCGCGTAACGTGCAGCAAATGCAACCATTCGATAACTCCACAAATTTTTCCTCTGTTCGTGAAATGCCGCTTCCATTTGCAATTAGTTCTGCATCGATATTAATTTCACTCATATCATTGACGATTACAGCAACACGCATATCTTTTTCATTTTGTAAAACGTGATTCATCATTGTTGTCTTACCAGAACCTAAATAACCACTTAACACTGTAACGGGAATTTTCTTTGTCATTTTTACAACTCCTTAAATCGTAATAATTACTATTTACAGTTTGTAATTAAAACATAGTATCCTGCAAAATGCAACGTTGAACATTTTGTAGAAATACGATATTGACATATTTCATTAAAAATAATAACATTTAAAGCGTAATTATTACGATTTAAAAGGAGGGCATTTTATGCGTGTACAAGTGACTTTAGCCTGTACAGAAACAGGTGATAAAAACTATATTACGACGAAAAATAAACGAAATAATCCTGAGAGGTTGGAGCTAAAAAAATATTCCCCACGTTTGAAAAGAGTTACATTGCACAGAGAAACGAAGTAACAAATTACATCTAGTTACGGTCTTATATAGAACCCCTAATAACATAAAAATGACTGTTTCAAAAGTGACTTTACTGACTTTTGAAACAGCCTATTTAACACGGGATAAAAAATTGTTATATCTCCTTTCAACAACCTACTTTAGACAGTTTTATTAGTATTTATTTCTATAGTCAGCTCGTTCAATTTGTGCTCCATGTCATCAAGCACACGTAATTTATGATTTAACTGCTCTTCAAAATCCATTGATTGAGTCAAAACCTTATTTACTTGAACATCTAAGTGTGAAAGAACCTCTGGATTCATCATCGTTTTTTCACTTAAAGAAGAGCTTTGTTTTTTTACATCCGCTAATTCTTGCAATAACTTTTCTATCGTACTGCTTTTTTCCTCTATTTCTTTAGCTAAACGCTTATTAAGATTGTCTGAGTTTGCTTGTTCTAAACGAGATCTTTCAAGTGCTTCAATTATAGTCTCCATTTGTTGGTTTATGTCCCTTGTGAAATCACTCAGCTTATTTTCAAGAACATCAATCGTAGTCTTATAATTAGTGTCTGAATTAACGGAAAGTAATTCATCTTTAGTAACTATTAATGTTTCCTTTAATAGCTTATTTTCTGCACGCAGTTCTTCTAATTCTTTTAATAATGCCTCTATCGACGAAATTTGTTTTTTCTTTTGAATTTCCCTTGCTTTTATATCATCATAGTAAATTTGTGTTTTTTTTTCGAAGTCTCTCTTCAGTTTTAAAAGCTCCATCGAAAGCTCTTTTTTTTGATTTGTTAGTTGGACGTTTTCTCGTTCTAGTCTTAGTACTAGTGAATAATAATCACTCTCTCTGAGCCTGTTAACTTCATTTTTATATTTAGCTAATTCGGCTCTTAAAAAAATGATCATCTGCTGAAGCTGAATAGGATCATTGTTTTTAACAATATCATTATCCACACTTGCACCTCCTATCACGAAAATTTTTTAAGTAAACTAATCACTTCTTCAAATTGCTCCTTACTCTCCTCTAGCATCTCATCTAGCTGCTTAATAATATTCAATTCTAATTCTTCATCGCCAATTTCTTCAGCTTTTCTCTTTTCCCCTGATATTAAATAGGCAATAAGTAGATTCAATGTACTTTTTTCGAGATAGGCAAAGCTATTATTTTCCTCAGTACTATAGTCAGGTAGATTCGTGAGCTGTTCCTTCATAAGTTTATGGATAACACTATCTATTTTTTGATTCATTTTTTCATATTCACTCATTTTCATCCTCCTGTGTTTGACTAATTCCATTAAGATCAATAGGGTTTAAGACAACGACGCCCTCTTCTAGCTGATCACAATATGTAAAACCTATGATACTTCCTGAATAAGATAAATTATGTGACCATTTAATCTGAAAGTTAGAAAATGATAGTGTTTCATTAGGCTCTAACGTTGTTATTCCTATAGGCCTAAGCCAAAATTCTTCCTTGCTTGATTGATCATTGATTCGCTCCCAGCTACTGTTTCCTTTTAAATTTGGTGCAAAATGTTCATAGACATACCTTCCAGAGAAGGAGAATGGAGAGTCTTCAGGTAGTTTTATGCACAGATACGGATTTGTTATAGGTTGATTACCTATATTGCGAATATGATAAGAGCCCAAACATAAGCTCTCCTGATCAGGATCATAAGAGATACTGAACGAGGATGTGAAATAACTAATGACGTTAACACTGTCAGGAATAGTGAGTCCCTCAACCACTTTTTTAATTTCATGAACATAAAAATCAGTTTGCTTTTTTAGTTCATTTATCTTTTCTTCCACACGATCGACGTGAGTCATAATTAGTACCCCCTTGCCAATAGTATTTAATTAAAGCGAATTTACACTAGTTTATATTCATAAAAAAAAAGAGAGGATTACCCTCTCTTTACAATATGATTCTCTTCTATGTGTTAGTACCATTAACCGACAGCTGGGAAAATAGCTGGGCACTGCTGTGGCCGTACTACACCCGGACATGCGAACGGTAATTCTGCTCTTGGCTCGCAGAAAGTTGCTAAGAATTCGACAGTAACTGGGAATGTAGATTGAATACTTTGGCAAACAGATACAGTAATTGTTAATGCAGAAAACGTAATTGTACCTGCTCCAGCTGTTAATGTTCCTGTTGTACACACGAAACAATCTAAATCTGTGAATAAAATTTCTACATCTGTCCCTTTCGGTGCACATAATGTAACTTGTTCACAACGGGAAACTGGAATATTACTGCTTGTGAACATAGTACCATTTGGTAAACAAACAACTATCGTAAGAATAAAATTCTTTTGAATAGTTAGATTTTGAAGACATACAGTTGAACCATCAATGGAGAATTGGCGATTCTCACGGTTCAAGATAACAATAGGATTCGTTGTTGCTGGAACTACTTTACATGTAACTACTGCACCCGTTAAATCAGTAGTTGCTGTTACGCCGGGGAAAGCAATTGGTCCAGTAGGAGAAATATCAAATGACATTTCTTTTACAATCCAGTCAAATACCTTATCGACATTTATACAAATCAATTCCTGCGCCTGGGATGGCATATTCTCTTGCATCCTTTTGACACCTCCATAAATATTTTATCTTTCGTTTGTATCATATGTTTTCCAGCTTTAAGTGCATGGGCTAAAAATTAATTCGTCATGATATTTATTAAAATCAATATGTATGATTTTTGCTTACCTTTAGAAAGAAGTAAAATGTTTATAAGGATCGGTATATTTGTAACAGAAAGTAATTATTTTTAATAAAATATTAATGGACTGAAAGGGGTGAAATCCAATGGAAGATTCAAAATTGTACTCTAATCAAGACATTGAAAAATTAAAGCAAAAAATCGAAGCCTATAGGTCAACGTTGACTTCATTAAAAATGGGGACTTCAATGGGAGATTACCTATTTATGAAAAAGGATTTTGATGGGATTAAAACGCAAATCGCACATTTAGAAGGGCTAACCGAAACAATAGATGATAAGCAAAGCTCACAAATTAAAGGCTACGAGGAGCAGATAAAGTTTCTATCGATGCAAATTGAATCTTTGAATCAAACGATTGAGGAAACGAATCAAGAAATATTAATGGTTTTAAATAAATTACTTACGATTGAAGATGCTGAAGCTCCAACTACTACACCTAATACTGAAAACACTTCTAATTTTATGGGTAACAGTGCACAAAGACATCCGAGAATCGAACCGACAACGAACAAATCGGTGACTACATCAAAACAGCCATCTTATAAAATGCTACAAAATCTAGCAGGTAAAGCAACAAATATGCAATTAGATATACACAATGGCATACCTTCTGATCGCAATGAAAATCAGAGAAATAAGCCCGAAGAACGCCACTTTAATCAACAATACTTTCAATCTGTAAATACACATCCAAGCCAAATATATAATGGTTTATACAGAAATACAACCACAGAATCCACCTTCCATTTTAAAAACGCTACGAACGCACAAGAAATTCCAATTAGTGTTTATGAACCTCATACATTACCGCCTGCCGAAATCCATAATTCCACTGTTATCGACCTTAATGCAGAAAATCCAGCTAATTACGGAGAACCCAATAACACTGTCACTATAGATGAAATGAACTCTGTATTAACAAATGAGCCTGCCTATTTTGAAGCATCTGAAACGGTTAATGAGCCCGTCATTCCTGAAGCATCTGAAGTAGTTAATGAACCTGTCATTCCTGAAGCATCTGAAGTAGTTAATGAACCTGTCATTCCTGAAACACCTGAAGTAGTTAATGAACCTGTTTTTCTTGAAGCACCTGAAATGGTTAATGAGCCTGTTATTCCTGAAGCACCTGAAGTGGTTAATGAACCCGTTTTTCTTGAAGCATCTAAAGTAGTTAATGCACAAGTCGACATGAATAAATCCTCAAGTGACGAAATTGAAATCTTTGAAGCTAGGGCCGAGGAAGAACATGAAACCCAAGTACAAATTGAAGAAGTAAACAAGCAACCCGAGCTAAAAGAAGAATCACCTGAAGAAAGCCAGAAAAAAGATAAGGGTTCTTTGTTTTTCAATTTCTTTCGAAAATGGAGTTAGTTTAAAGTTGTGGTGTACAGAGTACAGTTACAATAGAGATTTATACGATAAATCCGTCCAATAAGTATGAAAATACATATTGGACTTTTTTGTGTTCAATTAACAATTTACCTGAAAGTCAAATTCATTAGCGAATACTTGCCATTGACAAAAACTCCTCTAAAGAAACCTCAATATTTTCACATATAGATAATTGCCCTTACCCTATAATCTTAGCCGAATAGAATAATGAAGAAAGGGGGTGTCAAAATGTGTATGAATAATTCAATGTGCGGGAGCGGCTGTGGCTGCGGTAATAAAAATGAGTGTGCTGCACTTGGTCCTTTTGAAGCTATAGACGCTGCATGTATTACTACACCAGCAGCAACAGGCTCTATCATCCCATTCGCATCAGGAACAGTTCCTGTTGTTTTAGTAGCTCTTGGTACTGGTTTAATTGGTACAACAAGTATTGTGGGATTCGGTACATCCATTCCAGGGATAACTCTTACTGGTACTAATATAGACTTAACAGCTGCTGCTGGAACTGAAGCCTTTTCTGTTCCACGTGCAGGTACTATTACATCTATTTCTGCATCCTTGTCTGCAACAGTTGCTGTAACCATTGTAGGATCCGCAACAG
Source organism: Lysinibacillus sp. FJAT-14222 (assembly GCF_001278875.1). Lineage (NCBI taxonomy): Bacteria > Bacillati > Bacillota > Bacilli > Caryophanales > Bacillaceae > Lysinibacillus > Lysinibacillus sp. FJAT-14222. Next base: position 99,749 of record NZ_LIYL01000018.1, on the reverse strand, counting down.
TCAGAGCACAAATCTATCGCGCAGTTGCGGGAAGTAATGTTTTCAGCCCTACAACAGCATTTGTTGATTTAGCACCAGCTCTCTCAACAATAGCAGTAGGTACTATTACATTTGGTACTGCAAACGTTACACCAGTGCCAGTAGCTGCTGGTGATCGTTTATTAATGGTGTTCTCCGTTACTACCTCAGGGGTTGCTGCTACTGTTACTGGTAACGCAAGTGCAGGAATCAATATTGTATAAAAAATTTATGTTCGTAAGTTAGATTAAAGCTACCATACAGTATCATTATCCGTGTAACATACGATATTTACTTGAAAACAATTTCAAAAGTAGGCGATTTTCCAAAATCAGAAAATCGCCTACTTTTCACTCTAAAAAAATATTATTTCGCCAAAGCCATTTGAATATGAGCAAGATGATGCTCTCCATGCCAAGCATATAAGGCTACAGCTTTTTCAAGTGTCATCGAACCTGAATCAGGATGATGAAATGCTCGCTGTAATTGGTTTTCTGTTAAGCTTTCCAGCAAATAAACCCAGCGTTCATGCAAGCCTTCAATTATGTTACAGGAGGTTGCGACAGGCATTTCTGAATCCGGAAGCTTTGCCCATTCTACCTCATTGTAAGGTTTAATCGTCGGACTATCCTCTGTCAAAGCTAGCTTAAAACGGATGTAGCTATTCATATGACTATCTGCCATATGGTGGACAAGCTGCATAACCGTCCAGCCATTTTCTCGATAGGATTTTGTTAATGACTGTTCACTCGCACCATTAAGTGCCTCTGCTAGTTGTGTCGGTAATAGACGAATATCTTCTATCCATTCCTTTACTTGCTGCGCTGTCACTACTTCCGGAAATTGAAATTGTCCAATTGGATATCGTAAATCGGTCATGTAGCTATCCTCCATTTCTATTTTCTTACTTTTCATATTACCAATTTTATATTTTTCACGCTATTTGCCTTAATTTTTTTAAGTAAAACCCTCATTTTGTAAGAATTTATTCTTACACAACGAGGGTCATATTATGTGGAATATTAACTTTTTATTTAGTAATATCATAAATTAACGTATCAAAATAGCTTCCATTCGTATAAAGTAATATTGCCCATTCTCCAGGCTTCGGGATTGTCACATTTGAAGGTGCATGAGCATCTGCACCATTAGCAGGTCCACCAAGCCCTATAGTCCAACCACCTACTAAAATAGGATGCACTGTTTTAGAATCTTTATGATACCCGACAATTGTTAACTTGGTATCTTGACCTTCTTCAATTCCCCAAATATGCCACATCCATTTTTGAGTGTTTAAACTCGGCATATCGGCACCGATAACACCCGATTTATTTGCATTACCGATAATACCTCTCTCTCCAAATTTAGCTGCCTTTTGGTCCCAATCAATTGATTTAAAGTCACTTTCTTGCACAAAGTCAGGTAAATCATTTGGCAGAGCAATCGCTTTCTCGCTCATTGTACAGCCTACCAACAATAACAACACTGTTACCATAAGTACCCATCGCCTCATTACTACACTCCCTACAAGTCATAGTTATTTCCTATAAAACGAATGTATCGCACAAATTGTTACAGAGGATCCGAATATTATATTCATTCTATTATTCTATAGATCTCATCACAAATTTAACTAATGACTTTAACGGATGAATAATCGTTACATCTGACTCTATTTCGAATTGCCGTGCAGCCTCAACCATTGAAAGCTGTGCAACTGAAATATGCTGCTGCTCCCCTGCTACATCATGAAGAGTTTGTATAATAGCGTTATTATATGCATCCTTTTTTCCTTGCATAATCAGTTCAAACGTATTGTCGATAACTTTTACTTCAGCATTAATGGATTTTTCATGTGACAAAGCGTATTGCTGAAGTCTGTTCATCGTACCTTCTACGGTTTCAGGATTTGTAAAAAGAATCGTTTGAGGCTTATTTTCTTCACAGATGGTTTCAAAGTAAGGCTCATCTATTTTAATAATGGGAATAGAGAGTTCCAGCTGTTCTTCCTCTAACAATGCAATATAATTAGTGCACGTTATTAAAATGGCATCTATATTACAGCTCTCCATCCATTCAAGTTGCTCTTTCACCTTAAAAGCTAACTCTTCAGCCCCTTTTGAAACTTGTTGTATAAGACCTGGATCCACAAAATGGACTAGCTCTATCTTCTCCATGTTTTGAAATGCCTGTTCTATATACTCAATATTTGAATGATGTGCATGTAAACAACCAAGCTTCTTCCTCAAGACTAGCCCCCCTAATTAGTAAGCTGTTTTTCCATTGTCGCTACAGAAAGAGAGAAGCCGTTACGATTTTCTGCCTTGCCCTCTTTTGTGACAACATAACCCAATGAGCGATACAACTCAATATTTCTTGGTACACTCATACGTACTTTACATCGACTAGTACTCTTTCCATTAGCAAACGCATATTGTTCAAGCTCTTCAATTAATGCTTTAGCCAATCCTTGTCCTTGCTTTTCCGGAATAACAGATAATCTAAAAAAATAAATTCCTTGAGAACTAAGTGTAAACCTTACCATCGCAACTGGTTGCTCATCGATATATCCAATAAAGGCTTGCTCTCCATTTTTCATCGCCTGTTCAATCGATTCAATCGTTTCATTTAGTGCACTTGATGGTGGTGTTGCATGTTCATACTCTATCAATTATGCCTCGGCATAATTGCGTCCGGAATCGGCTTTGTGCTTGCACAAAGAACTCCTTTCCGATTCCGTGACATCCGCCGGAGGCTTTAACTTCTTTCAGCGGGTGTTTGGACACGCACTGAAAGAAGTTAAAGGCCTGTAACATAACGTTATGAATTACTGAAGCATCCTCTGCTTGTGCTAAAATAATGTTCATTTGTCAACACTCCTTTTTGATTAAAAATACGTTATAATGCATTTTTAATCAAAAATAAACCGCATTATCACAAAATAATGCGGTTAGTACTATTAATTTTTATACACAAAGCGAATTGCTTTACTCATTACTGTTGGAACGATTGAAGCATGATTTTCCTCCAACGCTTCATAGAAGGAAATATCCATGATTTTCTGTAATTTACTCGCAATTTGTTGTGCATCATCAACCATAAAGGTTTCCAGTTCCCCCACACCGATGAATAATTTTTCATAAGCAAATGGGCGCTCTTTTATAAATGTTGACGCATAACTGAATAGTTCATGCTCATTCCACCAAATAGAAGGGCTAATCGCTATATAACGTTGGAAGCTTGCTTGATGATGGAATAATTGCCAAAGCGCAAAGTAGCCCGCTAATGAATGCCCGAACAGTGCTTGCTGCTGCATATTTACAGGGAACTGAGCCTGAATACTTGGCTTTAATTCCTGTTCTAAAAATCTACTAAAGTTCTCGGCTCCTCCATGTTTCTCATGACCCTTACCTTTAAATCTTGCAGGATAAATATACGTTTCGGATTGTCCTGTAAAGTCATAAAATCGGCGTTCATGCATATCCGCACCATGCCCAATACCTACAACAATAGTTGGCAATATACCCGTTTTAGGTGCATTGCGACTTTGTAGGCGTACCGCTTCCTTTACAAGATGGAAATATGACGATCCATCTAATACGAATAAGACCGGAAAACCTCCTTCCGGTACTTCTCCATTCGGTACATAGATATTTACCATATAAGTATAATCCGTAAACTTCGATACAATTTGCTGCGTCACATAATCAGGTGCTTTCGCGATCTTCGCTTCTATCATTTGTCGGTCTCCTTCATAACATCATAGCCATAACATACTGGTGTTTTCGTAACCGGATCTTCCATAATACGTGCATTAATATTGAAGACGTTACGCATAACATCTTCACATAAAATTTCCTCAGGCGTGCCAGTTTTCATTACAGCCCCCTGTCGCATGGCGATTAAGTGATCGGAATATCGTGCTGCGTGATTAATATCGTGCAATACCATAACAATCGTACAACGATGCTGCTCGTTTAAATTTTTCACAATTTCTAGTACCTCTAACTGATGTGCCATATCTAGATAAGTCGTCGGTTCGTCTAATAATAAAATATTTGTTTCTTGGGCTAAGGCCATTGCAAGCCATACACGTTGGCGTTGACCTCCAGAAAGCTGAGCAAGCTCCCGGTTACGATACTCATTGGTATTTGTAACCGTTAAGGCCCATTCAATCATTTCCTCATCTTTATTTGTTAAGCGATTAACACTATTTCGATGCGGATAACGACCATAGGCAATAAGTTCCTCAACCTTTAACTGACCTGGTGCAATAGGCGTCTGTGACAAGATAGCTAGCTTTTTCGCGATTTCCTTCGTCGATAAATTTTGCATGTTTTGGTCCTGTAAATAAACCGTTCCCTGCTGCTTCTTTAATATACGGCCAATTGTTTTTAATAATGTTGATTTTCCACATCCATTGGGCCCTATAATGGTCGTAATCTTTCCCTCTTCTATCGTTAAATTCAAGCCTTCAAACACACGAACCTGCTCATAGCCAGAAGATAAATTTTCCATTCTAAATGCAGTTTGCACACTATTTCCTCCTATGCTTTTGATTTCACTAATAAATATAAGAAATAAGGAATCCCAATAATCGAGACAACAATACCAACCGCCAGCTCAGACGGTGCAAATACTGTTTTCCCTATAAAATCAGCTAAAATAAGCAATCCCGCGCCTATCAACGCACTTACTGGCATGACATAACGATGTTGTATGCCGACAAGCTGTTTAGCAATATGTGGCGCCATTAATCCAATAAAACCGATACTACCTGATACTGATACACAGGCACTGACTAAGCCGACACTTGCCAATAGCAGTTTCATTTTCTCTTTTTCTACCGCTATCCCTAAACTAGTAATACTATCCTCTTCCAATTGAAAATAATCGAGCAAATACGATTTCCGATACACATAAAAGCCTAATAATATAAGCCATGGCAACATAGTCACGACAAAAATCCAGTTTGCATTATAAATAGAGCCTGCCATCCAAACTGCGGCAGCTTCATAATCCTGAGCGTTCATTCTCAATGATAAAAACAGTGACAATGCCCCAAAGCCACTATTAATTGCAATCCCTGTTAAAATTAATCGTTGCATATCTAAATGACCATTTTTCAGGGCAAACGAGAAAATCAACACAGCGGCCATCGCACCACCGACAAACCCGAAAATCGGCATCATCAAAATGGATAACCAGCTACTCATATCTGCAGATGTGAGACGTAATTGAAAGAAAAACATAAATATGACAACTGCTGCACCAGCACCAGCATTGATTCCTAAAATACCGGGGTCTGCTAAGCCATTACGTGTAATACCTTGTAGCACAACCCCTGCCATTCCTAGGCCAACACCAACTAATGCTGCAATGACAATACGTGGTAAACGGAATTCAAAAATGACAAGATCAAATTTTGAATTTGGTTCAATGCGTAACAATGTTTTTAAGACATCCATCACCGACATATCAAAGACACCATTTGTAATATGGAGATAACCGGCACCTAAAATAAATAACATGAGTATTGAAACAGTCATAACGAATACACTTGAGGTTTTTTTACGCACGTTTTTCACCTCCGTGTTTACGAACTAAATATAAGAAGAATGGAACACCAACCAAGGCTGTTAATACGCCGATTGGAGTTTCGAATGGGTAATTAACAAAGCGACTGAGTACATCACAAAGTGCTAAGAAAAACGCACCTACTACAGCTGCACATGGAATGATAAAGCGGTAATCGACTCCAACAAGAAAACGCGTAATATGAGGAATGACTAATCCTACAAAGGCAATCTTCCCTACAAGTGCAACTGCTGTACCTGTTAAACATACAACAGCAAGCATACTAATAATTTTCACTGTTTTTGTTTTTTGCCCAAGTCCAATAGCGATATCTTCGCCTAGTGAAGTTATCGTAATAGCCTTAGCCGATATTAAGGCAAGAACTAAACCAATTAATCCAAATGGAATAGCTAGCATGAGCATATCCATATCCACCATATGAACCTTTGTGTTATACCAAACGCTTACCGTTTGTGATACTTGGAAATACATCGCAATGGCTGTAGCAATACTGCTTAAAAACGTACCAATGACCGTTCCAATAATGGCAAGCCTTACTGGTGATAAACCATTTCGAATTAAAGAGCCAAAACCAAATACAATCCCTGCCCCTAATGCTGAACCGAGCATAGAAAGTAGAATCATTTGATAATTAGGAAGCCCTGGGAAGAATACTATCGCTAACGTAATCACAAATGCAGAACCATCATTAACGCCCATTAATGATGGGGACGCTAAATAATTTCGTGTAATACCTTGCATCACTGCCCCAGCTACTGCTAAAAATGCTCCCACCAGTAATACCGCGGCAATTCTAGGAATACGCCCCGTTCGAACAATTTGGTGGTCAACATTTGAAGGATCGAATGCAGTAATTGCCTGCCACACCGTTATTGCGCTAATGTCCTTTGTACCGTACATAACGGAGACTAATGCCACAATCGCAATTAGGAATGGAGAAGCTGCTAATATTGAAAATGCCACAATGTTTGTTTTTTTCAACTTCCGCACCCTTTTTCTATATCAATTTCACCTTGGCGTAATTGTTGCTGTCGCTTCGCTTTCGCACAGATAAACAATGTTGCTGTCGCTTTGCTTTCGCACAGACAAACAATGTTGCTGTCGCTTCGCTTTCGCACAGAAAACAATGTTGCTGTCGCTTCGCTTTCGCGTAGATCAACAATGCGTCCGAAGGCTTTATCTTATAAAAGGCTGGCAATAGCCTGGTGATGCCACCAAATCTACTACCAGCCTATCTAAACTATTTAAGTAATTTTTCAGCTGCAATATCTAAAAACTTCACCTTAGACCATGCTGTACCACCTTGCGCTAAAGGTTCAATTGCATTCACGAAAACCTGATTATTTTGTGATGCCTTTAAGCTTGAGAAAATTGGATTCTTTTGTATCTCTTCTAACGCTTTCGGTGCATCAGCATTTTCTGATTCCTCGAACTGAATGAAAATAGTATCAGGATTAACCTCTGCTAATGTTTCAAGCGATAGTTCAGCCTGTGCCTTTGTAGTTTTTAAAATTTCTGGTATTGGAGCCCCTAAATCTTCATATAGCACAGGATTTAAGTAAACTCCTGCAGGATAGATATACATTATGCCGCCACGTACTCGAATAACTAGAACTTCCTTGTCCGCTAATTGCTCTTTAGATTTCGCTTGAGAATCAACAACCTTTGCATCATAATCTGCAATAATTTTTTTTGCATCGTCTTCTTTACCTGAAAGCTGTGCAAGTAATGTTAAGTTCTCTTTCCAATTTGTAGAGACATGTGAATACGGAATCATCGTTTGAATTTTATTGAGCTTTTCAGCAGTTTCTTCAGGGAATTTTGATGTACCTAAAATGACATCTGGGTCAAGTTTAAGAATGGCTTCTGCATTCGGCTCCATTTTATTTCCTACAAGCTCAGCACCTTCTAGTTCAGAGGTAAGATATGATGGAATTTTCCCACCGATATCAAGCACGCCAACAGGCTTAATGCCAAGCATCGCCGCATCTTCCATAGATTCTAAGCTTGCCGCTACAATATTTTTCACTTCTGCAGGAAGTTCATATTTTTCTCCTAAATATGTAATCGTCTGTGTTTTCGCTTGATCTGTTTGCGATTCTGTTGCACTTGTTTCCGCCGCATTATTTGTGGATGTAGCAGACTCTTCTGCTTTATCCGTTCCACATGCAGCCAAGGATAAAGCTAATAGAGCAGGCGCACACATTTTAAAATATTTATTCATAATTATTCTCTCCCAACAAACCTAATTATACTGATAATGATAATCGTTTTCATTTATAAGTCAATAGAGTTTAGTGATTTAATTGATACTCATTATCATTTACGGATTCTATCCTAACAAAGAGAAAACCAGATGTGAATGGACAATTTCATGAATCACATGGATTTTTGCCGATTTTTAACTTCTTTCATCAGTGTTCAAACACCTGATGAAATAGAGGAACTCAGTCTAAGAGCGCCACGTCCTGTGGCAACGACTGAGTGACCAACATCGTGTTGGCCCAAAGCCTCCGGCGGATGTCACAAAAAAAAGCTGCTTCTTTTTTCAAGAAACAACTTTTTATACGTATTTAGCTTCCTCAAGCATTGTTTTTCGATATGTTGTCGGGGACATTCCAGTACATTTTTTAAATACTCGACTGAAATAAAAGCAATCTACATAACCTACACATTCTGCTATTTCTGCTACTGGAGAATCGTCATATTTCAGTAACTCCTTTGCCCGTCGTATGCGATACTCTGTTAAGTAGGCGCTAGGGTTCATCCCAGTATGCTGTTCAAACAGATAGGCAAACCTACGACGCTCCACGCCAAGTTCTTCAGCAATTTTCGAAACAGAAAGTTGTTTAGCATAATTCTCATGTATATACTGTAAAGCTTGCTCCATCTGGTCACTTGCCGTATCGAGAACCTTCACTTTTGCCGATATAAGAATAGCTTCCAGGAGATTCATAAATAGTGTCTTTGCCTTGAATTTTGACATATTACCTGGCATTGATTGGCTTTCTATTAACTGCTGTACATAGTCAATAATTTTTGTATGATAGCCTGTATTAATTAAAAAGTGCTGAGCTGATAACGGATATAAAGTTGATTCTTCTGGAGAAAGTTGATAATGTACAACCGCATACTCCCATTCCTTATCATCAGAAACTTTAATTTCGATTGGCATTTGTGGCCCTGCATGTACGATCATACCCGGCTCCATTGCATAAGGGATACCATTAAAGCTAAATATAGCACTACCAGCGAGCGGTACAACCAAACCACACTTCCCTGGGGCTGTTGTTCGCCCTTTATCTACTTGACCAGTCTCCATTTTATTTGTAAAAACATCTGTAAATTTTACAGACGCATGTGCATAGTAATCAATTAAATACTTGATATCCACTTTATTGCCTCTTCATTCTTTAAAACTTCTTGGACTTGTGAAAAATGATGCAGATCAAGATCTACTAAACTAGCAAAGTAACTGTGAAGTGTTAATTCAGTAGCACCTATTATAAAAGGCTGTTGCCATTGCTTCTCCACTATTTGATAAAGTGCGTCAATTAGCTGATGTCTCTGATTGATAAAATTGGCTATCGTTTCTTCTTTACTTTGTGCACGACCATTCCTTGCTGCACGAGCATTCATCTCTACTACATCTGGCCCTTTTGGAAAGCTTTCATTTGTAAAAAGAAACGGCAGACGTTGTTTTAACACGAATTCATCCCACGGTGTATGATGTCCAATTACCTCTGCACCGTCCATTTTCCAGGCCCTATAGGCGTACGCCAGTGTTCTTCGTTTATGTTTGCTAAACTTTCCACAAATACAATAGATTTTTCATAATGCGAGATTACTTGATGTTTATCGTGATACAAATTCATTCCTTCGCTTCGTCTTAGTAGAAAATCTGTAATTTCGGCCAAATTGATTCCCATTGTTTGTTTTGAACCCTGCTCTTATAAATTTCATGCATCGGAGAGCCTTTTTGAAAATATGGTGTAGGAGCGACAATTCCAGAAACTAAGTGCTTAATACCATGAGGTGCAGCTATCTCAAGTATTCCATTAGTAAGCCTCACACCAATAGCTGTCGGGATTTCTGGAAAATGTGCCATACCATCAATAGATGATTGATAAGGCTCACTATTATTTACTACATGCATTCTTGCTTGATTTTTCACAGACCAAGGCTCATTTGGTAAATACTTCGTCAATTCTTGTTCATACTGCTTCTCATATTTTTCTGAGGGATTTACTTTATCAAAATATATCACATCAATATCAGCTAATGATGTTCTGTATTCTTTTTTATGTAGAAAATCCCACACCTTCGAGCGAATAAATCCAGCACATACCCATGAATCAGGTAATTGTAGCTTCTCTACAGTTGTTAAAATACCCATCATCCATTCATCTGCAGCAATTAAGCTTTTTAGCTCTTCTTCTGTTTTTATCAGTTTCATTCACCTCTGAATTTGTCATACCAATGCTTGCACTGCTTCCTAATTAATGATCCACAAGCCATGTTCTTATCTTTTTAGCAACATCCTTAGGTGCTTCACGAAAAATATCATGGCCTGCATCAGCGATCGGTTCAATATCCAAGTTTTTAATGCTAGTTTGCAAAATTTGAATACTCTTCTTTCTAGTAGATTCTAATTCGCTTGGTTTTGTTGCCCGTATCAATAGAGTCGGGCAAAGCACCCGTTCTACTATATCTGTGACTGGTTCCGCATAAATACCTTTTATTATGGATTGTCCTGTAAAAGTAGAAATCGTTAGTCTAATTTCTCCATCCTGCTCCTTAACTTGAGCCCTTGATGCTTCTTCAAGCTCTTCCGACCATCGTGAAAGCTCTTCTTTTTCCGATTCAAAAAATACGTCCCAAGATGAGAATCTTACTTCATCGCAAAATTGCTCTATACTTTGTAATTCGTTTTCTAATGTCATCCCTAAATCTTGCGGTGACAAATAACCGCCATCTAACAAAATAATTCCCTTAATTCGTTTAGGGTATTTAGCGGCATAATGCAATGCCAAATCAGCCCCAAAAGAATGACCAATTAAATAATGAGATGTATACCCTAACTGCTGATTTATTGTTTCTTCTATGTCTTCAATCAAATTGGACGGAAAATAAGCCTTTTCTTCTTCCAAGGCTTTTGCATAGCCGTGTCCAGGTAAATCAAAGGATACGGTATGATACTCTGGTAAATGTTTTGCTAGTTCTCCAAATGCTAAGCCCGTACTCCCTAGCCCATGTAAAAAGATGAAAGTTGGATTTTGTGAGTCTCCCCATTGATATATATTTTGTTTCATTGCTACTATCCCCTTTTGTAAATGATCACTTCCATTACTTACAATAATAACTATTTACAGTTCAATTTCAAAGGGGCTAGGCAGATGAAAATAAGCATTTGGCAAATCAGGAGAGGTTGGAGCTTTATGGAGACTTTATTTCAAGTATTTATAGTGGAAGAGAAAAAATCAGCTGATCTTTGTACCGATTATATTTATAAATTTCATTTATACAAAACGAAAAATAATATATTAGATTTATAAATTATTTACCAATACCCTTTAACTAACAACGTTAAAGGAGACGCTTATGAAAAAATCTTTTATTTTGATTATGACTTTTGCCATTATAATGGGACTTTTTTATACAAAGCTTTCACTGACTCTAGTCGGTATCGGAATTATTGCTGCTTTTATCGGTACCCTTGCTGGAGGTGCTGGGCTAATTACGATCCCTGCTATGATGCTTGTGGGCATACCTATTCAAACAAGCATTGCTACGAATAAATTTTCATCGGGTATCGCAGCGTTGTCGAGCATCTTTTATCTTTTTTATCATAAAGAGCTTCGTCTAGCATCTATTATGAAATATGTTGCTGTAGCCATTGCCGGAGGTGTTTGTGGAGCACTTCTAACAGTATCGATTTCAGAGAAAACCATGAATATTATTGCATGTATTCTACTTATTTTCGCTTTGTTTATAACATTTAAAAATAAAGAATGGACTGTTAGCTCTGAAGAAAATGACACTAAACACAACAATAATTTTTGGCAGCCATTTTTATGCAGCTTACGATGGTGGCTTTGGACCTGGCTCTTCAACCTTCAGCATACTACATTTTTTACGCTATCATTACACCTACATAAAGGCTGTACAGCTCACACGCGTACTTATATTCGGGAGCTGTACAGGGGCATTTATAGTATTTTACCAAACTGGCTTTATTCAATGGCAATATGCAATTGCGATGGCAGTAGGCTCTATTATTGGCTCTCAGCTCGGACTTTTAATTCTACCGAAAATTCCGATAAAAGCAGCTAAAATACTACTAACAATTATCATTTCATTACTACTTATTCAAGTAGCAATAAAAATAATCTAACTATTTAAGTGTTCTGAATTAACTTCCATTCATTGTTTAGGACAGTAAAAATATTCGTTGCTCTCCCGCGATGCCACAAGAAATCTTAGTTCATTAGCCAAAAATACCGGAAAACTTTGAACGACGAGCTTACCAGCCACAACCGAGCTACCGACTATAATCATAGCTAAAAGTATTTTTACGATTGGAAGTAATTGATTGTTCAATAATCTTCACTTCTAATTAACATAGATGGATTAATAATGTCTGCTACAGCCAAAAATAGATTCTCAGGATACTCAGCAAGACGATGACATAAATATAGATACCACTCGCTACCATACGGAAGATATACCTTACAACGATATCCCTTCGCTTTTAATTGATGAATCAAATCTGGTCGTATGCCATATAGCATCTCTATCTCAACATTGGGTTGATTAAAATATTGTCTTTGTTCCATTTCTTGAATTAATGCTTCATCATGCGTAGCTATCGAGATTGGATGATTGGCATTAATCAACTGCTCTGCATAATGAAGATAACGTTCATTCAGTTCCGCCGATCTTTTCAGCGCAACGTCGATTGGCTCCTGGAAAGCACCTTTAACAAGCCTTATTTTCCCTGGATATTGAATAAGCTGCTGTATATCCTCCTCTGTACGATAGAGATGAACTTGTAGTGTGATCCCGACATTGGAATATTGGCTAGCTATTTTTTTATAAATGTCGAGAATATCGCTCGTTTTTGATGACTCCTCCATACTAATCATTAAAGTAATTTCATATTGATTTGCTTTTTGAGCAAGCTCTACCAAGTGTTTATACGCAAGTTCTGCGTTGACAGAAAGACCAATATGAGACAAATCAAATGATACAGTCTGTTTCATCGCCAAAGTACCCATGTCCTCTATAAGCTGTAGAAATTCATCTTTAGCCCTTTGACATTCCAACAAATCCGTTGTATTTTCTCCAATAAATTCAATGGATATTTGATAATCCTTGGCGATGAATTCTCGAGCAATTGGAATGGCATCCTGTCTCTTTTCACCTGTAACATACCGTTTCGCTGCCTTCAATAATAACGGATAGAGCTCTGTTGACTGTTGAACGGAGTGCTTCATTCGTTCATTTCTCGCTGCCGATTTTAATGCTTGAATCACTAATTCTTCTGTCTTTTTCATTTTTATTCCTCCTCTTACCTATTTGTCTGTACTTTAACATGGTAAAATTGGTAGCTGTAGAACCACTTTAGAGAATTTTTCAAGGTACCACTTTTAAAAAGGAGGCGAGAAAATTGTTATGGATACCGATCGATCGTTCTTCAGATATTCCTTTAAATCGGCAAGTATATCAGCAAATTCGGGAAAAAATTTTAAACGGACATCTTCAAGCAGGTGAAAAGCTAGCATCAACCCGTGAGCTTTCCGCCGAGCTAAAGGTTTCGAGAAACGTTATATTGGACGCTTACGATCAATTGTTAGCAGAGGGATTTTTATTAGCAAGAAGAGGATCAGGTACATTTGTTTCAGAGGGAGCCTTTTTAACGCAGCATGATGTTCCATTTTCATTACATGAGGTCGATGAAAAAAAGGTTAAAAATCATATTATTAGTTTTCGCTCGGGCATTCCCGCATTGGACTTATTTCCCCGTAAAACATGGGCAAAGCTATCATATCAGCTATGGAATGATATTGAATCAACTAATTTTGGATATGACTTCCCAGAAGGTCGTCTAGAATTAAGACAAGCCTTGGCACACTATTTGTTAAGAACAAGAGGTGTTAACTGTCATCCAAAACAAATTGTCATTACATCAGGCGCTACACAAGCAATGACACTTGTTTCTAGGTTGCTTTTATCACCGAAAGATATAGCCATCATGGAAGACCCTATTACGAATGATATTCAAACAATTTTTAAATCTTCAGGTGCCTCTATTTATCCAATACCTGTTGATGAATATGGGATAAAGACAGCCCTAATACCAGAAAATTTGCATCCTAAGTTTGTCTTCCTGACCCCATCACATCAATTCCCATTAGGTGGCATACTACCAATACAACGCAGAATTCAATTAATCAATTACGCAAGAAGAAAAAATTGTTTTTTAGTTGAGGATGATTATGATAGTGAGTTTCGCTATGAAGGTCCACCCGTCAGCTCTTTACAAGGCTTAGATCCAGAACGTGTACTCTATATAGGCTCTTTTAGCAAGATCCTCTCTCCAGCATTACGTATAGGGTACATCGTTCTTCCCACTCATTTAATCGAGAAATATCGGCAGCTGAAATGGTTTACAGATTTACACACTCCCTCTTTAGATCAGATTATTCTGGCACGTTTTATTAAAGATGGCTACTTGGAACGACATATTGCAAAAATGAAGAAATATTATAAAAGAAATCGAGACTTCCTTATCCAATGTTTGCAAACGACCTTTTCAAATAAGGTGAAGATTTTAGGCTACTCTACCGGCATGCATTTAATTGCTGAGCTGGAGGATATTCATTTTTCGAAAGAGCTATTGTTAAAAATCGAACAATTTGGTGTAAAGGTATACCCTGTAGAGGAGCATTCGATAGAGAAAGGGAAATATAATAATCGCATTATTTTAGGGTATGGGCATTTAAAAAAGAATGAAATAGAAGAAGGCGTGACAAGACTATTTCAAGCAGTTTATGATGAGATAAAGTAAACAAGGAGGGTATCCATGCTCGCTACTATTCAAAAACAACAAAATAGCTATGTCGTAAAATTCAACCGTCCTCTGTCACATTCAGTTGATGCTGTTTGGGCCGTATTAACGGAGAATGAAAAGCTTCAAAAATGGATGAATAATTTAGAAATCATTGATCTTCGAAGGAACGGCAAAATCCATTTTAATATGAATGATGGAACAGATACTTATAAGGAAATAGCAATAACAGACTATGCTGAGAAGGAAGTACTCGAATTTGATTGGGGCACAGATACAGTAAGATTTGAACTCTCCTCTACTAGCAGCGGTTCAATATTAGTATTACTTGAGTCAATTGGTGCGCTAACTGAGCATACGCCTAAAGATTTAGCCGGCTGGCATATATGCTTAGACCTGCTTTCGGATTTATTAAATGGAACTATACATGAAGAATTTCCAATGGAAGAATGGCAAAAATGGTTTGTAGAGTATAAGCAACTTGTGGATAACTTAGAAAAGATTTAGGCATATCACGAATAAACTCCTAGAGCAGAGATACATGCTCTAGGAGTTTTCATAGTCTTTGCGTCAGCAACAAAGCGCCCAGTCGGAACGGAAATCACCCCCTCGTTTTGCTGCATAGCTATACTTTATTTATAATGACACCTTTATTTCATAGACATAATAGTTTATAACTCTTAATTACCATCTCGAGCATTCATACGAGCGAATATTCCTTCTTGCAATGGTACGGAAGCGCCATCCATTTCTGCTACTCCATCGGAATCCTGCAATAAACTCTCTTCCTACAGCAGTTGGGAAGAACCAAAAGCCTGTTCCATTATTCATCCATATATACGTATTTCTAAATAAGCATGATTGAATACCACTTGTACCTAATCCCCATGGTGGAAGTGGTGGCGCAAAGCTAGGTGGTGGACCAAAAGGCATTTGACCTGCTGGTGGTGGGCCAAAATTAGGTGGGCCAAATGATGGTTCGAAACCAGGTTCTGGAAGTATAATAATTTCTTCATATGGATTGTACATGAAAACCCCTCCTTTTACATAATTCAATATATGTAAAAGGGCGAATAACCGTTGAGCAGTTGCCCATTAGCTTAGTGTTAGGCCGGCCTAATGCATTCGTATTTCCACGGCAGTTATTATATAATAAAAGGTATGTTTTCCAAGAAAAGGGGCGCTTATGCGAAAAATATTTTTACTAATTACTACAATCCTATTGTCCTTTGGGATCTGGCTATTTTTTAAATCTACAAATTCTTCTGCAGAATCAACAAGTATTCAAGACAGGTTAGCTGCTGTTAAAGAGTACAAATATTATTTAGATACAGGAAACGATAAGATTGGTAAGGAAATGGCTAAAATGGATTTGGTCATTGTGGAGCCTATCGAAATGCAACAGAAGTATATTGAACACGCTCAAAAAAATGGAACATTAATTTATGGCTATATTAACGCTATGGAAGCAGACAAATGGAATTCAGAGCTCTATAGCCAATTAAATGAAGAGGATTTCTATAAAGATGAGCATGGAGAAAAGATGTATTTCTCTGAGTGGGATTCGTATTTAATGGATATGACATCTAAACACTATCAAGAGCTTTTACTAAAAGAAATTCAAAAGCAAATTGTACAAAAAGGATTAGATGGTGTGTTTTTAGATACTGTTGGCAATATTAATTCTTATTTACCTGAAAATGAGCAGGCAACACAAAATGAAGCGATGCTCTCCTTCATCAAAAAAATAAAACAGCAATATAACGGCTTGTCTGTTGCTCAAAATTGGGGCTTTCAAACATTAGCTGATTATACAGCGCCATATATCGATTTTATTATGTGGGAAAATTTCTCGTATGATGTAGTCGGAGAAGATGAATGGTCGTTGGATAGGATGCAGCAACTAGTTAAGATACGAGAAAAATTCGGTACACAGGTGATGACAATCGGATTTAACGATAAAAAGAAAAGTCGTGCCTTAGCTGAAAAATATCGTTTTAAATTCTTTTATAGCCCTGCAGGATCTTACTACAACACATGGCAGTAATGTCCACTTTCATCTATTAGAAATTGCTTATAATCCTCTCCGTCAAGTAACACTAATCGGAGGGGTTTTTTTTAGTAGTGTAATTATTTGGGTAAATAAGAGTGCATCACTCGCCAATCCTGAAGCTTTTCCTCAAAGGATTTAATATTTTTACCTGGTATTGGGCTAGTCGAAGGCATTTTTTGATAGGCTCGACCATCTAAAACATCTAAGCCAATATGCTTTTTAAAAACCTCGAATGCCTTTGTGCCATTAAAAAGCACTAGCTCAATATTTGGATAGTTTTTAAAAAGGGCTTTAAAATCATTCGGTTTTTCATTACGAATGGTTGCATCTAAGCTTCCTTTACGCTCGCACGATTCAATTGTATCCCAGAGACCTATATGATTGCTCTTTAACAATGTTAATCTTTGCTCATAATCCTGCGGTATTTCTACCTCTAATATTTCCCCAATAATCGGCCAAAAGTGATTGCGTGGGTTACCATAATATTGCTGCTTCTCTAATGATTGCTTTCCTGGCATTGAGCCGACAATTAGCACCTTCGATGACAAACTAATAACTGGTGGTAATACATTTTTCAGTTCATTTGACATAACAATCACTCCTTCCTCATATTGTAGCGGAAAATTTGTGTCAATGTTATTGAAGAGCATTTATCTATTATTCCATGGGGGTGATTTCCGTTCCGACTGCGTGCTTTCCTGGTGGCGCCCAATGAGCCCTCGACTACTATCCACTTAACCAACTTATATACACGGCATACGTTTTAACAAATGTCATCTACATCTTTCGGTGATGGTTCCCGCTATCCTAAAAATAGATCAAGCTTGAAGGCCCTTCTCTATTTGTTGAATATTTATGATAGACTAATCATCAGACAAATGCGCTATTTTCGAGATATTTTTATTTTTCGCAAAGTTAGCAGTCTGTCACCACAATAGAAAAATTGATTACGAGTATCAAACTACATAGAGGTGAAATATGAAAAGTTGGTTCCAATCTCTTACAGCTAGAATGATTTTTTTAATAAGTATCCTGATCCTTTTAATATGTGGAATGTTTATGTATCTTTTACAAGAACATATTCGAGATACGACAGAAAAACAGATGGGAATGGAGGCATTAAATATTGCAAAAACCCTCGCATCTATGGAAGAGATCATTACGGCATTCGATAAAGAAAATCCAAGTGAAATCATCCAACCAATCGTTGAACCTTTAAGAAAAGAAATTGACGCAACATATATTGTCGTTGGAAATTCTGAAGGCATTCGTTATTCACATCCTTTAAAAGATAAAATCGGAGAAAAAATGGTTGGTGGAGATAACGATGCCGCATTGCTAGATAGACAAGCTTATATTTCTAAAACTATGGGGTCATTAGGCGAATCTATTCGAGGTAAAGCTCCCATCATATTAGACAATAAAATTATTGGTGTTGTATCAGTCGGTTTTTTAACAGAAAATATCGACACTACCATCGAAAGTTATATTCACAATTGGATAAAATACTCGATAATTATTCTTTTAATAGGAGTATTAGGGGCAATAGTTATTTCCATCTATATAAAAAGATTATTGTTTAATATGGAACCCATTCAAATTGCTAAATTATATCAACAAAACAAGGTCATTTTAGAAACAACAGAAGAAGGAATACTGGCTGTCAATCACTTTAATCAAATTACTACCATTAACAAAAGTGCTTATGAAATGCTAGATTCTACTCACAATAAACCTCTATCAGAATGGATGGGTACAAAAATTGAACATATTTTTACGCCTAAGATTGTTACAGAGGAAAACATTCATAATTTAGAACTACCACTCGATGAGCATATTATAATTTTAAATAAAGCACCTTTAGTTGAAAAGAAAAGGAAAATTGGTTCATTATATACCTTTAGAAAGAAAGTAGATATTCAAAAAATTATTGATGAATTAAAGCAGATGAAGCAGTATGCAAATGTTCAACGGGCGTATACTCATGAGTTTGCGAATAAACTTCATATCATTTTAGGCTTGCTTGTTCATAAACATTACAACGAAGCAATTGAGTTTATTAAGGAAGAACGAAACATACAACTTAAAAATCAAGCTTTTTTAAATAGTAATTTAACAACCCCTCTTCTACTTGCATTAATTCAGGGGAAAATTGCAGAAGCTGCTGAACTGGGCATCAAACTTGAGTTAAACGAAATTTCTTCATCTATTGAATTATCTAAACAGCAAGAGGATGCTATCCTAACAGCACTTGGTAATGTACTTCAAAACGCTATTGAGACTTTAAAAAGCTGGGAATCCTCAGATAAAGTGATTCAGCTATCGATTAACAATTACAAAAATCATTATTTATTTGAGATTCAAGACAATGGGCCAGGCATTGATAACAATATTTACGATAAAATTTTTACAAAGGGTGTTTCTACTAAAGAAGGTTTAGATCGCGGACATGGACTGGCTATAAGCAAGAAAGCCCTTCAGGAAATAAATGGGGAAATTTTATTAGATTCAGGTGATTTACCAGGAGCATGTTTTTTAATTATAGTTCCTAAAGGAGACATTGAGAATGACAACATTAAAAAGTGTATGGATTATTGAAGATGACTTTAGAGTAGCAAAAATTCATGCAGATTATGTTCATGATATTGATGGATTTATCGTCACTGAAAATTTACGTTCAGGAAAAGAAACGATTGAAAAGTTGAAGATGACTTCTAGCTTACCAGAAATTATATTAACAGATTTGTATATTCCAGATGTTGAAGGTAGCTCATTAGCAAGCCATATACGTCACCTCTATCCTTCTATTAAAATTATCGTAATCTCAGCAGCAACTGAAATAAGTTTAATAAGGGATGTATTGGATTTAGGGATTTTAGATTACTTAATTAAACCCTTTGAACAACAACGACTTCAACGAGCATTTCAGAAATATTTGCAGGAATTTCGTTTATTTAACAACAGCACAAACGTCACTCAAAATGACCTTGATTCCATATTTTATAGTGAATCAAACAATAAATTAGTATATGAGGATACGTTTGTAAAAGGGATTGATTTGCATACATTACAAATTGTTAAAAGCATTTTTGAAGATCTCAAAACCCAGGAGCTTACAGCCTCACAATTAAGCGAACTCATCGGTTCTAGTCGTTCAACAGCTCGCCGTTATTTAGAATACTTAGTTGGTGAGCAGTTTTTACAGACGAAATTAATTTACGGCACCGTTGGAAGACCTGAACGGAAATATGTATATCATGGAACTTATGAACAAAACTAATAGTATGTTCTTTATTTAACATATGACTATATTATTTTCCTCCCTTTAGCACTATGGTATTTTTTAAATAATCTGAATGATTTGTCACAAAGGGAGGAAATATTTTTGAGTCTAAGTATAATCGGATTTTTCACAATTATTATTATTGTTGCCCTACTTATTAGTGGTCGTGTATCACCACTTGTAGCAATGGTTATACCACCTATCGTAGCAGCATTAATAGCTGGTTTTAATTTCGATGAAGTAGGGGAATTCTTTAGTTCTGGATTAAGCTCTGTGATGAACGTAGCTGTTATGTTTATCTTTGCTATTATTTTCTTTGGCATTATGCAGGATGTAGGATTATTCGAACCATTGATCAATAAAATGATTACGCTTTCAAAGGGGAATATTATTGTCGTAGCAGTTATAACAGTCCTTATTGCTGTAGTAGCGCAACTAGATGGTTCTGGAGCTTCAACATTTTTAATTACAATTCCAGCTTTATTGCCTTTATATTTACGGTTACGTATGAATCCATATCTGTTGCTTTTATTAATTGCGGGATCAGCCGCAGTTGTTAATATGGTGCCTTGGGGAGGTCCATTAGGTCGTGTGGCTTCAGTTTTAGAGGTCGATGTAACTGAACTTTGGTATCCTTTAATCACTATTCAAATCATTGGTGTCGTTTTAATGTTAGCTTTAGCAGTGTTCCTTGGTTTTAGAGAAAAGAAGCGTATTCTGAAACAATACGGTACCCTTGACTTCACAAATGATGATCATGCTATTACACAAGGTGTCGTTTCATCAGAAGTAGACACAAGCTTACAACGACCAAAATTATTGTGGATTAATGCAATTATTACTGTTTTGGTTATCGGAATTTTAGTTGCAGGTATTTTACCAGCAGGATTAGCCTTTTTAATTGGAGTGGCCATCGCCTTGCCAATCAACTATCGTACTCCTAAAGATCAAATGGCACGTGTACAAGCACATGCTCCGAATGCCTTAACGATGGCATCCATAATAATTGCTGCTGGATTATTTTTAGGTATACTCAATGGTACAGGAATGTTAACTGCTATTGCCAACAATGCTGTAAATATTTTGCCATCATTCCTATTATCTTATTTACATATCATTATCGGGGTATTGGGAGTACCATTTGATT
The DNA here is from genome assembly GCF_001278875.1 of Lysinibacillus sp. FJAT-14222. NCBI lineage: Bacteria > Bacillati > Bacillota > Bacilli > Caryophanales > Bacillaceae > Lysinibacillus > Lysinibacillus sp. FJAT-14222. The sequence continues at coordinate 78,580 of NZ_LIYL01000018.1, read as the reverse complement.
TGTTACTAAGTACGGATGCATATTACTTCGCTTTATTCCCTGTAGTTGAACAGATTGGCTTATCTTTCGATATTGACTCTCTTTCAACTGGTTATGCGATGATTATTGGTAATATTGTAGGTACATTTGTATCACCACTTGCCCCTGCTGTTTGGTTAGCTTTAGGCTTATCAGGCTTAGAAATGGGGAAACACTTAAGATACTCTTTCTTTTGGATGTGGGGATTAAGCATCACTTTATTATTCATTGCTGTAGCATTAGGGATTATTGCTATCTAACTCATCACCGAATGTTGGAGATGATATTGGTTAAAACGAATGCCATGTGTATAAGTTGATTGGAGTGGAGGCTGGGCGACTCCTTGGGGATTAGCAATAGAGGAACGAAGGCTAAGAGCATCACGTCCTGTGATAACGCCTTCGTGACCAACGTCGTGTTGGCCCAAGCGGCTCATCGGACGCCCCCAGGAAGCTTTGCTCTGTGCGAAAGCGTAGCGTCAGCAACAACAACAAATGTTTTCTGTAGCGAAAGCAAAGCGGCAGCTACAATTGTTTTATCTGTGCGAAAGCGTAGCGTCAGCAACAAATGTTTTTTGTAGCGAAAGCAAAGCGGCAGCTACAATTGTTTTATCTGTGCGAAAGCGTAGCGTCAGCAACAAAGCGCCCAGTCGGAACGGAAATCAACCCCACGTTATGGTGATGAACCATATAAATGAAAATATAGTACCAGTTGTCGAGTAGTGAATCGGCAACTGGTTATTTTTATATAGGTATCGCCTTATAGTGGAAAATCAGAGCCAGCAAGTATTTCCTTCGAGCTTTTTTCATGAAGTTTATTGGATGAATGATTTTTTATATAGGTCCTTACTATTTCATAACCAATGCAATACCCTATCCATTGAGGAAGCTTTCCACCATATAAAAATTCAACATGATTGGTTAATCCTTGAATATTGATTTGAGGCAAAAAATGCTCCTTCCATATTTCTAGCATCTTATCCAATGAGTAATGCCTCAACCATGGCGCCAACCATTTATCTCCGTAAATTTCCTCTACTGCACATTCTGCTAAACCTTCTAAAATTAAAGAATCTAACAGGGTCACTTCGTTTAGAGATTTATTTAAATATTGCAGACGACAAACATGATTGTACTCATGTGCAAATAACGCTTTAAGTTCCTGCTTTTTAAGCTCTCCTATATATAAAAACATAGCATTTGGATAGGCAACACCGTTTTTATTGGTTATTGTCTGCTCCTGCGTTATCGGGAAGATATAGATTGGAATATTTGGACCGCTCCATCTCTCCTCTAAATAAATAAATTCCTTTTGTACTATTTCCCAAACATTTTTTTCTTTTAACCTCTTAATATCTATTTTTTCATGTGACTTAAATAGCCCCTGTTGCTGTAGTTCAAATAGTATTTCGTCTGGATATCCACCATCAAAAATCTCTACTAAATGACTGCAAAGAATAAAGCGTTGTAAGTCTTCAAGATCTTTTCTGTGAGTATGCTTATGATTAGCCATTAATTCATTGAGCCACTCATCTGTTGGCATCACTGACATACATTTCCCCCCTTACTATAGCTTATGTCTAAAGTAGACAATCGGCTAGTGATAATATATAAAACCGCATATATTAGCTTGTAAGGAAGTCGAAAGGAGGGATATTTTGTGAATCCAGCTGATACTTATAATCTTTGCTGTAATTATCATGGTAAACGTGTAAGAATTATGGAAACATGCGGCAGAGTACATTATGGAGAAATAACTAGGGTGGATAGAAGACAGGTATGGATTCTACCTGATAGACGATTTGGCGGTTATGGATTAGGTTATTGGGGTTGGGGAGGATCCGGTTTTGGCGTCGGAATCGCACTTGGAGCAGTTGCCGGAATTGCACTAGCACCACTATTCTTTTGGTAATAATAAAACATCCGCTGCGCTACGACAGATCTACTGTCATGGGAAAAAAAATAAGCCATTTCAATCCATTGCTGAGATGGCTTATTTTCCCTTATTGCACTTGCTCTTGTTGCTGTTTGCTTTTAATCAACTCGGATATTGTGACAAATGTATAGCCTTGTTTTTTAAGTTCTGGTAATATTTCTTCCAGTGCCTTAATGGTCTGCGTGCGATTGCCGCCTCCATCATGGAACAGAATAACATCTCCAGGCTTTGATCCCTTCAGCACCTTTTGTACAATTTTGTTTACACCCGGCTGTTTCCAATCTTGAGTATCCTGATGCCAAGACCACATAACTACTTTGTATCCATCCTTAACAGCGGAATTGATCATTTGATCATTATAGTTACCACCTACAGGACGGAACAAAACTGGAGAAAATCCAGTAATGCCATAAATTATTTCCTTTGTCTTATGCAATTGTGCCTGCAATTCAGCAATGGAAGCTTTAAACGGATGTGAATACGTATGATTGGCCAGCTCATGCCCTTCAGAATAAGATCGTAAAACAAGGTCTGGATACTTTTCTGCATTTTTTCCAATAATAAAAAAGGTAGCCTTTGCATCATACTTTGCCAATAAATCTAAAATAGCTGCCGTATATCTGGGATGAGGGCCGTCGTCAAAGGTTAGAGCAATTATTTTATCTTCTGTGTTAATGTCCCACACAACTTCCCCTGTCTCCTCATAATAAGGTCGACCTTTATCTGCATAGGTTGGCAGCTCTGTAAAAAATACCGATATGATTAAAAAACAAAGGAATAAAACCAATACATATTTACGTGTCATAGCATCACCTCCCAAGTTCAAATTCACATAACTCCGTCAACTTACTATTTACGAATTACAATGAATTATACTTGTGAAGGATTGGCTGTTTTCTCCTCTTAATTATTTCAAAAAACCTTTTAATGTGTTTTATCACCACATTAATTGATTTTGCTTTTATGTATATATTTTCAAACAAATTGCCTGTTAAATTTTGAACAAAATGTGAAATCACTCACATAGTACTTTATTTTTTCATCGATTGATGTAAAATAAAAGCAATAACTGATATATAACAACTAGAAGAAAAATGAATTTTATCGCAATTGTTATAGTACAAAACAACAAAGGGGATTTCATTATGTGGATTATTACAGTTTTTGAACAAAATACTTATCGTATGTTCGAGTACAAAACGAAAAACGAGGCAACGGTTGCATTAAAGAATTTCAAGCAAACTGCTATGCTTTCTTATACAAAATAATTAAAAAGAAGAATCAGCTCATAAACGAGTTGATTCTTTTAGCTTTTTACGTATGTATCAATTTTAACTTTACAATAATTTTTATTGGAAAAGTCGAACACCTTTTTATCTATCGCCATATGTATAGAGAGAAAAGGAGTGATTTTGATGGTGACAATTGAGCCTATTATGATTCAAGGGCATTTTTTCACTGCTGTAATTGTCCAATTACCAAAAACAACGCTACTGACCGTTTCAAATGATACGGGCTATATCATGTGTGGGGCTTTAGATGTTGGTTTATTAAATGATCGCTTAGCAGACCGGAAAATTATTGCTGGGCGAGCAGTCGGCGTGAAAACTATTGATGAGCTTTTGACGGCTCCATTAGAATCTGTTACTTATGAAGCGCAGCTGCTAGGTATTACTGAAGGAATGTCTGGTGTAGAGGCATTATTAAAAATGATCTAACAACTATTTTTTTGCATAAATAAAGCGTCAAGGCATTGAACTAGACGCTTTTTCATTTGATTGTTATTTCATGATATTGAACATTTTCATCTTATCACAAGCATAGTATGAGCCTTTCGAAAGGTGGTATTCTATGTATTATACAAATGTCAGTCAGCAAACTTCTCATGTACCGCGTGTCATAGTTGTAACCGGAAATGGGAAAGTAATAGCTAAAGCAAGCTATGTCCAGCTTCAAATAGAGGTAAGAACACAAGGGAAAAATGTACAAGATGCACAGCAGGAAAATGCGATGATTATGAATCGTGTCATTCAATCCATTTTAGCTCTTCATATCCCAAAAGAACATATTCAAACGTCAGGCTACAATATTTCACCTCTTTATGAATTTCAGAACGGTAAACAAATTTTTAATGGCTATGAAGTGACAAATACCATTACAGTTAAAGTAGCTGATACAAATCAGGTTGGTGCTGTTATTGATACAACTGTTCAAAACGGTGCAAATCGCATTTCCTCCATCCAATTTAACATTGAAAATGCGGATGCATATTACCAACAGGCACTTAGTTTAGCTCTTCATAATGCCCAAATGAAAGCTAAAACAATTGCGGAGACGATGCATTTGTCCATCCAGCCTCAGCCAATCGAAATCATTGAGGAACATGAAAGTGGACCTGCCCTGTATAAATCAATGGCGATGGCCGATTCCACCATTTCTACACCTATTGAACAGGGGCAAATGACCGTAAATGCGACTGTTCGAGTGAAGTTTCAATATTAAACGAGCCTTCTGCCTCATACCATGAAGGCTCTTAAAGTTATTGAAGCTTGTAGAGATTATCTGTAGTTAAATTCAAGTGTATTTTTTCTAGACATATTACTTCATCAGAGGTTTTAAAAATGATAAATATGGAGAACTGATATCATTATTATTAACTACAATGTCTGCATTTTGTTGTGGTTCATGTTCTTTTAAATATAGACTTGATGCAACACGATACCTGTTAATATTATCCGCTAATTTCGAAACAAGTTCTCGTCTTAACATTATTCATTAACCTCACAGATTGTAAGTTTTTATTTTACAGTTATCACACCTCTTTTGCTAATTAATTCCAATTTGTTTGCCGCATCACCAATCTTACCGTTCTTTAATTGATCCGTATGTTTTTCTTTCTGATATCCTTCTAGATTAACGCTTATGTCGGATGATTCACTGTTCGCTATAAGCTCTAATGATTTTGGTGCCTCTTTGTATGCTACTGTAATATCTCCCGAAGCAGTCTCTACAAACAATGCTTTTCCTTCGATGCTTCCTTTTATAAAAACTTCACCGCTAGTCGAAGTAATTTTCGTTTTTGAACTGTTTATTCCAGTTATATAGCTATCGCCTTTTGTAGCACCTATTGTTAATTCATTTAAAGAACTGTCTGCGATACTCAACTCATCATCTTTTGATGTGATTATACCTTTATTAGCCGATAGTCCTTTAATGATTTTAGCCCCAGAATCCGTTGAAATAGACAGTTCATCTGTTTCAATGTTGTTAATTTTGATATCACCATAGCCGTTTTTTAATGCAATCTTATTCACTGCATTTTTAGGGATAGAAATGTGAATAGTATCTTTTTTTCCAAAGCTAAAGTTTTTCATAACTCCTTCTTCAGTGCCTTGTTGATGTACTTTAATTTTATTTCCATCTTTCTTAACTTCAACAGGATTGTTTTGTGGCTTACCTTCAATTTCAATTGTTAATTTTTCAGATTCTGTACTCTCTAATGTTATATCCCAAGATTCAATGTTTATTTCTAGTTCTTCAATTTTCTGAGCATCAAAGGACTGTTGTTCATTAATACCCTTTTCTCCATTTATTTTAAGAGTGAATACAATTCCACCTATTGCAATAACAAATAGAAAAGCAATGATTGCTTTTTTCACTTTACATCCTCATTTCTCGTATCAATCATGTCCCAGTATAATTCAGCGAATATTTGGAGATCCGCTGAAAAATAATTTAAATTCAATTCACCTCACCGCCTATAGAGGGGGAGACTCTGACGCTTCGCTTTCGCTACCAGAACATTTGCTGAAAGTAGTTAAATTAAATCTACTTTGTCGACTTTATAATAAGACAGATAGCCAATAATAAGCCCTAATAGACACATAATTATAGGGACACCGATAAATTGAAATAAACTGGCAGATGTACCCCCATTTGAAACCGTTGTATTAATAACAAATCCAATTAAAACAGCTGATGTAATTGTCGAAGCTGTTGATTTTTTGCGCATACCAAAGTATAGAGGAATTAAGCTTACCCCAGCAATCATAAATGCATGGATAAAAGTAGACGGTATTGTAGCTACCATTTCCTGTATTTCAACAGACGTTTCAAACAAGTTCATCATTGGATTTAAGAAATAAACAGCGATATTGATCATAATGGTTGCAATCATAATGCTAAAGAAACAAAATCCAAAAACTAGAGACAGCTTAGCAAGAATAATTTTTTTCCTTTTTAATGGATACGTAAATAATAATTGGACTGTCTTATTTTTATATTCGTCAATGACTAAACGAGATAAAATCACACTCGCAAAAATGATAAACACAATGCGAATTAAAATATTTGTTAAAGACATAAAATCTGTATAATCCTGAAACATCTTTTCATCTCCGGAACCCACGGCCATAAGTGCAACTGCCGCAAAAATCCCAACAATACAAATAATTAAGCTTTTAAAATAGCTAGCTATTCGATTCTTTTTCCATTCAAGTCTTAATAGTTTAAGCAATTTGATTACCCCCATTAATAAGATTTAAGAAATACTCTTCTAAATGTTGTTGCTGTTTTTCAATTCCATTGACAACAATGTCATTTAAAATAAGTTCTTTATTAATTTGAGATTGAGAAATGTCATGTTCAAAAATTCGAATACAATGCTGATTCACAATTTCATATTTTCGAATACCTAATTTGTTCTCTAGCACATGTGCTGTTTTTTTCAAATCATCTATTTTAATCTCCAAGTACTCCATGTTTTCTTTTCGAATATCCTCCATTCTTACTTCCTTTAATAATTTTCCATGATGGAGGATGCCAATTGTATCTGCTATTGATTCAATTTCTGCCACGATATGACTTGATATTAAAATAGTGATTCCATGCTCTTCTTTTAAAAGCATTAAAAGCTCGCGTATATCTTTAATGCCTATAGGATCAAGACCATTAATCGGCTCATCAAGAATCAGAATCTCTGGTTTCGTGACAATTGCCCGTGCGATGCCTAACCTTTGCTTCATCCCTAGCGAAAACTCATGGATTTTTTTATTTTCCACTCCATTTAACCCCACAATATCTAGTGCCTCTTTTACAGCTCCTTTTTCATAAACACCAATATACTCGCAGTGAAGCTCTAAATTTTCCTTTGCTGTCAATCTTCCATAAAACTCTGGATACTCAATAATGCTACCTATTTTACTCAAGTATTGATAGGAAGTAGTCGAAATGGATTGATTAAATATTTTAATCTCACCTGAGGTTGGTTTTACTAAATTTAAAATCATTTTCATAATCGTCGTTTTTCCAGCCCCATTCGGACCTAAAAACCCATAAATCTCCCCTTTCTTAACGTTCATATTGACATCCGAGACGGTCTCGATTCCTTTAAAGCTCTTACTTAATTGATGTATTTGAATAACGGTTTCCAAGTTATGTGCTCCTTACCAATTTGAATTTGTTACATTAAGCTTAATAAGTGAAAGTAAAATCAAAGTAAACTCGATGGAAAATGACAGTAATTTTTTTCAAGAGAGTAAGGATATAAGGATCAGAAGCTGTTATGATGAGATTGAAATGAGGGATAAAATTGGAAGCTGCAGAAAAAATCCTAATCGTAGATGATGAAATTGGCATCTTAAAGTTATTAGAAATTACGTTGAGGAAAGAAAACTTTATCAATATTGATACTGCATCGACAGGCAAAGGTACACTACAGCTTGTAAAAGAAAATCAGTACGATATTATTTTGCTCGATATCATGCTACCAGATATAAGTGGCTTTGAACTTTGTACAGAAATACGTAAGCAGACAAATACACCTATTATTTTTGTCAGTGCTCGCTCTACAGATTTTGATAAACTAACAGGATTGGGTATTGGTGGAGATGATTATATTACAAAGCCTTTTAATCCTTTAGAGGTCATCGCTCGAATAAAGGTCATCCTTCGACGTCAAAAAATGTATGAGAGTTCTCAGCAACAACAGAGCACAAAATTCGACTTTGGTTATTTTGCTCTTAACCCTGAATCTGCAACATTAATCGTTAACGATCAACTTGTCGAATGTACAGCTAAGGAGCTAGAGCTACTACATTTCTTTTGTAAAAATCCTAATCGCATTTTCACAACTTCACAGCTCTATGAATTCGTGTGGGGAAATGATGTATATGGCGAGGAGAAAACCGTCACGATTCATATTTCAAAGCTAAGGAAAAAGCTTGGGGATGATACGCGTAAACCTAAAATAATTGTGAATTTAAGGGGCATTGGGTATAAATTCATTCCACCAAAAGAGGATTCATTATGCGAATAAAAACTCGATTTACGTTACATCTTGCACTGGGGATTATTCTGTGGATGCTTTTGAGTGGTATTTGTATTGTTATCGGACTCGAAGGTATTCTCCCACTCTTTAAAAAATCTGTTAGTGAAGCTTATCAGAGTCTACTAGTCGCATGGATTTTCGGGTTTAGTACTATTGTTTGCATCGCTGTATTTGGTTGGTATTTCGGGGGTCCTCTTGGTTTTATAATGTCTTGGATCCATCAGCTATCACAGGAAAACTATACACAACCTGTTGGACTAACTAAAATCTACACCCGTAAAGGGAAGCTCCGTATGCGTTACATGTTATATCAAGAAGTACTTCAACACCTACAATCCTTATCAGGAAAATTAAAAGCTGCTGAAACAGAACGTGAAAAGGTTGAACAAGCAAAACAAGAATGGATTGCCGGTATATCACATGATTTAAAAACGCCATTAACGTATATTACAGGCTACTCCACTCTATTATTAAACGATCAATACGATTGGTCTAAGGAGGAAGCTCGTTCCTTTATTCAAGAAATCGCAGATAAAGGCAAGCATATGGAGGAACTTATTCAAGATTTAAGTCTCGTCATTCAGTTTAATAATACAGACGGAAAGTTACCGTTGCATAAAACCAACCAGGATATTGTGGATTTTACAAAAAGAATTGTTGCTAATATAAGCAATAATCCACAGGCAAATGACTATATATTGCATTTTAAAGCGGAAACTTCTGTAATCAACATTGACTTTGATACGAAATTCATGCAACGGATATTGCAAAACATTCTTATGAATTCCATTATCCACAATCCACCTAACACAGATATTTATACACAGATTGTTGATAGTAATAAGCATGTAGAAATCCACATTGTGGATAACGGCGTAGGGATGTCCACACACATGCTAGAAAATATTTTTCAGCAATATTATCGCGGAACAACAACAGATGCCTCCTCTGAGGGTACTGGGCTCGGCATGGCGATTGTTTATAAACTCGTTCAAGCTCATAACGGCACTATCTCTGTACAGAGCGAACCTTCTAATGGAACAACGTTTATTATTACAGTACCTAAAAAATAGAAACCCCACCTCTTAGAAGCTAACATCTAAGAGGTGGGGTTTTTGCCTAGTCACTTTTGAATGCCTTTTTATTTGATAACAAAAGCGCACAAAGAATAATAAATATTCCTATTATATGCTGCAATGCCAATGATTCGTTTAAAATAAAATACCCCATCAGTACACCAACTACAGGAACCATGTAATTACTAAAGGAAGCAAATAATGCTCCCTCTTTTTTAATTAATAGGTTATATAGCATGTAAACAATCCCCGCGTGGAAAATACCTAAAATAACAATCGAGGCCATTTGTAGCCTATCTATATCCAAATGTAATGGTCGTTCAAAGATAAAGGCTCCTGGTAACAATATGATTGTAGCAATCCATAATACATTTCGCATATGAATAACTGACGAACGATTATCTAATTTTTCCATCAAAATTAATGACAGTGCAAAACTAATTGCCGCCAATAAGAGGAGCGCATTTCCAAATACTGTTTCTGAGCCGCTCATTGCTTGTGTCGGCCATGATAGAATAACCATTCCTAAAAATCCTAAAAAAATACTGGAAAATTGAAACTTACTTACTTTCTTTTTAAAGAAAAGTACGAAAAGAATTAAAGTGATAATTGGTACTGTCGCTATAAGCATAGATGCAATGCTGCTCGAAACATACTTTTGTCCTTGGGCAATAAGGATAAAGGGTAACACTACTTCAAAAAAAGCAATGCCAACATACAATTTGAAATCGGTCGAGCCTTTTTCTCTTTTAAAAAATAAGCTAATGAAGGATAAACATAGAGCACCAATGATTGCTTTTAGCAAGGATAGGGTAACTGCTCCAATATCATTCGTTACTAGCGCTACGAAGAAAAATTGAGAACCCCAAATACAGCTTATTAATAGTAAAAGGATATATTTACTCATTGTGCTCCCCTCCTATGCCCAAAATAATTGGTTCCTATTACGCCAATAATAATGACTAGCCCACCAATCAAATGATAGAAATGAAATGTTTCCTGTAAAAAGATCACACCCGATAGTATTGTAATAAGCGTAGCAAAATTACTAAAAACACTCATTTTGGAAGCTTCCAATATCGATAAAGTATAATTTGACAAGTAGGAAGTAACGAGGGAGGATAGAATACCTAAATATAAAATAGCTATAACAAAATCCACATGAACAAATGGTTTGAAAAATTGAAGAAGCGTACCATTTATTAAGTGATTTCCAATTGCTACTCCATTAAAAATTACAAACCCACATAATGTCATCACATATGTTAATGTCAGTAATGAATATTGTTTTGTAAGCTTTCTTGCTAAAACGTTATATAGCGAAGCCGCGCAAGCTGACAGTAATATAAATCCACTACCGATTAAATTTCCTGAGCTAGCACTTCCATTGTTCATAAAGAGCATATAGATAACTCCAAATACTGATAAACTAATGAAAATAAGTTGTTCTCGTGTAGCTTTTTCCTTTAAAAGTAGACTTGCAAGCACTAATGTAAAAATAGGAATTGTCGCTTGAATAATTCCAGCCTCTGTCGAGGAAATTCTTGCGAGTCCAAGCACCTGAAAAGTAAAAAATGCTATCGGATATAATAGTGCCAAAGGTAGAATTTTGGCTATATCTTGTTTATTAATTTTCAACTTATTCTGGGTAATGACTATACAAAAGACAATACCAATAAGTGCGATAGTAAATCGATGTGCAAGTGTATCAATAGGGCTTGCCACTGTCAATGTAACTTTAACAAACATAAATGATAGCCCAATGACAAAAGCATAAATAATTGCTGCCAAATACGCCTTTCTTTTTACTGTCATATAATGTACTCCTTCTTTTCATTCCGGCCGGTAAAGCTATAGTAATAAAAAGTAAAGACTCACACGATATAAAAAATACACATCTGTACCGATACAGATGTGTAGGAGGATGTATATGCTTAAATATGAATTAATCTATTCCAAGCTATTGAACCAAATACAAACAGGTGCCCTACAGTCTGGCGCAAAGCTTCCCTCTATTCGTAATTTATCTCAAGAATTTTCTTGTAGTAAAAGCACCATATTAACCGCCTTAAGGAAACTGGAAAATCAGCATCTTATCTATGCCCTAGCCAAAAGTGGTTACTATGTCGTTGACAATCAACTTCCAGATAAGCCACAAGAATACAACTGTATTGATTTTGCGACATCATCACCTAGTTGGCATGCATTCCCCTACAAGGATTTTCAGCATTGTATTAATAAAGCTATTGAGACATATCAAGCAGACTTATTTCGATATGGCACAGCAAAAGGATTACCTTCGCTAATTATAGAAGCAAAAAAATTGTTAGAATCGTATCAAATATTTACAAAGGAAGATAATATCTTTATCACTTCTGGTGTACAGCAGTCTCTCTTCTTGTTAAGTGTTATGCCATTTCCTAATAATCGGACAACAATTTTAGTAGAACAGCCTAGCTACCATCTATACATGGATTATTTAAAAACATATCAAATACCAGTAATGGGCATTAAAAGAACATTAGAAGGTATAGATTTAGAAGAGTTAGAAATTATTTTTAAGAAGCATGATATTAAGTTTTTTTATACAATGCCACGCCTGCACAATCCTCTAGGTACTTCCTTTAGCAAAAAAGAGAAGGATGATATTCGAAAGCTTGCCTATAAATATAATGTTTATATCGTTGAAGATGACTATTTAGCGGATTTCGATCAAAATACAAAAAATGATCCAATATTTACAGATGATACTGAGGAGCATGTTATATATTTAAAAAGCTTCTCTAAAATTATGTTTCCAGGCTTACGTATTGGACTTGCTATTTTACCAAATGCCTTCATTGATATTTTTCAGAAACAAAAAAACACTACTGATATTGATAGTTCCATGATTTCACAAGCTGCGCTAGAGCTATATTTAAAAAGTGGTATGTTTGAACGCTACCAAAAGAAAGTGAGCGAAGCCTATACAATACGCGCCAATATACTTCAGCAATCCATCAAAACTTATTTGCCAAAATATCAAGCATCTACAGAAATTTGCATGCATAGTCATATCGTATTGCCAAGGGAGGTCAATACAAATATGCTCATACAGCATTTAACACAGCAGGACATTTATTTAGATACAATTGATCGAAATTATTTAAATGAATTTTACCGAGAACGAATTTTAAAACTAAATGTTTCGAATGTAGCTGACCAAAAAATTGAGGTCGGTATAAAGGGAATTGCTCAGGCCCTCAGCAATCCTAATAACTACTTTTAAATGGGAATGGATTCATTCATGAAAATTTGTAGCTAGACATATAGTTAGACATCATCATTTGGTTCAATAAGGAGGATTATATGCATTCGGAAAAAATGAGACTAAGAAAGATTCAACATCTAGCTCATGAAATTACTGATGAAATGAATAAAGGTGAAGAACTTGCCCACTTAGAAACATTAATTCCTGTTATTGATAATTTGTCTCGTGCCATTGGCGATTTAACAGATTCCTATGGACAGTATTCATTAGATTATGTAGAGGAAAAAGTAAAACATGCTCATGCGCTCTTATTTAACAAGGAAAAAGTGGATGTCTATTTATAAAGACATGGGAAAAGGGTAGCCATATATTTGGTTACCCTTAAAAAATTTAATGCGTTTCAGGATTGAATGTTTTGCAATCTGTTTCTTCACTATTAGATGCCTGCTGTCCCTTTTGACTTACAACATAAATTTTTTCTGCAGTACATTTGTTTCCAGAATCCCAAAATGTACAGTTATTGACTTCACAAAGAATTTCTTGTGCCATTGTTTCCACACCTCCTCTTTTTTATCATTAACAAAATCGAGGTATTCAATACTTATTTATAGAAGGTGTAATGATACTGAAATATACATCATCTTATATGGATGTTTACTCGCTATTTGCTTTCTGATTAAGAAACTTCGGTTTCATAATTATGAAAAGAGGCTAGGACAAAATTATCTTTGCAGGGATGAGCGATTTATCGAGACAGTTTTGAGATTTATCGAAACAGTTTTGAGATTTATCGAAACAGTTTTGAGATTTATCGAGAACTTTTCATTGTTTATCGACCAACTTTATCGATTTATCACCCAACTTTCGGAAAATATCGATATCTACCTTCATGCGACACTACCTGACTGCACTGATAATTCGCGTCGCATATTTTTAATGTAAAATTAAACATCAAAAAAGCGAGAAATCAACGTTTCTAAATTGATTTCTCGCAACTTTTTAAGGTTTTGACCAGATTTATCCCAGCCTCATTTTTTTCTGCACATTATTCTATAACTTTTGTCGGTGTTGCCTCTTGAACAATTATCATGCCATTATATGCCTCAGCAGGTGTCATATTAATTGTATAAAGCATCTTCATAAACTTATACCAAACACTAAAGTCATCTCCGATATTACCCATTCTTTGTTTTTTTGCTAAGATGTCAGCTAAATCAGGCGATTCATTAGCCTTTTTAAAGTCTACATAGAATATATTTTCCTTCACTTCGCTGAAAGCATCTATTAATGCATTATGGTGCTTAATTGTATACTCTTTTCTTTCGCCTGACCCATTTTGTGCCTGAAACGTATTATTAACAAAGTCAGTCCCAATAGCAAAGTACGCATCTTTATACACTTCATCTAAGTATTGGCCCATAGATTTGTATCCTGCCATATTCGCTGAAGTTTTCTCTATATGCCCATTATGAGCAGACATCAGTACTTTATCATGTCCTTGAGCCGCCTCAAAATCAACGATCCATTGTAAGTTGTTCGCTAAATACTCATCACGAAGATTCATATAATTACTGTCATTTAAAAATAATTGCGTGCGTTGCTTCATGATTTGTACATATTGAGCAGCAAATAAATAAGCTTCTTTTGATGATTGCTTTACATAAGCATCTTTATTTGTTTCCAAATCCTTTATGATGGCATCAATATTTTCGTCTAGTTCTTTTAGTTGGTCATTCTTTAAATCGCGCATTGTCTTATTTGAAACGTGTTGTAACAGGGCTGCATATTCCTTTGCTTTGTCCTGATCAACCACTTCATAATAATCCAATAACCCTTTTTTACTAAAATCATAACGTTGCATATCGTTACCGTAAAAATAAACTTTATCTTTCTCATCGGCTGTCATGTTATAATCATGCATCCATTGAACAAACTCAATCATTTGCTCCGTTTTATAGATACCATAATCCAGAGTTTTTACCGCTTCCTCAGCTGTGCCAGTACCATTTAAAATAAACTGATTGATTTGCTGAGCGCCACCAAAATCACCTTCTAACACAAAAACACGAACATTTTCATTTTTTATTAGAGCTTGAAATACATCCTTCTTTAAAGTTTGGAATTCAACGTTACCATGTGTTGCTTCTCCAAAACCAATTACTTTCACATCATTCGGAATATCGATATCCTCAACCGCAGATGTATATTTTGAAGCATCTTTAATGGGTTCTCCCTTTCCACATCCAGCTAGAGATAACAAAAGAAATAATGCTGAAATTAATAGAAAGCCCCTTTTAACAAATACCATTTATAAAAATCTCCTTTAATCTATAGAAAAAGTTATCCCGCGTTAACGGGCAGTAATTTATCTGTACTGAAAGCGAAGCATCAGGTACAAGTCTCACACCTCACATTTTAGAGAAAGCAAAGAAGTTAAGTGAGAGATTAACTGCCCGTAATCGCCCGATTGGTGAAGACTAATAATCAGAGGGGATGAAGTAAATCCCCACTGATTAAAGTTTCACTTTATACAGCTTTTCGTTGGAAATATAAATACCCTCCAAGGAAAAACAGTAAGAACCCTCCTCCTACAACTGTTAATAATTGATCCCAAGGCACAAAGAATACATCATCCGTATTGCCGACTATATACATCATTGAGAATGGCTGAGCCCATGGATAGTAAGGTCCAAAACGCTCGGAATTGATGATTAATATGGAAGGTAAAGTAAAAATAACGTTTACTGCAAATGGGGCAGCAAAGCTTTTAAACATAATGGACATCCACAGCTGCAAAGCGACTAATGGCAATGTCGCTACCCATCCTCCGATAATGCTCTTCCAAACAATCTCCATTGGGAAAGGGTCTGTATAGCCCTTTATCATGCCTACAGCAAATATAGAACATAAATACAATAACTGCATCGCCAACACAAGAAGCATAATTAATGCATACTTAGCTACAAATACTCTTCCTCTTGTCACCGGCAATGCTAAAAGCTGTTTCCAGCCTCCAGATTGATGCTCATATCTACAAATAAGACTCGCAAATACCCCTGCAATTAAAGGTAGAAATAATAATGCATACGTTAAATTCATTGAAAATAACGGAGTGTACCAATTATTCACTTCAAAACCTTGCATTTTAGATTCAAAATTTGATGTTAATCCGATAAAAAGTCCGATAATAGGCCCTGCTAAGATTATTGGCACCATTTTTGATTTTCTCAGTTTAAACCATTCAGCGCTCAGTATAGACCACATTTATTTTACATCCCTTCTAGCAAAATCTATCATTCCGATAATATACAGTAAAATACCAATGCCTATCCCAAGCATGACATTAATAACGGGCTCATCCCATTGATTCATTAACGATGGCCATTTCCAAATCATCCAGTCAGGCAATACATATGAGGAATAGGTAAAAATCACGCCGAAAATACCTACTGTAATTGGGATCCCCTGATTATGACAAACACTCGCAATCCAAAGCTGAAGTGCTAATATTGGCAATGCAGCAAAATATGGATAATAAGCAAATTTAGCAAGTTCCGCATATGGTATGCTATCACCTAAATCTAAAAACACTCCATAAGCCATTGACATTAGCATTAAAATCGTAGAAGACATAAATAGTAAAATTGCCAAGACAGTGAATTTTGATAAGTACACTGTTAATTTAGACACCGGTAGTGCAATTAATTGCTTCCAAGCGTTCGTTTCATTTTCAATACTCGCCATAAATGAAGTTAAAATAGCAATCCCTAAAACTATAGCTAGTGGTGTAAATGAATGAACGTTTAATAAATAGAAGCCCCAATCGTCCTCGCTTTGCTCTAACAAATAGTCCTTCCTTAAACCGT
Source organism: Lysinibacillus sp. FJAT-14222 (assembly GCF_001278875.1). NCBI lineage: Bacteria > Bacillati > Bacillota > Bacilli > Caryophanales > Bacillaceae > Lysinibacillus > Lysinibacillus sp. FJAT-14222. The sequence continues at coordinate 62,107 of NZ_LIYL01000018.1, read as the reverse complement.
AATTCACCATTTGCAGAGCAACAACACCAATTGGTCCTAAAGCTGTTAAAAACCATAATCCTTTGCGTTTAATTTTCAAAAAGTCAGAAGTTAACAGTTTTCCTATCATAGCGCTTGCTCTCCTGTTGTCATTTGAAGGAAAATCTCCTCTAATGATCGCTTCTCTTCCTCTACTCGGTAAACCGAAATGCCTTCTTGTACGAGGATTTGTACAATATGTGCCACTTTTTCATCTGAGCATTCATCTAATAAAATGAGGTCATCCCTATGTTCTGCCTTAATGCCATTTGCTACTAGTGAACGCCAACCCTTGTCACCATTGCTCACCTTAATTAATACCTTTGGCTGAGCAAATCTACGCATTGCTTCAATCGAATCTTGGAAAATCATTTTTCCCTTCGTAACGATGCCCACTTGTGTAGCCATTTGATCAATTTCTGATAGTAGATGACTTGAAATAATAATCGTCATCCCATATTCCGAAGGCAGTCGTTTAATTAAATTACGGATTTCGATAATACCAGATGGATCAAGACCATTTGTTGGTTCATCTAAAATCAGTAATTCAGGATTATGTAACAAAGATGCAGCAATACCTAAACGTTGCTTCATCCCAAGAGAAAAGCCTTTTACTTTTTTATTTGCAGCATCCTTTAAACGAACAATTTCTAGCACTTCATCAATACGTGATTTTGGTACACCTAAAATTTTTCTTAGCGCTTCTAAATTTTCATAAGCCGTTAAATGTGGATAATAGGAAGGGTTCTCTACTAATGAACCGATTTTTTCCAAAATATTAATTCGTTCCTTCGTTATATCTTTTTGGAAAATTTTAATTGTCCCAGAAGATGGCTTCATCAGCCCGAGAAGCATACGAATCGTCGTAGTCTTTCCCGCTCCATTCGGTCCTAAGAATCCGTATATTTCACCTTTTCGTATTTTTAAATTTATATTTGATACAGCTTGCTCTTTACCAAAGCTTTTTGATAAATTTTCTGTTTGTACGATATATTCCATTGTCCTCACCTCTGTAATTATCATAAGTAATGAAGGTTAAAAGCAGGTAAGGTCTAAGTTTAAATTTTGTTTAAAAAAGGCACTTTATCATAACGTGGGTTGATTTTCGTTCCGGCTGAGCGCTTTCCTAGGGGCGTCAGCTGAGCCACTGATCCCAAGGAATTTGCATGGATTATGAATCAAAAAATAGCATGCCATAAACTTTGATGGCATACTATTTGGACAATCACTCTATGTACGAAAAATTGAAGCATGCCTTAACATGCTTCATGGAATATTCTATTTGTAGTGTTTAATTGTAATCTTGGTGCCGGATTCACTTGACTCAATATCCCATTCTAAATCCATGCTCTTCACCATAATATCAACGATAGATAAGCCGATACCAGCACCTTTAGCATTGGATTCATTTTTCATTCCGTTTCCATGATCCTTTATGATAAATGCATCATAGTGCTCCGTCGATTCGGTCTCCACGCCAATATATTTCCCACTATTCGCATGGCGTAATATATTTTGGAATAAATTATCGAGTATACGTCCAAGCCAAATCGGATCAACTTGCCATTCATTTTTCTCAAATGGGTGTATCTCAATATCGATTTCAAAGCCTTCCTTTTCAAACACTGAATACCATGTAGTCATTTGCTCACGTACAAAACGTATAACGTTGATTTCTTTCGCCTCAAATTTATATTTACTAGCCATCAGTAATGTATAGGACATTAAATTTTCTATTAAAGCGTCAACACTAACAATCGATGTTTCCATTGCCTTAATCGCTTGTTTTCCATCCTCTGATAATGCCTCTTTACTAATTGAATATGATTGCGCTCGTATTTTCGTTAATGGTGTTCGTAAATCATGTGATAAATTAGCAATCAATTCACGTCTTAGCTGTTCTTCCTTTTGCTCACGATCCTTACTCTCCCTAAGCTCGCACACCATACGATTAAAGCTTTGTTCAAGCTGACCGATTTCATCCTTTTTCTTGACCTTCGTTTCAATAGGCAAGCCATCTACATCACGAATTTCCATTGCTTCCTGAAGGTGCAATAGCCGTTTTCGAATCCCTCTGAAAAATAAAAAGGAGACTATAATGAAAAATAATATAATCGCAATAACGCCGACAATTAAAAGGTGCCCATATTGTTCATAAACATTTTTAAGAGGTGGATTAAACACTTCCCTAGGAATTTCAAAAACGATAAATCCATTCGATTCGTTCTCACCTAAAAAGGCAATGACGGTAAATGGATCTCCACCATAGCGCTCTTTTATAAATTTTGCAGTATATGCTGGCGTCCATTCTGATGGAAGTTGCTTCGTCACATTCAACGTTGTAAGTAATGTACCATCCTTACCTACCCAAAACATAGACGCTTTAGGGTATTGTTTCTCCCAACTTTCAAAATGCCCGGAAATTGTTCCCTCTTTAACGTCTTTTATACTTTTAGCTTCAGCATGCCACTTTTCCTCTACTTCGCTTTCCATAAGAACTTCACTTGAAAAATCAGTTTTTCCTATTCCAAACATAAAAGCGGCAATTGCAAAGTATGATAATTGAACAATTGATATGGCTAAAAAAATAATCAGCATATACTTTACTAATAATGATCGAAAAAATTTCATTGTTTCACCCTATATCCAATACCACGAATGGTTTCAATAATTGTCGGCTTGGCTGGATTTATTTCTATCTTTTCTCTTAAGTATCGAATATGCACCATTAATGTTTTATCGCCTTCTATATAGCTTTCACCCCAGACACCTTCATACAGCTGTTCCTTCGTTAAAATTTGATTTAAATGGCGAATAAAATACTGCAATAGATAGAACTGCTTACCTGTTAATTGAATTTCTTCATTAGTTTCCTTGCTGATAACCCGCATATCTTTCGTATAAATTTTTAAATGCTGAAGATCTAGTACATCATCATTCTTTTGATATCTTCTTAGTAAAACCTCAACACGAGCTATCAGTTCATCTGGGTGGAATGGCTTCGTTAAATAATCATCTGCGAAGTTAAGGCCCTCTATTTTATCCTCTACAGCAGTTCGTGCTGACAGCATTAAAATTGGGATCTCTTTATTTTCTCGCTTAATTCTTTTGCCAATTGAAAAGCCATCTAAGCCTGGTAACATTACATCTAATATAGCAATATCCTTAAAAGCTATGTGCTGATCGACTTCTTCCCCAGATTCGAGCCATGTAACCTCGTATCCTCTTTCCGTTAAATCCTTTGTCACCCATTGGCCAATCTCTTTTTCGTCTTCTATGTACAATATCCGATACAATGGTAATCCTCCCAATCTGCTCTAGATTTTAGAAATAAATGTTATTCTGTATTATACGATTTCATAGATTTGTACTCAATCATTGTCTGTAAAGTGAGAGAGTCCTTGAATAAATCACATCTAAGGCTAGGGGTATGTCGATAAAATCAAATTATTTCTCGTTAAAACAAGCTAACCATCAAAGAAAACGTATTTGGATTCCCCAAATACGTCTATCTTTTCAGTTATTTGTAATGATCAACATATCATTATCATCGAACTGCCACATATCGCCATAAGCAACTTCCCAATAGTAGCCGTTTGGATCTTGGAAATAGCCACTATAGCCACCCCAGAATACAGTTTCTGGCTCCTTGACGATTTTCGCCCCCGCCTTTTTAGCCAAATCAAACACTTGATCAACTTCCTCTTTCGACTTTCCGTTATAAGCAAGTGTAATCCCGTTAAAGCCATTGTCGATAGCAGGTGGATTTGCTTCGTTAATATCTTTTACTAGACGGTCAATCGGAAACAGTGAGATTTTTGTTCCTCCATTATTAAAGAAAATAACATCTGGATTTGTTTCCTCACCATAAACAATTACTTCAAATCCCAGACCCTCTCGATAAAATCTAAGAGACTCGACCATATCTTTTACACCCAACGTAATTAAATTTAAACGATTCATCTCTCCATCTCCTTTATAAAAGTTTCAATATACTTATTCTATTTCGAGCATTGAATCCCCTTCTATCCACTCATTTTGCTTCAGACCAAATACTTTTTGTATAAGCCATTTTTCAATCCGCAACGTTCCATATTATTTTGACTAATGGATGCGAATTTTGCATGACCTATCATTAAACTACAATTTTGTTTGAGGCCGATCCTCGTAAACTAATAAAAATTTCTTACAGCGAACCATTGATATCTCACAAAAGTAACCTCCACGTTTCTATGAAACCAAAAAGTGCGTACTTTTTTTTGCACTGGCATGAAAGCATAATAAGAAAGCAACAGAGCACTAACAAAAATCGGAGGACAGAAAAATGATCAATCATTTACAAGATACAATCACATTAAATAATGGCTTACAAATGCCAGGAATGGGCTTAGGCGTATTCCAAATCGAAAATGATACTACTGCAGAAATCGTTAAAAATGCGATTGAGGTCGGTTACCGTAGTATCGATACTGCCGCTATTTACGGCAATGAAGCAGGTGTTGGTGATGGCATTAGACAAGCATTAGCATCTACAGGTTTAAAACGTGAGGAATTATTTATTACCTCCAAAGTATGGAACGATAGCTTGAGCTTTGAGGAGACAATCGCAGCATACGAGGAAAGCTTAGAAAAATTAGGGTTAGATTATTTAGATCTCTATCTTATCCATTGGCCAGGTAAAAATAAGTATGAAGAGGCTTGGAAGGCTCTCGAGGATTTATACGAGGAAGGAAAAATCAAAGCGATTGGAGTATGTAACTTCCACGTAGAACACTTACAGAATTTATTAACATTTGCTCGCATTACACCAGTTATTAACCAAGTGGAATTCCATCCACGATTACAACAAGCAGAGCTTCGTTCATTCTGCGAAGAGCACAATATACAACTGGAGGCTTGGGCGCCATTAATGCAAGGTGGGCTTCTTGAAGATGAAACTATTTCAAAAATAGCTAAAAAATACGGGAAATCAAATCCTCAAGTTATATTACGCTGGGATATTCAAAATGGTATCGTCACAATTCCAAAATCTGTGCGTAAAGAACGTATGATTCAAAACGCTGAGATTTTTGATTTCACTCTAACTGATGAAGAGGTGGCGATCATTAACGCTATGAATCTAGAACAACGTGTTGGACCAAACCCAGATGAATTTGATTTTGTCATGTAAACGATAGCTATGTAAACGTGAAAGAGACTGTCCTATTTTTTTCTCTTAGACAGTCTCTTTCCAATCTATTTAAGACGTATGCTTTATCGCGATATCTTCATCACGTTGCATTAACAGTACATCTTCACCTTTATCTTGTAGCATTTCGATATGTTTTTCACCCCAAGTGCAGAGGATGTTCAGCACTGGGTCCATTTCTTGACCATAGGGCGTTAACGAATATTCAACTTTTGGCGGTACTTGATTGAAAACCTTGCGATTAATTAATCCAGACTGCTCTAATTCACGCAATTGGTTTGTTAGCATTTTTTGCGAAATGCCTGGAATCAATCGGCGAAATTCATTCGTACGAATCTTACCATGGTGGGTCAGATGACAAAGAATGACTGGTTTCCATTTACCCCCAATTACTTCAAGAGTGGCTTCAACACCAATATTATAAACTTTTTTCATTGTAAACCCCCTGTAATATTCAAAAGTAACTAAAAGTACTCTACATAACTTTTTAGTATGTATGAATATTACTATACACTATACGAAAAATCAAAGGAGATATTAAGAATGAACGAAACAAAAGTGCCGAATGCTAAACTAACATTACTCGCACTAGCGATCAGTGCTTTTGGTATTGGCTCTACAGAATTTATAAGCGTCGGACTTCTTCCATTAATTACAGAAGATTTTAACATAACGTTAAGTACTGCGGGTTTAACCGTATCCATATATGCACTAGGTGTAACGATTGGTGCACCGCTTTTAACAGCGTTAACATCGCGCCTTAGTCGTAAAAATGTGTTATTGCTCGTTATGGTGCTTTTTATTATCGGTAATTTACTTGCAGCTCTAGCACCCTTATTTTCAATTCTACTAATCGGCCGTGTTATTTCAGCATTAGCACATGGCGTCTTTATGTCTATCGCCTCTGTTATAGCTGCAGATGTTGTGGCACCTAATAGACGAGCAAGTGCAATAGCTATTATGTTCACAGGGTTAACAGTAGCAACTGTGACAGGTGTCCCATTAGGAACTTTTATTGGACAAGTTACTGACTGGCGAATGTCGTTCATTTTCATTGTCGTTATTGGTATTATCGGATTAATTAGTAATGCTCTGCTTGTACCTAGTCAATTATCAAAAGGCAATCCAATATCTATTCGCGATATCTGGAAAGTATTGGGGAACATACGAATGCTATTAATTCTCTTTATTACAGCAATCGGATACGGTGGCGTGTTTGTTGTATACACATACATTTCCCCTATATTAGAACAATATATGGGCTACTCACCTCGGGCAATTGTATTCATCTTAGTTGTATTTGGTATTTGTGTCGCTATCGGCAATACATTAGGTGGTCATTTTGCTAATAGTAATCCTTTACGTTCAATCTTTATTATCTTTATTGGCTTAGCATTAGCATTACTGGGTATCAACTTCTTTTTAGAATCATCGATCATTGGATTAATGATGGTCCTTATGATGGGGCTATTTATGTTTATGAATGTTCCAGGATTACAGCTTTATGCCGTTCAACTTTCAGAAAAATATATACCATCAGCTATCTCAATGGCTTCAGCATTAAATATTTCGGCCTTTAACATTGGCATTTTTCTAGGATCATACATTGGAGGATTCATTATTCGCCACCAATCATTAGCCCACACACCTATATACGGATTCATCTTGGTTATGCTTGCGGCAATGACTACACTTCTATGGTTAATCTTTGATAGAAACAAACAAGGATAAAAGAAAGGAAGCCTTAACCATAACTGAGGCTTCCTTTTTGCTATTTATCATATTTTAAGGAAAGTATCGTCAAAATATGCCTTGAAATTTGGATAAAGATAATCCAATGACGCTTTAATATCAGCACTATCATCAAATAAAATTTCATGTTCAATTTCATATATTGCACAATTTTCTTCATTCGCATTATTTAAATTGATGCAAATAATTTTTCCATACTCTTCATCCCATGAAAAAGGGAGATATCCTAAACTACATAACGATGGATTATACATATCTCTAACGTTATTTAAAGGTTCATCAATACTTTGATTGGGTATTACATCAAAATAATGGTTATAAGTTGAAATAAAAGCTTTATACCACTCAGGAAATTTAAGTCCAAACTCTTTTTCTAAAGCTTGTATATCATCTTCAGTTACTTTAGAAGGGATCAGCTTCCATCTTGACCATTCCCCATCAATATCCGCTAATTTCATCTGGTCTGGAACATCTGGACACATCCATCTGCAAAACCCCTCCTTCGAAACTTGATTATAACGCTCATAGTAAATTTCAAAACCATTCTTAATGTATTCACGAATATTCATCTAAAGAACTCCTTTTTTAAATTGGACAGACTAGCTTTATTGTTTAGAAGCCTAGTCCATGAAGGTACTTATATATAGTCATATTACTTGGGTAACACTTAGTCTGCTTAAGCCATTAACACCGAAAAACATTGTTGTACATAAGATAGGATATCAGCTATAGGATAGGAGGAATTTAGTTGTATTACAATCCTTATCCGTATTTTGTCTATCCAAACTATTATCCAACATGGGCAATGGCACATCAACAAGGCACTAGTCAATTTTCAAGACATCTAGCAATGCCGGCGAACCCGACAAATAGCAATCCATTTCCATCCGTCAATACAAGTAAATTGAAAACTTCTGCAAAACGGATTAAGGTTATTATGCGGCAAGCACAATTACTTACGGATAAAATTGAAGAATCTGAGCAATTTGCACATGATCTTATGGACGCTGCACAGCTGTCAAATAAAACGGAAGTTGAAAAATTAATATCGTCAACGGGTGTCACCATGAAGTTCGAAACTAACTATACACCGGATCGTATTCGTATAATATTTACTGATAGCGACTGTTGTAAACTAACATTAATTTTAAGTTGGTGAAATTCCAACTCTTTTGAATAGGCTCCGAAAGTGTTGAAAATTATTTTTAACCTTGTATCCCTATTGAACTTGTAAACTATAAAAAAATATGCTAAAGTATTTGTAATCATTATTTCTGAAAATTCTTATATTGCTTTTTCTTATCAAGAGAGACGGAGGGATTGGCCCTATGAAGTCTCAGCAACCAGCCTATATAGGTATGGTGCTAATTCCAATTGGCGAAATTTAGCCTTGAAGATGAGAAGACTTACTTTAGTTGCTTTGCACAAGAGTCCTCTTTCTACAAGGAGGGCTCTTTTTTATTGTTGCATCCAAAAATAATTAAAAGAAAGCAGGAAGATATTATGACAAACGAACTTTTACAAGCAATTCAACTATTGAAATCGAAAGAATGGGTAGATTTAACACATACATTTGGTCCTAATTCTCCCCACTTCTTTATGTTTGATGATGCAAAATTTGAAACAGTATTCTCCCATGATGATGGCTTCCTTGCGCAGCAATTTACTTTCCCTGGGCAATATGGAACACATATTGACCCACCTATCCATTTTGTGCGAGATACACGCTATTTAGAGGATTTGGAGCTAAAAGAACTAGTTCTACCACTAATCGTTATCGATAAATCTAAGGAAGCCGAAATTAATAACGACCTCACATTAAGTGTTCAAGATATTCTTGATTTTGAGGCTGAATATGGGGAAATCGAAGCAGGTACCTTCGTTGCGCTGCGTACGGATTGGAGTAAACGTTGGCCAGATAAAGAGGCTTTCAGTAACAAAGATGCGGATGGTAGTAATCATATTCCTGGCTGGGGATTAGAAGCGTTACAATTTTTATTCAACGCACGAAAAGTAAGTGCTATAGGCCACGAAACCTTTGATACGGATTCAGCAGCTGATTTTCGTAAAAATGGTAAGCTAGATGGCGAATATTTTGTGCTTGAGCAAGATACTTACCAAATTGAGCTGATGACAAATTTGGATAAGCTACCTCCAAAAGGCGCTGCTATATTCAATATTGTACCAAAGCCTGAAAAAGCGTCTGGATTCCCTGTTCGTTCATTTGCAATATTGCCTTAAACGATAAAAAGGTCTGGTTCACAACCTGAGTAGGTATTGAATCAGACCTTTTTTTACTTTGGCGAATTCCTTTTTTTGAAAATAAAATAAACGATTAGCATTAGTATTAGGAACAATACTATAAGATAAATACTGTAGCGGGATAAATAGACCCCAACATAACGCCAGTTCTCCCCAAGTACCTTTCCTAAGGTAATAAAAGTAAATGTCCAAATAACTGCTCCCGTATAGGCAAAGAAAGCAAATTTTTTATAAGGATAATTATTGATAGCCGCAATATATGCTGTAAGATGACGCACACCAGGAATAAAATATCCTATTAATAATAATCCCGGCCCTATTTTTGCAAATAATTTTCTAGTAAAGTCAATTTTCTGTTCAGTAATGTGGATTTTTGGACCGTATTTTTGCAATAACGGTAGCCCAAATCTATAGCCTATATAGTAGCTCAGAGTAATTCCCCCTACCGCACCTACCATAGCGCTGATTAAAGCTGGAATATGTGCGAGAGTTTCTTTATATACGCTATATCCTACATATGTTAAAAATATCTCATCGGGAAGTGGCAGCCCAACAATCCCGCCAACTAGGATAAGAATGATGCCAAAATACCCGTAATGTTCTATTAGAGATTGCACGTGATGCGCCATAAATCCTTCCCACCTAAAGCATAATGAATTTCTTTTTACAGATAGCTTTATATTAACTCAAAGTAAACAATATTATGAGTATTATGACTTCAACACAATTTTCTCAGGATTTATTATCACTGCCTTGTAGATTGTATAGATGGAAAAATTATTTCTTTATAAAAACTTTCTCCAATGTTGTATAGTGGTCGATTCATGCTATAAATCTCATTTCTCGGCTACTACTCTATTAAATTATTTGCAGCTCACGTAGAGCATAATCAATCCCGTCCTCAGTTGATTTCTTCGTTACATAATTAGCGACATTTTTTAATGCTTCACTACCGTTACCCATTGCAATACCAAAGCCGACCTGCTCCAGCATATCGATATCATTATCTCCATCGCCAAAAGCAAGTGCTTCTTCAGGACTCAAGTCGAAATAATCTAGTACCGCCTGGACAGCAATAGATTTGGAAACATCCTGTTGCAAAACATTTGTAATATAAGGGTGCCACCTTTTAAATAATAAATGAGGGAATTTTGAAGTATACTTTTTCTCAATATCCTCATCGCCATATAAACACATTAAGTAAACCTCTTGCGTTAAAATATCTTCATTAATATCAGGAAACTCTAGCAAAGATAATGTTTCTTGCATAGCTTTTAATGTCTTTTCTTCTTGGACGTTATTCATCGATAATTGTTCTGTAAAAAATGATAGACTTTGTTTATTGTCTTCAGCAAAAGCCTTAACTGCGTGGACAATTTCCTTTGCAATAGGCATTTTATGTATTACTCGATCTTGATACTTAACATGGGCACCATTAGCTGTAATAAACGTTTCTATGCCTATGTTTCTTAAATCTTGGCACATTGACAAGGGTCTTCCTGTAGCAGCAACAATATGAATTCCTTTGTTTTTTAATTGCTTAATAGCGGTTCTTGTACTTTCTTCAATACGACCATCTTCATAATTAACAAGCGTTCCATCTACGTCAAAAAATACAATTTTATAATCCATCTTTCGCTCCTTATCGTTTTACACAATTTTATTAGGTATATCGATTAGAGGAACCTCACCATAACATGGCCCACTTCGGGTAACACCTGTGACGATGATCTCCAAGAAGTCGCTCAGCCCTACTCCGATCACCCTAATATAAATGTCATTTTCCACTACAGGCGAGTGTTGAGTGACTCCCCTTTGTTTCTTAATAATAATCCTATATTTCCCTAATCAATATACTTGTAATTTTACATTAAGAAACATCTTTATACCAAAATCACGAAATAGGCATTATCGCCTACACATTCAACTTTATAATAAAAACATCAATAATTATTTAAATTTGTACGTTATTTGACAAACTAAAACGAATGTATAACTTGCTTTAACTACACCGATAAATACTATTACGGGTACATATCGAAATTCCAAATAACTAAGAAAATAATGAACATTTTTATTTTAATAATTCTAAAGGAGTATACCAAAGAACATAGAATTGTTAATATAAAGGTAACTAAATTAAACACATTGAACGATACTGTCCATCGTATAAATAGAACAAAAGAAATAATAATCGTTTTTTATGTAAAGGAGTTGATTCTTATGGCATTTAACATTTACTACTATGAAAGTAGTGTGGATTGCAAGTTTTGCAAGAAGCATTTTACCACATATAAAGTACGCCCTAATCGATATAAAATTATCGAAGAACAAACAGACTTCATGCCAGTTTATGAAGGTTTAAACCCGTTATTGTATGAAGTTGCCGTTTGTCCACATTGTGGCTATGCTTACCACAAATCTATGACAAGAACATATGGACCTTTCATGCTTCTTATTGATGAGCTATACATAAAAGAGCTTCAAAAACCAATGGATATGTGCAAGGAACGTACAATCGATGATGCCATTGTAAGCATTAAATTAGCTTATCTTGTATCAAGAGCATCCATGGAAGAGTCACTTCTTATGGCCAATTTCGCTTTAAAAATAGCCTGGCTATATCGCTTAAAAAATGATGAGGAATCGGAAATGCGCTACCTTTTTGCTGCTAGAGATTTTTACAGTAAATCTTTTGCATCCAATCAAGAGGGCGGAGAGAGAATTCAATATTTACATGCAGAATTAAGCCTCCGACTTGGAGATATTGCTGAGGCGAAAAAAGGATTCTCTCGATTAATAGCAGATCGAAATGTTTCCAATAAATATAGAAAACTGGCACGAAATCGATGGGAAAACTATAAATATGATGAGCAACCGAACAACGCAAATAAAACTATAGAAGAAGTCATTAATTGAAGTAAAACGAGGAGAGTAATAATCATGCAACTATTTACCAAAAGGATTGATGTGAGAGAAGAAGATATTTTTTCAGAACTACATCATTTTTTATTGAGAAAAAATAATCGCTACTTAACGAATGATGAGGTAGTTTCATTAACTGGGGTTTCATCTGAGCTACTCTATAAATGGGTAAAAACAGGAAAATTAAAAAAATCGATTTTCCCTAATTTAGGCGCACCCTGTGAGCGTTGCGGACAAGTTACTCAGGCAAAAATCTGTGTTAGTTGCTCATCAACCATCGTTAACACTTTAAAACAAGAGGAAAAGGATCGTGCATGGTTCAATCAAATACAGCAGAATAATCCGAGAGCTAGCACGTATCACTATAAATAAAATAGTTAACATCTCTACAGTGTACATACGCTATAGAGATGTTTTTTTATCTGCCTCCGCTCAAATAATCCAAAATAATGACATCCAACCAAATTTAAACAAAATTTAAACAAACTCCCCTTTTACTTTAAACTTCACTATCTATAATTGACATTAACATATAGCGAAGGACTGATAGAAAGTGACAAAAGGTAAGAATCGTAAGGTTTTATTATCATTAAGTATTGCGTTAGCAACCTTTACAGCGTTCAGCGGAGTATCAAATGCATCGGCAGCAGTTCCAGCGATAGAAGAACGTGTAGCTTTGGAGAACTATTTAGAAGTAAAGCAAGCCCGCACATCCAATGAAACACTTCAAGATTGGAAAAAGTGGACAAACGATCATGCTTACAGCTTAACATCTATTCAACCTGAAGCAATTAGTCAACAAAACATTCCATCTACTAAATTTGAAGATTTAGAGATGCTAAAGCCTTTATTGCATGATAAGCGCATCGTTTTTTTAGGGGAAAGTTCACATGGCGCAGCAGAATTTAGCCTAGCGAAAACACGTTTAATTCAATTTTTACACCAAGAAATGGGCTACAATGTCCTAGCCTTCGAAAGCGGTATGGGAAATGCCATGAATGCGCAAGGACAAATTGATAAACAAACAGCGCAACAAACGATGAAGGATGCTATTTTTGGTGTATGGTGGTCAAAAGAAACACTGCCGTTATTTGAGTATGCTAAAAAAACACAGAAAACTGATAAACCATTAAAATTGGCAGGCTTTGATATTCAACAGCAAGGTGCGTTCACGAATGGTGAGTGGCTGCAAAATAGTCAGCTTGCTAAACAGTTCAGTGAAGTAGAAGAGCAACTTGTAGACTGGAGCTTCGGTACGGATCTAAAAGGCTACCAAAAGGCGAAACCAAGCATTATCGAAGTGTATAAACAAGTAAAATCTCAAGTTCAGCTAAAAGAAAAAGAGTTAAAAGCAGCTTATCCGAGCGAGCCTCATATTGTAAAGCTTATGGAACGTACTTTAGCTGACCGTATCCGTTTAGCAGACGAATATGTAGAACTATCAATTCAATCAAATATAGAACCATATAACCCTGAGCTTTTTTTTAAGACAATGGAATGGCGTGACCAAGCAATGATGGAAAACCTACTATGGTTAGCAGAGGAGATTTATCCAACTGAAAAATTTATCGTCTGGGCACATAATGACCATATTCGCAAAGCACAATCCGAAGTAATGGTTTCTTATCCGGTAAAATTGATGGGTGAACTTCTACCGGATATTTACAAGAAATATAGCTATGTGCTTGGTCTTTATATGGCTAGTGGCGAAACTGCAAACAATTCTAAAGAACCTATAGCCGTTTTACCGCCAGTAAAAGGATCAATCGAGGATATTCTTTCATCAACAAATAAACCATACACATTTATTGACTTACGAAACCGTCAAAATGAACGAGGAAACTCATGGATGTTTGAGCCACGTTTATCGTATAGTTGGGGAGTCAGACAGGAAAGTCTTGTTCCACGAGATCAATATGATGGCCTTCTGCTGATTGATAAAGTAAGTAAACCACATTATATAAAATAAGAATATAAAAATGCAAACTAGTTTTTCTTCTAGTTTGCTATTTTTCTTTTATGTTCAAGTATCCATCGAAATTGTATCCCATTCTTCATTGCGATGCCCTATCATCCAGAACAAGCCCCTCCGTCTTTCCATAATGATACTTTCATTCATCCCCGCAGGAGCTGGTGGTTCTTGTATACGACTATCTACACAAGCCCAATGGTATCTGTAAATCTTGTCGGCTTCATCCAATATCTCTTCTTGACTACGCAGAGTAGTTTGAAGATAAAATTGTTCAAACGTTTCGCAGTTAGAAACAACTTGAATGGCATACTCGCAATCGCATACTTCATCAGGAAAATCGAGCTTCTCAACAAAGCCGAGTGCCCAAATAAGCGTCCAATAAGCCTCGTATTGCCAAGAAATATTAATGGCTTCTTGCCCATTTGGTTCTGACGTATGTAAAAAGTCTCTTTCATTGCTAGTTAGATAGTCTTCCACTTTATATGTGCGTAACATATTGATGAAAAAGTCTCGCGATTCTTCTACATTGCCACCTTGCGCCACATCACAGGCAAATTGAATGACAATTAACAGGGCTACAGCTCTTCTAGCAATGTCTTCTTTGGTTTTAAACTGACAAACCTCTATTGTTGGGAGTTGAGGAAGGGAAGCTGTATAAGGAATAGCTTTCTCTTTTAAATATGCTATCGTTTTATTTTTTCTTTGTTCACCTTCTTCTGATGACACCTCTTGTCCCCTTACCTTTCGTGTACAAGCTTGGGGTCTAAAGTCAGATGGTCCTGATTGCCCGTCAGGATAAACAATTACTATCCCTTCATCGTCTAATAAAGTACCCTCCGGTAAAAAACCAATGCCACCTATACTTGATAACAACCTCGTAAATAACTGTATCTGTTCTTCATTTATCTCTTTTTCCGCTTCGATTGCAATCACTGTATTTAATACAGATATTTGAGTCAAAACTAATTCTTTTAAATTGTCATCTTCAAAAGGAATATTGTCGTAATATCCCATCATCCCAGGAATATTATTAGCGAAGTAATCTGGGTTTGTATCTTCAGACATGACTCTAATTATTAAATTGTATTTTTTAAACAGCGCCTTGGATTTTATGACATACTCATTATCATTTTTATCGATAGCAAAGCCTTTTGCAAAAACATCTGAAATTTTCACTTCAATATCATCAATGTTGTTCTTAGATGCAAATATAGTGAAATAGTTCATTCTTCTCTCCCCCTTTTATTCACCAACTATCTAAGCCTGCAAGAGCTTGGCTAAACAGCTGTTTATTTTTCCGTAGTATTTCGTTTTCCTTCCAAAAAGCAAGCAATTGTCTCCAATTGTCTTTATCTACACATGTTGTTGGCGCAATTTCTTGCTGCATCATTTGCCATACCGCCCGTATCGCTGTAAGCCTTTCCACTTCACTGCCACTCAACCATTCAAACAACATCTCTGCACTTGGCTGTGATTCTGCGAAAAGTGTAGACCATCCATCTATCGGAAATGAAACATAAGACTTCATCCAAGCTATAGTTTTCGGATTATGGAAATGACGTAGTCGGTGTAAAGCTGTATAGGAATCAACTGTCTTTTTGTCGATATCTTGAAGAACAAGCGATAAACCTTCTTCTGCAGGTAGACAATTTGCTGTTAAATAATCTCGAATTCGGCTAGGAATATTATTTTTGTCACTCCAGAGCGTCCTTACCCAATCACTTGCCTCTACCGCACAAACCTTTACTAGCACTTCACTCCATGCTTCTTTATTTGCTGGTGGCAGTGATTGTTCAATTTTATTTCGAAGTGCATAATACACCGTACTAGGATCAAACTGTGCAAATGCTTCCGGAACGCTATCTTCCACTCCATGCATCGATACATATATTAATAAGGATTCTAAGTTAGACATTGCTTGCCTCAGAGTTAGTGTGAAATATTGTTCGAGCCACTCCAGCCATATTTCAGAGCTAGTCAGGCTCAAATCCAGACCATCCTCACTACAAAACTGTCGATGCTGGCCACAATCTGCACCTATACAACCTAAAGCTGTGGCTCGTTCAGTATAGATTTTAAAACTCCCAGCAAGTAGGTCGAACTCATCTTCCTCATGACTCCAATACCAAACGGAACCATCCTCAATTCTAATAAGAAGTGCATCACCGTTGCCAGCCGTGTGAAACTGTAAATATAGTTGTTCATCTAGATTTTCACCTTCACCGCCGAAATCAGGGAATTCAAGCTCTTCCAAGCTCCAACCAAAATCACCTGATGGCGTCTCCTCTAGTTCAATAGGGAGTAAGGCCTCATCTGGCAAAGACCAATACATCCCCACTTGTCGCGAACAATGTAGTAATAAATTACGGAACTCAGAAGGAATACGAATACTAAGTCGCTCCTCTACTATTGATAGCTCTTGTTCTGTAGCTACAGGTGCTATCTTAAGCGGATGCACCCAAGCCCCTTGCTGCTCAAGCTGTTTTAATAATTGCGTCCATCGTTCAACCCATATTTGCATGACTATGCCTCCATGTTAAGAAAAGTACTCTAATAAATATACCGTCTGCTCTTTCGGTTTTAGCAGTATAAATACTGTTCCACCACCAATTATTGACATAAAGCGGTAACGCTCAGTTGCCCCACGAATCAGGCTCTCATCAATACCATAGTCATGCGTGACATTCCATTTTAGATTCATGAAAAATTCCTCGCTCATCTCTTGCGCTTCTTCTCTACCAATTAGCACCTCAGTATCATCGTGGCCCCAGCCTTCTGTTAACTCTGTAATATGCCTAAATTCTCCGGTACATTTATAATGATATTTAGTAAATTCATAGCTATAAAATGCATCAGCATAATAATCCACATCGAAATTTTTAGCTAATTGATTCAAACCATCTTGGATCCCCATTTTGTATGTATTGACAGTTATTTTATTTTCCATGTAGTAATTTTTATTTTTTGCAAAATCAGCTTGCAGAAAAGCATATATGTCCTGCACATTCCCGTCCCCAAACGTACGAAGATCTCCAAGAAAATCGTATTTTCCGTCTATGTAACGAAATCCCCAAAAGTTATTCTCTGCATTTAAATACTCTTCCTCGCAAAATAATCCATCAGTTCCTAAAACGTGAAGGATATATTCAGTTCCTTCAACTACATCAGTAAAAGATAGCAATGGTCTAAAATAACAAGCCAAACGTACATCTACAAATACATCACTTGCTTTCGGATAAAGCGTTATCTTTTTTGGATTCATTTTTTCACCTCTCCATTTTACTGAAACGATTGATTCCTTCATTTTTTCTTCACTATTGTATCGTCAGGAAATCATTTACTTATTAGAACTAGACTTTAATTCGCTTTAAAACACTAGAATTTTACTTCCATTAAAGCTCAACATACATGCAAAATTACTCACCTTTACTAGTTCTTTTCTAATTGCTTTGAATTAAATAGTATGTTGTTGACAATTAAGATGGCTAACTCTATCATTATAAATACATTCGAATGTATCTATAAGGAGATATTTTATGGCCAGAAATAAATATCCAGAAGTTACGAGAAAAAAAATTATTGAATCAGCTGTTAAATTATTCACTGTAAATGGTTGGGACAATGTAACGATTCAAGAGATTGTAGATGATGTGGGAGATATTACTCGAGGAGCTTTCTATCATCATTTTAAAACACGTGCTGATGTTATTGATGCCATTACAAAAGAAATGCTGATGGCAAATAATTATTTTAATGAAATATCCGATTTAGAAAACTTAAATGCTTTAGAACGTTTAAGAAAAGGTATTTCTTTTTCAATTTCTCAAAGTGTCAAAGAAGAAGACCTATCCACAATCCCTTTGAGTATGAATTCTGCTGAATTTGTTTATAGTCGCATCACTGAAGGAATACAGGTTGTTGCGCCGGGCATTCAAAAAATTATTGAAGATGGCAATCAAGACGGCTCGCTACAAATTACTTTTCCAAAGCAAGCAGCTGAAACCTTTACAATGCTTTTTGATATTTGGATGAATCCAGAGATATTTCGCGTAAGCCGAGTTGAATTTACTCAAAAAATAGAGCATATACGTTTAATGTTCGAAGGGATTGGAATGCCACTTGTAAATGATGAATTGAAGGACGTATTTTTAGCTTTATTTGACAAAGTTCAGGAATAGTAGACTACTTTATGTAGTTTATTATTTTAATCCTTTACATACATTTGTATGTATGTATTAATTACTTATAATTCCGCATCACCGAACAATTACATACATTCGTATGTATGTTAAAGGAGATATACTATGAAAACCTTAGAAGTTATATTTACAATTGTTTTAATACTATCGAGCATTTCACTGACATTTAGACAACGTGGGATAACTAAAATTAATATATTTATGTTAGTCGTCAATTATATATTATTATTAGCTACAATTATTTCAATTGGCGCTAACTGGCGTATGATCCCCGCTTATATTGTTTCACTACTATTGACCCTGCAGGTTTTTGTAAAGCCTAAAAGCACAATTGTTTCAAAAAAATTAAGTATAAAAATTTTAAAACTTGTAGGGATTGCTGTAGCAGCATTTGGAATGTTCACCTTGCCAAAGCTTTTTCCAATCATATCTTTTCCAGCACCTACAGGAGAATATTCAGTAGGAACCCAGGCATTTCACCTCCTCGATAAGAGTCGTAAAGAATTTGTCGTACCTAATCACCAGGTGAATCGTGAATTAATGATACAGGTTTATTACCCTGCTGAAAAAGGGACTGGGCAGCCCTCTCCTTACTTTGAACAGATAGAGGCATTAACACAACAATTAGCAGCGACACAGGGTTTCCCGTATATCGCTACAACACATTTAGGATTGACAGAAAACCATTCTTATCAAGATGCGAAGCCGATAAAGTCAAACGAAAAATTCCCACTTCTATTATTTGCCCATGGGATGAGTTTATATAGTCGCCAAAATACCTTTCAACTAGAGGAGTTAGCGAGCCACGGCTATGTAGTTGTCGCTCTTAACTTTACTGGTGATGCAGCAACAACTGTATTCCCAGATGGAGATCGTGTGGATTTCACACCGATTGAAAATACAATTACCTTCCTGAATGATCGTATCAAGCTTTGGGAACAGGATGCATCATTTGTTTTAGATGAGGTCATTAAAGGAGATTTTGATAAGAATTTTAAAACAATTGCCGCATTAATTGATTATGACAGTATTGGTATGCTAGGTCACTCTTTTGGTGGTGCGACTTCTACACAAATGCTTGTAAAGGATGGACGTATTAAAGCGGCAATTGATATGGATGGTGGGTTGTATGGTGATCCAATGCCTGCAAATGGTCCTGAAAAGCCATTTATGCTGTTGAATGCGGAGGCATCCATTAACTTTATGAAGGAAGCATATAGCCAACAGCCAGGTAATCGAGATGAATTGTTTGCAGAATCCTATTTAAGAAACAAAACGATTGAAAAACCCGGTGTTTACACAGCTATTATTCCGAAAACAAATCATGGTAGTTATACAGATTTAGCAGCAGTTTCACCAATTATTAATGAATCTGGCGCAGATGTGAATGCTATTTTTAAGCTGATTAATGAATTGTCATTAGGCTTTTTTAATAAAAATTTAAAAGGAATCAATGACAATAAGTTAGAAGAAATTCAAAAGGAGCATCCTGAAATAAACTTAACTTTGCACTAAAGCATAGTGGGAAGCTCATCAATATTTAGGTTGTTGATAAGCAAACTTATCAACAACCTTTTTTAATTTCTATCATAATTTTCGTCACATAATCCTCTTCACGATTTTTAATTACTGCGTCATAAATATATTCCTCATATACGTACTGTCCTAGTTCGTAGCCCTTTTCCCGCATGACTTTAAATAATCGCTCGTATGTTTCGCCAAGTGCAGTGGACGGTCCTACATGATACCCAACAATAAAATCTCCTTCAATCGCCTTGAAATAAGGATGACCTTCTCGTGGATGTGGCTGCTCTATATATAAGTAACTATAATTATCATAATTTCCTGCTAATACTTGCTCTCTTCTTGTAATCCCTCCAATGGGATAACCCGTGTCTAATTGAGAACGGTCTAATTCATCTATAAAATCAGAGACAGCTTTCACAAACTGTTCTTCCGTCGAATCCTCGATGTTTTTACTTAAATACAATGTTTCCTCTGGCAGGTGCTCCATCGTCATGCTATCAAAATCAAGGTGTAAGGCTTCCTCTGTTAGATCGATTTTTACATCGATAATACTTTCAATCATCTCAAGCTCTCGACGTTTTTTCGCTACAATTTCCTTTTGCTGATGCATCAAGTCTAAGAAATTTTCAGGTGATTTTTCTGCCATATATTTTTGAATATCCTTTAAAGACATGCCCACCGCCTTTAATAGCTCAATCACACTAAAAAATTCATATTGCACGATGGAATAATAACGGTAGTCCTTATTATCCTTCATGATTGGTGATAATAAACCGATTTGATCGTAGTAAATTAGCGTTTGTTTATTAACCTTACAAATTTTAGCGAATTCACCAGTTGTAAAATATTTTACATTTTTATTAAACATTTTTAAGTTTCCCTCCTTGACTATATAGTTACTATATACATTAAATTGTAGCTATTCACAATCAATTATGCCACTCATAATTGCGTCCGGAATCGGCTTTGTGCTTAGGCCTGCATGAGGGCGACACGATGTCGGTCATTTCGGTAATGCCACAGGACGTGGCGTTTTTACCGATGCAGGTCAGTTAGCCGTTATCGCATGGATGCGATGATTTTAGGCTAACATCCTATATTAGCCCCTTTCCGACTTCCGTGACATCCGCTGAAAGAAATTAAAAATAGAAAGGTTTTGACATTATGTTCACGGAAATTCGTGACATTACAGCTTTAAACAAAGAGGAAGTTTTAGCATTACGCATTGCAGATAGTCAGCAAGACTTTATCGAGAGTACCATGCAATGCTTAGCGGAGGCAGAAGATGATGAACGCTTTATACCTGTTGGATTGTATAGAGAGGACATTGCAGTCGGCTTCGCTATGTATGGTGTGTTCCTACATGAGGACAATACACAACGTGTTTGGTTAGATCGCTACTTCATTGATGAGCGTTATCAGCACAAAGGATTAGGAAAATATTATTTACAGCAGCTTATAAATTATTTAGTAGCTAAATACAGCTGTCAAAATATATACTTGAGCGTTTATGACAACAATATAGTAGCCATTCAGCTCTATAAGAAATTTGGGTTCGTCTTTAACGGTGAACTAGATGACAAAGGTGAAAAGGTGATGGTAAAGGAGGTACATGCTCATGACAACCATTAATCCAATTGAAACAAGGCCACTAAAGCCATTGTTTTTCTCATACTTATTCCCGGCAATGATCGGTATGTTGCTGATGTCGGTCAATATTTTAGTAGATGGTATTTTCGTTAGTCACGGAGTTGGACCGACCGCTCTAGCAGGAGTAAATATCGCCGTACCAATTTTCTCTATTTTACTATCCATTTCCCTTTGGATTGGTATGGGTGGAGCTACACTATTTTCGATTTCTCTCGGTGAGGGCAATAAAAAACGAGCGCATCAGCTCTTTACATTAGCATTTACAACAATGATCGTTGTCGTTCTGACACTGGTTCTAATACTTTTATTAAATTTAAAGGAAGTCTCCTATATATTTGGGGCAAGTGATGCTACTTATCCTTATGTCCAAGAGTACCTACATGTTATTTTGATTTTCGGTGTGTTTTATACAATTGAAAATTTACTAAGTATTTTTATTCGAAATGATGGTAATCCAAAGCTTGCGATGATGGGCTTAATCACTACATCTGTTTTAAATATCATCTTAAACTACATCTTTATTTTCGTGCTCGATTACGGCGTAACTGGCTGTGCCTTAGCTACAGCACTCTCCACAATTATCGGTATGTCGGTGCTATGCCTACATTTCTTCCGAAAGCAATCCGAATTAAAATTTGTGCGTAAATTTTTCAGCATAGCTGATTTAAAGAAAATATTTGCTATTGGGTTACCAAGCTTTATTGTTGAAGCCTCAGTGGCTGTAATGGTCATTTTATATAATGTAACATTTTTACACTATTTAGGCTCAAACGGGGTTACCGCCTACGCGATGGTTAACTATATTCATACCGTACTATTAACAGTGTTCCTTGGGATTGGCATGGCTCTACAGCCACTAGTTAGTTATCACCACGGTGCAAGATTAATAGAGAGATTAACAGCGTTATTGAAAATCGGTATTGCCACCGCACTTATTATGGGTTTATCTACTGCAATAATTGCTACGTTATTCCCTTCACAGCTAATAGCGTTGTTCGGTGACAGTACGTTTGAAATTCGTAACATAGCTACACAAGGCTTTGTACACTTTGCAATTGGCTATGTATTCCTTGGCATAAACATGGTATTTGCGGAATTCTTCCAATCGATTGAAAAAATACGCCTTGCAACAACCATTATGTTACTACGTAGTATTATATTATTTATTCCTGCCCTCGTAGTATTACCTAAATTACTTGGCCCACAAGCTATTTGGTGGACATTTCCTGTCGCAGAAGGCATTACCGCATTGCTAATTCTTATATTTATGAAGAGAAAACCACATACAATTTTCTCAGAAGCAAGTTCTTTAAAGGCGCTATAAATAAAACTAACCCCCTTTCAATACTAATCGAAAGGGGGTTAGCTGTTTAATTTCTATCTTTCATAAGCCAACCAAAAGGGAGATTGAATTGGACCCTTTTGGATATTATTCATTTAAATATTTGATGACAGCCATCTCTTTACCAAAGCGATTACCATGATCTTCAAATCCCATACTTCTGTATAAATTATGAGCACCTTTATTTTCTGGATGGTAACCTACTATAATTTTTTGCGCATTTGGCAATTTAGCTATTTCTGAAATCATTAGCTTAGTAGCTGCTTTTCCTATCCCTTTACCTTGAAAATGCTTATCTATCATAATTCGATAAATCCAATAGCCATCAAGCTCTTCTTTGACAGAATTAAACATTAAAAAACCTACTACTTTCTCTTCAAAATAAATAACGTATGGTCTTAATGTTGGCTCGAACTTTGATTGTGCGGACGCCCCAGGAAAGCGCCCAGTCGGAACGGAAATCAACCCCAAGTTATGGTGATGAGCAAAACAAAAAGGAATCATACACACTTGATTCCTTTTTGAACGAAAACTTTATTCAATTTATTGATCCTCTTGCATTTCCATCGCCTGTTGCAGTTCATCCTCTTTGGACGTAACTCCCAGAATATCGAGTAGGAACATGAATAATGGAATACCAATAATTAATCCCCATACACCAAGGAAATGCTCTGAGAAGAGGATGACGATGAATGTATAGAAAATTGGCAGATCTGTCTTAGCAGACATCAGCTTTGGATTTAAGAAGTACGCCTCCATAGCATGTAGTACCATAACAATAATCAAGATATAGACAATATACATTAGGCCACCGATACTGTATGCAATTATACTTAGAGGAATCAAAGAGATGATGACCCCAGCGACTGGCACCAATCCCAGGATAAAGAGCATAATCCCTAGTGCAATTAAATGCGGGAAGCCCATAATGTATAAAGCAATAACAGATACAATACAGTTGACAGCGGCAATAATAAACTGTGCCTCAATAACTTTACCGAAAGAACGAATAAATATCTTTGAGAAATATTGTAGTTCATCGTAAAGATGGCTCATTTTACTATCTTTGAATTTTGC
The DNA here is from genome assembly GCF_001278875.1 of Lysinibacillus sp. FJAT-14222. Classification (NCBI taxonomy): domain Bacteria; kingdom Bacillati; phylum Bacillota; class Bacilli; order Caryophanales; family Bacillaceae; genus Lysinibacillus; species Lysinibacillus sp. FJAT-14222. The sequence goes on along the minus strand of NZ_LIYL01000018.1, from coordinate 38,195 downwards.
TGTAAATTCGGTAATACGTTTTTTCTCAAGCAAAATAAACAAGCTCAAAATTAGTGAGATAAATATATGCAAGATGATTTTACCAATATTCGTAATATTTTTAAGAGTTATGTCCACACCCTGCTCTAAATATTTACCAAGTTCAATTTTCTCAAAGGTTGGCGCTAAATACCTTGTAATCTCGTTATCATCTGGATCGAGATTAAAGCTAGCAATAAGATCAAAAAGCTGTGTAATCTGTTGGGTTACGATAGGCAAATACTTGTAGATAACAGCAATAATACCCGCAACAAGTAAAAGATAGAGGGTAACTGTCACAGCTTTCTCGTTCATCGGTACGTACTTTCTAACCCCTTTTGTTGTCCTTGTGGTAAGTTGATTCATCAAGTAAGTAATAATAAACGTGAGAAGAATAAGATTAATCATACTACGCATCAAATATAGTGCAATAGCGATCCCGACTAGGATTATAAAACGTTTAAATCCATTACTTCGAAAGAAATTACTCATGCATTCACTCCTTCTACAAAACGGCTTTCCTGCCTTTACTGTCTGGACTTCGCTATCAGAACATAAGCAAGTAATAAATTGATGTAAAACATTACGTATCATTCTTATGTAATTTCCTCCTTCATTGGATTATTATTTCCATCAACACTTAAAATAAGACTTAAATGCATGCGCTTTATGAGTCTCATAAGAAATAAATTAATCCAAGGAGCGAAAAGAATTGTATGCCTTATCAAATTAGACATTTATGATACTACTTTTGTACTTTAATGAAAGCTGTGTCAGCGTTATAAGCCTTAATTCTATTATTCTATTATAACCTTTTAAACATCATCATATCCAATGTAAGTACTCTTATGATGGTATTAAAATTTGAATTTTCATCTTTAGTATCAATATGATATTCTTATTAAAATTTTAAACTAAAAATAATATATAGGATTAGTATGTGAAAATTGCAAGAAACCCGAAGGTCATTCATCTGCCAGTGGCTCCTGTGTACACCAAATTGAAGTGACAGGACCACCGAGATGGTTAACATTATCTAGACATATAGGAATCGAGAAAGACGAGATTGTACCTGAAGAGCCATTAGCTCGAATGAAGTTAGCACAAGGAAATATCCGGAAGAATCTTGAAGGTGCAAAGGTTGTCATTCAAGATTTAACGAAGATGTCTTTTATTTGGTTGAGGAAAGTAAATAATAACGACTTTCTTGACGATCACCTTCCATATGCGGCATTAAATTACGTAGCCCCTGCTCTAAAGGTCAGGATTTATGCCTGGCATGTAAGGAGATATCAATTATGCCTCTGCATAATTGCGTCCGGAGGCTTTAACTTCTTTCAGCAGATGTCTTTTGTGCCGAAAGCGTAGCGACAGGTACAGGTGTTTGGACACCCGCTGAAAGTAGTTAAATTTATAATATGTTGATATTAATAAGAATGTGCATCTAGATTTGTATTTATTTAGTTATAAAAACCCCACTTAGGGCTATCTAAAGGGGGGTTAGCCAAACAACTATATCACATTTATCTTCATTCAGCAGATGTTTTTGGTAGCGAAAGCAAAGCGTCAGCTACAGATGTTTTTGGTAGCGAAAGCAAAGCGTCAGCTACAGATGTTTTTGGTAGCGAAAGCAAAGCGTCAGCTACAGATGTTTTTGGTAGCGAAAGCAAAGCGTCAGCTACAGATGTTTTTGGTAGCGAAAGCAAAGCGTCAGCTACAGATGTTTTTGGTAGCGAAAGCAAAGCGTCAGCTACAGATGTTTTTGGTAGCGAAAGCAAAGCGTCAGCTACAGATGTTTTTGGTAGCGAAAGCAAAGCGTCAGCTACAGATGTTTTTGGTAGCGAAAGCAAAGCGTCAGCTACAGATGTTTTTGGTAGCGAAAGCAAAGCGTCAGCTACAGATGTTTTTGGTAGCGAAAGCAAAGCGTCAGCTACAGATGTTTTTGGTAGCGAAAGCAAAGCGTCAGCTACAGATGTTTTTGGTAGCGAAAGCAAAGCGTCAGCTACAGATGTTTTTGGTAGCGAAAGCAAAGCGTCAGCTACAGATGTTTTTGGTAGCGAAAGCAAAGCGTCAGCTACAGATGTTTTTGGTAGCGAAAGCAAAGCGTCAGCTACAGATGTTTTTGGTAGCGAAAGCAAAGCGTCAGCTACAGATGTTTTTGGTAGCGAAAGCAAAGCGTCAGCTACAGATGTTTTTGGTAGCGAAAGCAAAGCGTCAGCTACAGATGTTTTTGGTAGCGAAAGCGAAGCGTCAGCTACAGATGTTTTTTGTAACATATGTACAGAAAACTCCCGCCTCTGAAGATGGTGAGATGAATGCGGATGCAATTACACCAAACTGAAATTGATAGATTTTCAAAGAAAGAAACAATGATACTAGGATCTGCATGTAGAACAGCAGCAGTTCCTTTCAACCAAGGATTCTCATAGATTTTTTCTAAAAGATATAAAAAATAGATTAAACTCACTTTACTGGAATCGTGACAATAGCAGATGATTCAACTTCCATATCTGGCATTTTCAAAGTATGAATAATTGGTTTTCCTGCATTTGTCTGATATGATACTTGATATTTATTTGGTCCGATTGCATGAACAAAATCTGTGATTAGGCTTTCGCCTGATTCTGACTTAACATCAAAAGGTATTAGATTTTCATTATAAGGGAAATGACTATCGACATAGAAAGACAGAGTAGCTTCGTGTCCCTTATTTGTCACATCAGTGATGACAATATCACCCATCTCACCTTGTGATATTCGTTGCGGTAATGTATCAGCAAGTGGGACAATTAAATCTTTACGTTCATGAACTAATGGGAAGAAATAGTAAGCTATCTTTATTTCAGTAATATCTTTATTTAAGGGCTCTATTAAGTACAGATATGTTGTACTTTTGTCATCGCCACTTCCTGATTGATCCAATACTGTCAGTGGAGTTCCGTTTTGGTCCATTATTGTAGCATTTAAAACCCCAGCCTCTTCGGAGAACAATTTCTCCATAGTAGCAGCAAATTCCACATTTATCTTTGTCGATGTTGTTGAAGCCTCCACACTTTCTACACCAAACGAGATGCCAGTAACTTTCCCTGATTGACCAGCTACTAATTTATGACTGTCATTTTTTACTTTTTTGATAGGTGTAGAGAATACCCATTCTCCTTCTGTTGATCCTACTTGTAAAAATTTTAATGTTACATCAAATTCATCGGGTAATTCTTCATTGATAGGAAATTCCCATAAACCACGAAATCCATCTTGATCTTCTAAGACCCGTAAACTTTCACCCGTATTGAGTTCTCTCCCATTAACATACAAAAAGCCTGGTGCGATATCCATATATTCTGGCATTGAAAAAATGACATTCAAACGTGCGCCATCATATACAACCTCTTCTACTGTAATAGCTATGCCGTTACTAGTTACCGTTTTATTTAATTTCACCTTATTGTCATCAGAAAGCGCCGTTTGTAGTCCTTTATCATGTTCTACGATATTATACATAAAGCCAATAAGTGGCACATCCGCAAGTACACTTGCCATTTTAGGAGAGATAAAACCAGAACCCAATATCAAAGCTACACTTGCGACACTAGAAACAATTGCAGTCTTCCATACTTTTTTGCTTTTTTTCTTTTCTGAGTGCATTCCTTTTTCAATTGCTTGATCAAGCTTTTCTAATGGTACGTCGATGTTATTTATTACTTCTTTAATATCGTTCTCCATAAAGCTCACCCTCCTTATTAAGACATTTTTTTAGCTGCTGGATACCTCTATGCACATTCGTTTTGACTGTCCCCTCTGGACATCCTAATAAATCTGCAATTTCTTTAATTTGCAAATCTCGATAATACTTCAATAAAATAACGGTTTTATATTTTTCATCTAACTGTTCAATGGCTTGCAATAAATCTAGCTTTTCATCGTTAGTTGAAATTTGCCCTTGCTCTGGCTGTTGTTCAAGAGGAACAATCTTTTGATTTTTACGTAGCATTTCTAATGCCGTATTAATCAAAATTCTCATCAGCCAAGTGGCAAAATACTGCTCCTCTTTCACTGTATGGATATTGGCATACGCCCTTGCTATCGTCTCCTGTACAACATCTAATGCATCATTTTCATTTTTCGTATAAATATAGGCCATCTTATATAGCTTTACTTTTTCATCCTGTAAGAGCTCTATAAAGGCTTGGTTATTCCCTTTTTTCGCCTTTGACAATAATGACTTCGCTTGCAATTTTTTCACCATCCTTTCTTGTTCCTATATGTTAGATGTTGTAGATATGTAAATCGTTTCAATAAAATGAAAAAACATAGACATAAAAAAACCCTCCATTAGAAAGCTTATCTAAAGGAGGATAATTTGTGCCATAATCAGCATTACTTTCCCTGATAAATCCTTTCTCCCGACCTCTCCTAATGCAATAGTTGTTATTGATCCCTGCAATTTATGTCATTCAACCTTTTAAGGATTAATCTAATTTCACGTTTATCGTAAAATAAGAGAAGTAAATTCTTTCAATACTAGCATAATGACTTTTGTTTATTTATCATTGTTAGATATAAGTGATCCAAACAGGAGGTGTAACCATTTGGAAGAAAAAAAATATTCAATAGGTGAAACAGCTAAAATGATAGGATCCACGATAAAGACAGTCCGTTACTATGACGAAATCGGATTGCTGAAACCTACAAGTTATACTGAAGGTGGCCATCGATTGTACACGGTTGAAGATATATGGCGCCTTGAAATGATTACAAACCTGCGTTATCTGGATTTCGGAATTGATGAAATAGGCAAAATAATATCTGAAGAAATATCAGTTGATAAAGCACTTGACTGGCAAATTGAATCTATGGAAACACAGGTTAATACGCTTATGGATATGATTTCGATTCTGCGTCAAGCAAAGGAACATGACGGGGATTCATTGCAGTATATTCATGACTTAGTAAGCGCACGAACAATAAATGCCGCACAGAAAAAACAATTTATCGATAAAAAATTGAAGGAATCCCAATTATTAATTGGCATTCCTAAAGAGTGGAGAGATTCGTTTTTTTATTATTTCGACAAATATATTATTAACCAAGTGAAAGGCTCCGCCAAACAAACAGCTGCTTGGCATGAATTACAGGAGCTCATAAATGATCCTCAGTTTATAAAAGACTTGAAAAATACTGAATTTCTGTACTTTAATATTGTTCATCAGTCAAAATATAATGCTACAACATTGGTCAGAAAGCTGGAGAACATCCAGGATCGATTGAATAAGGCGTTGAAGCAAAAATTGCCTGCCAACAGTCCGATTGTACAGACCATTATCGATGACACTGCTAGGCTGTATGCGAATTCACAGCAATTGGACAATAAAGAAGATCACTTCCGCTACTTTGCAGAATATATTCAAAAAACCAAAACTAAACGACTCGAACGATGCGAAACGTTATGTGCTATTCTAAGCCCACAATACTACCAACTCTCAAAAGCCAATCAATTACTATTTCAAGGAATAGAATGGCGGCTTGAACATATGGAAGAATCATAAAACGAATAATCGAGGGCTAAACACCCTCAACTATTCGTTTTGGTAGTCAACCTTTCAGTAATGTAAACTCTGGATGTTCGCCTATATTTTGCTCCAATAGTTTGAATGGCTGTTGCTTCAAATAATGATCGAAGAAATCCAATGAATAATCGTTAATTAGTCGGTATGCCTTTTGGATGTCGACCCCTTCCATCCGTTCATAAAGCGGTGAAAACAGGTATAAATCGGAGAAGCCCATATGCTTCATATCTTTAATTTTCATCCAATAGTTCCCTCCCACAGATACATACTCGTACCGTGGCAAAGTTTCCTTTACAAACTCGATGAGCTCCTTACCATCCGTTTCCTTCGCCTCTCTGATTGTGTCATCGGCACTCATCATCATAAACGGCTTCTTCAGCCCCTCCACAGGAACTCGGAGTTTTCCATATAAAACACCGTCCATATTAAGAGCTGCTTTTATTCTTGAATCTGTCATTAGCATTTGGGTACTTGTTGCTCCACCAAAGGAATGACCAAACATACCTACATTCTCCATATCCATTCGACCTGTAAAACGGTTTTCAGGATCATTCTGGGCCAACTGCTCTACTTGATCCAGCACAAATTTAGCATCTTCTACCCAACCTTCATTTGCTTTATCCAAATATGCAATTGATTCAGTTTTTTGCGGCACATAATTTGCTACACGACCATCAGCAAAGACTGAAGTCGTGCTACTGTAAGTGTGATCTATACCTACCACGATATAGCCTTGACTGACTAATTGCTCAATTTGAAAAGTGTTCTGATTTTTATGTCCACTAAAACCATGAGAGAACAGGAGCACCGGATAGGTTGTTTCCTGATTAGAAATCTCAGCGTTCTCAATAGCATGTGTTTTGACATAACCAAAATTTGTGAATAAAAACTTCGGTAAATTCAGGATTTTACTATATCCCTCTGCAAAAACATCAGAATCGGAAATATAAGGAGCCGTATTACCTTTAGTAGTCGTATCAGCAGGATACCAGATTTGTACCATTATTTCGCGTTTGTCACCAGGCTCCGGTGTGAAAGTCTCTTCCCTTTGTGTATCCACCCAATCGTAGGTGACTGTTCCAATTTTGTACGGACCCACTGGCTTTTCAAAAGTAAGTACCGGAAGCACGATAGGCAGACTAACTGCTACAGCAGAATAAAGTACAGCTAATGTTGAATTTAGAACAACGCGTGATCGGCGCATATGTGATTGTTGTTTTTTTTGATCATTTGGGTTAAAAAAGTACCTTATCACAACAACGACGATAAAAAATAATGTCATCAAATAGGTCGGTATCATTTGCCACCGCATACCTTCTATGACCCCATGGACAAGCAGAAATAGAATAGACATACCACCACCTATCAGCACCCCCTGCTGCGACTTGTTTCTACCGAAAACTAACCAACCTAGTAAAACAATATTGAAGATGATATAAAACAATTCAATAGACCTCATAATAAAAACCTCCTTGTTTTTTTGTTCTTGCCGATTCAAGTCAAAGTGTATTACCTCCTGTAAGAGGAGAATCAACACTTAATACAAAAAAACACTGACATTTTTTATAATTGTCCCCTACTTTACAAATTTGAGATCGTTTATGTTTAATGATTGAGAAGTTATAAAGGATTACCGTTATAATAGTAAGAATGGTTACTATGTATTTCACGGCTTTGTATAGGCTATAATAAGTTATTTTAGAAGTTAGGAGAGGGCAACATGGATTCCTATGAAGTATCGACATTAAAAAAGGGCCTTTTGATTTTAGATGTATTACGTCAAAAGCATTCTCTTACATTAACTGAGATTATGGAAGAATTATCTATGAATAAGACATCCGTTTTCCGCATGCTTTATACACTAGAAAAAATGAATTATGTTATTAAATATAATAAGTATTATCAATTAAATCCGCATATTTTTAGGGATGAGCACTTATATTGGCATAAAGATATCCAATGGACGTCTCTCGTAGCGCCCTATCAATTAGCCCGGCAAGAAGAAATAACTACTTATATTGGTATTTTGGAAGATTGTGAGATGGTGATAAAAAATGTGATTAGGGAGCCTTTTGAACAACCTGATTTTCACGCCATCGATACCCGAACACCCATGCATTCAAGCGCACTTGGAAAAGTAGTATTAGCTCATCTGTCACCTAAAAAACAACGTGAAATATTAAATAGTATTGAACTTAATACATTTACAACAAAAACCTTCTATGACTATGGTCTATTGATTCCGCACTTACAGGTCATTAAAGCACAAGGATATGCTGTTGATAATGAAGAAACGAATCTAGGCAAATGGTGTATTGCCGTCCCGATTTATGTGAATGAAGAAGTCATTGGTGCAATTGCTTTGCATGGTTCTACGGAAAAAATTAAGAAAACTGCCATTCGCTCGTTCGTAAAAAAATTAGTAAATGCAAGCCAGCAATTGACGGAAGAAATTCATTATCTTTTAGCATAATGTTAATTTCGCAATTAAAGTGCTTTTGTTTCTATATATGAAACTACAACTATGCATGTTGGTAAAATAATTTTTTTACTCTATGCTGATTACAGAAAAGCGAGGAGGTAGAAATATGAAATTTCATACATTAAAAAAAACGAATATCACTATTTCAGAAATTGGTCTTGGGACGAATGCTGTAGGTGGACATAACTTATTTGAAAACTTAAATGAACAAGATGGGAAAGAGCTAGTCTCAGCTGCACTTGACTTAGGGATAACTTTTATTGATACAGCAGACATTTATGGAAAAGGGCGTTCAGAAGAACTTGTTGGCGAAGTATTAAAAAAATACTCAAGGGAAGATTTCGTTTTAGCAACAAAGGGCGGTAGACATTGGTTTGAGGATGGTTCAGTAAAAACAGATAATCATCCGCACTATCTACGTGGTGCATTCGAAAATAGCTTGAAACGACTACAAATGGATTATGTAGATCTTTACTATCTACACTTCCCGGATAACGAAACTCCTCTTGCGGAGTCGATTGGTGAATTATCACGCTTAAAAGAAGAAGGAAAGATCCGAGCAATAGGCATTTCAAACGTAACCTTAGATCAACTTATAGAGGCTAATGTGCATAATGATATTTCTGTCTTACAATCTCCTTACAATATGTTAAATCGTTCAGCAGAACAAGATTTATTGCCTTATTGTATAAAAAATGATATTTCATTTATTCCATATGGTCCACTTGCATATGGCCTACTTGGTGGTAAGTATACAAAAGACTTTAAATTAGGTACAGGAGACTGGCGAATTTCAGATCCTTTATTCCAAGACGAATTATTTGAACAAACATTAGTAAAAGTAGATGCACTAAAGGAAATTGCGAAAGAAAAGCAAACAACATTACCAAATCTAGCGCTTGCATGGTTATTAGCTCAAGATGGCGTCGATGCAGTAATTCCAGGTGGGAAACATAAAAAACAAGTGGCTGCCAATGTCGAAGCAACCGATGTGCTATTAACAAAAGAAGATTTAGTAAATATAGAAGGAATTTTATTATAGTTTTAGAATCAAGTAAAAATGCGAAAATGCTGTTAAATCAACATTTTCGCATTTTATATTTTATTCAGGACGTTCTAATGCAAAAATATCTCCAATTTTTGCGTAATTTGAGCCAGCTAGTCTGCTAACTGCTTTTAGTTTTCTTGGATCAATGCGCCCTTCATTATAAATGGTCTCATCTATATGATATTGTACGACTTCACCAATAAACAAATCACCTGTCTGTTCGTCACCATTCATTAAAGGAATCGTCTGTACTAAACGGCATTCCATTCGAACCTTTGCCTCTTGAATACCTGGTACAGATATCAGTTGGCTATCGATTAATGTAAATTGTGCTCGATCAATTTCACTTTCAGTTACAGGTAAGGAAGCTGCCGTTTCATTCACCTGCTTAACATTATCCTCATCTACAATATGCACAACAAATTGTTGCTGATGATGAATATGGCGAGCGGTATCTTTAAAGCGTCCATTTGGTCTTTGAACGGCTAGAGAAATCATCGGTGGATTAGAAGACACGATATTAAAAAAACTAAAAGGTGCACCATTGATGATCCCTTGCTCTGACTTCGTCGTAACAAAGGCAATAGGTCTCGGAATAATACTGCCAATCAATAACTTATAATTTTCGCGCTCTGTATTTTTCTTAGGATCAATTGAAATCAAACGTCCCATCTCCTTTAATCTAGTGCACGCACTTCGATTGGAATTAATGTTCTTTCCAATTGTTCACGATGCTGTTCGTATTGAGATGGTAACATTAATTGGCTACCCATTGTCTCAGGTGTCTCATCATGAGCGAATCCAGGTGGATCTGTCGCAATTTCAAATAAAATCTCACCGGGTTCGCGGAAATAAATCGCATTAAAATAATTACGATCTTTCACTTCGGTTACATGTTGTCCATGATTCATTACATACTCTTGCCATTCTAGGTGATCCACATTATCCTGTGCTCTCCAGGCAATATGATGAACTGTTCCAACGCCCATTTGACCGCGCATACCAGGAACAACTTTTAAATCTACCGTATTGCCAATATCTGCGCTGGATTTGTAACGAGTATACTCGCCTTCTGTTGCTACTTTTTCAAGACCCATAACTTCAGTTAATACCTTTGCTGTCTCTTCTGGGTGACTTGAATACAGTGTTGCACCGCCAAACCCTTTAATGGCAACCTCAGGAGTTACTTCACCAAATGTCCATTCATTCAATTCGCCTTCTGCACGTGCAACTAATTCAATATGAAGTCCGTGTGGATCATCAAATTGTAATACTTGTTCACCAAAGCGTTCAGCTTTTTGGAATGGAATAGTGAATTTTGCAAGACGATTAATCCAAAATGGTAGTGTTCCTTCTGGTACAACATAAGTAGTTACGCCAACTTGGCCATCACCAATACGTCCTTGATAAGCATTTGCCCATGGAAAGAATGTAATAATTGTACCAGGTTTACCACCTTTGTTACCGAAGTAAAGATGATATGTGCCAGGATCATCGAAGTTTACTGTTTGTTTAACTAAACGCAAGCCTAATACACCAGCATAAAAATCAATATTTTCTTGTGGATGCCCTACAATGGCTGTGATATGGTGAATACCCGCAGTATGTTTTTTCATGTTAACAAGCCCCTTCATGACTAAATGTATTTTCTCACCTATACTTTACCCAATACCGTTCTAGCTAAATCTTTGAATACGATTACCGAATTGTATATAAAGCTTTTGACCAAGGAATTACTTGATCTAACATTTGGTTAACAGAATCTGTTTGCACTGCTTTTGGTTTAAAATCAGTACCATTTTCAAAGTCTGTGAATAGTGACAATGCTGGATGTACACGGACATCTGCAATTAAAAGCTCACCCATAATACCACGTAAATGCTCAGCTGCACGTGCACCACCTACAGACCCATAAGAAACAATCCCCGCAGCTTTGTTATTCCATTCTTCACGTAAATAATCTAGTGCATTTTTTAGAGCACCTGTAATAGAATGATTGTACTCTTGTACGATAAATACAAACCCATCTTGTTTTGCAATAATTTCTGACCAAGCTTGAGCGCCTGAAGCATCTTGCCCTGGTTCACCTAGTAAAGGTAATTTGTAATCTGCGATATCAATAATTGTATAATTAGCATCGCCTCGTTGATCTGCGATTTCTTTTACCCATTGTGCTACTTGTGGACTTACTCGACCTTCACGTGTTGATCCGATAATAATTCCGATATTTAATTCTGCCATTGTTTTTTCCTCCTCTTTTTTTGAAGCAAATAATTTATTTAAAAAACCCATTATGATTACCTCCCTGTGATGTAAAAAAACTTTCTACATGGATTAAAAGGTTCGAATTCATTTATCTTGAATTTAGTTATCTTGAATTCGAGATAATAATAACACGATGGTTTAATTAACGTCAACATGTTTGTTTAATGTTTTTTAAAAAAGTAGAGATGTTATAGTATCAACATCTCTGCTTCAGCTTGTAGATAAAAAAATAACTATAAAATAATGCGTATCAATAAACAAAGGTTGATTTTCACTCCGAGTTGGCGCTTTCCGCGGGCTTGGCTTCAATCTCCTCGTCACTACGTTCCTGCGGGGCTTTCTGCGCAAGCTCATCCCGCAGGAGTCGCCACTCTCCGTGAAAAATCAACAGCTCCTCATGAATAGACAAACTGACCTAAAATAGTAATATAGCTATAATTAACATGATAAGAATATCCATCCTAAATAGGTTTGTTTATTTTTCATCCAAGGTAAGTCTCTTCTTGAAGAGAAAAACTAGACGTTTCGATACTTCACATAAAATGCTGGATGTCAGGGTCTTGCTTACCATATAGCTATTTGCAATCCGGGTAGCGTTTGTCTAAAGACTTAGCAGAAATTGTTTTGATATCAACATTTCATAGCTTTTTCTTAAATTCTCATAAACCTGTGATTTTAGATACCTGTATTGACTATCATTCGTATCTTGAAAAGCTTCTTCCCTGTTTGAACGAACATCCTGATATTCAGGGTTGTATGTAAATTGTTCTTGTGTAAGATCCTTTCTTTCCCCATCTAGGATATTGTAGAAATGCCAGCCTTCATCAAGCCACGTTTTATAAATTTCGCCTCCAAGAATATCATTTACAACTAATGTAGTGACTCCGCATTGTCCTTTTCTACCTTTCCTTTATTTTAAAAAGGTACATCATCCATCTTAATAGGAGTTATTCTGCCTAAAGTCCAATCGTCTTTAATTGCACTATATAGGATGCTATCAGTTATAGTACCATCTGCATTTTCCCAGGCATTTCTTAAATAGCCCTCTTTCACAAAGCCAGCTTTCGTAAAGCATTTTCTCATACCAATATTATCAACTCTTGTATAGCCTTCGATACGAATCTTACCTTTTTCTCCAAACAAGTAATCTTGTAACCAAAGGAGTGTCTTTACTCCGTATCCTTTTCCTCTATAACGTGCATCTAAACGCATATCAAATAATGGGATTGTATCGCTTATGTCATGAATGATGATAATCCCTACCTTTTCATCATTATCAATTATCCAATATGTTTCGCGATCGCTGTGATAGTATCCTTCTGCATACCCTTTTCGAACGGACTCCTCTTTCACATTTTGATCAGTATGATAAATCCACTTGTTTTGAGTTAATAATTCCACTAAATCTTCAATTTCATCTACTAAAAGTTTATATTCCATACATACCATCCTCCAATGAATAATATCGGGCTCATCTCCATAACGTAGAGTTGATTTCCGTTCCGGCTGGGCGCTTTGTTGCTGCCGCTACGCTTTCGCACAGATAAAACATTTGTTGCTGCCGCTACGCTTTCGCACAGATAAAACATTTGCCGCTGACGCTTCGCTTTCGCGCAGAGCAAAGCTTCCTGGAGGCGTCGGGGCAACAAATGTTTTCTGTGCGAAAGCGCAGTGCAACGTAGCGGCAGCAACAGGATGTTGGTCACGAAGGCGTTATCACAGGAGGTGATGGTTTTAGCCTTCGTTCCTCTATTGCTGATCCCCAAGGAGTCGCCAGCCGGAACGAAAATCAACTTATATACAGGACATACGTTTTAATAAATGCTATCCCAAAGCAAAAGGGACTAGAAAGAGTAAAAGGGGCTATAAACTGAATAGCCCCTTTCCATATACTTAAAATTACTTCGGAACAGAACTACAATGGCCTGACACGATAATTAGACGCTCACCATTCTGTTTCCAAACACGTGAATAACACATTTCATCTTCAATTGGTTCTGTGCCGAATGTTCCTTTTAGGGTAGCCCTTGTCACTGTCACGGCCGAATTCTCTAATAGAATTATTTTTTGATCTAAAAAATTGATTGTTGTAAAACTCAGTATCCCAGAACGATACGCTTCAATATCCGCTTCCTTCGTTAAGATTTGTCCGAAGTGATTTACAAAAATAAGGTTATCATCAATAAGTTCTTCCAGAGCTTTGACATCTCCATTTAGCATCGCTTGTCGCAGGCGTTCTTCATATTCGATAATGAATTCTCTTTTCATGTTAAAACCACCCTTTCACACTATTAGTTATATTTCCATTATTATAGCCCTTTATTTCATAACTCCCTATACAAAACCATTTAAGAGAATTTATTTTATATTTAAATCATCCTATTAAGAGCCGCATCTTCCATCCTATGATTAAGGATATCCAATTTAATTCGTTAGGCTATGTTGATTGCCGACCGCTTTGGATTAAGTAGTGAAAGAGTAAATCATTATGTGTTAAGTATTGTATGTTACTTTTAAAGTCTATGTTCTCTCGAATAGTTTTCACAACAAATATCATATTCTTTATAGAAGTGTATATTTTTGTTAAATTCACTTCATGGATTAACAGTTATGGCTATGAAATTATGGAGGAAAATTTTTTTGGAGGAAATAGGTGAAAACAACAATGAAAACAACTCCAATATATAAAACTATATTAGTATGTTTATTATTAATTCCGTTCTATCTATTTCAACCAGTCTCACAAATCTCCGTAGAATCCGCAGAACAAGACGTTAAGAGTACTATAGATAAGTATGTTGAAAACTTTTTAAAAGAGCAGCGAATTCCTGGGGCATCTATTGCTATTGTTCATAAAAATGTTATCTTTTATTCCAAATCATGGGGCGTAACGGGAGAATCTGAAGAAAAGGTAACTGCTGAAACTCCATTTGTACTCGGCTCTATTAGTAAATCACTAACGGGCTTAGCCATCATGCGATTGGTTGATGCAGGTATTATTCAATTAGATGATCCAGTTCAAAAGCATATGCCGTGGTTTACCCTGAAAGATAAACAAGCCGCTTCTCAAATAACGATTAAACATTTACTTACCCAAACAAGTGGGATAAGTACTTATTCTGGCTTACCTATATCGGACAAGGAATCTAATGATTTGAGTGCTATAAAGGAAAATGTAGAAAGTTTATCGAACGTTAAGTTGACGGCTGCACCTGGAGAAAAGCATCAGTATAGTAATGCTAACTTTTCTATTCTTGGCGCTCTCATCGAAGAGGTGACCAATCAAACATTTTCTGAATATATGGAGGAACAGGTTTTTTCTTCATTAGGAATGAAAAATGCAGCCGCTAATAGTAGCATGGCCTATGAAAAAGGATACTTATCTGGCTATCAATCATGGCTTGGTCATCCTGTAAAAAGCGCAGTCACCTATGATAATGGAGGGGCACCATATGGATATATAACGGCAAGTGCAACAGATATAGTGCAGTACATTAAACTTCTTAGTCAACATGAGCATAATAATTTTTTAAGTAAAAATGCGATGAACCTTTATATATCGCCTTTTGTTCAAACTAGTAAATATCGATATTACGGCCTTGGTGTACGCATCTCATATACAGATTCTAAAGAAGAAATGATTTGGCATTCTGGTTCAAATCCTGACGCACGCTCAGAAGTATTTTATATACCAGAAACCGATTGGGGCGGTGTGATTCTCACTAACAAAAGTCATATATTTGAGGAAAAGTCACTTCTTTACTTGAAACAAGGGATTATAGATATTTTAAATGGAAAAGAGCCCGTTGACGCACCTAAATATAAGCCAACATTTCAAATCACAATAATTGCTATAATATGTTTACTCTTCGTGATGATTATTTATATTTTAATAAAGGTTAAAGTTAAAAAAGTGAATAAAAGAGGCGTGTCGCGTATATTCGGTTTTATACTTTTAGTTTTGGCCATTATCTCAATTCCATTATTAAGCTATAGTATAGAAACACCTTGGCGCACCATTAGATATTTTGCTCCTGATATTGCATTTTTGACTATAATAGTAGTTACCCTTTTAACATTGAATGGCTTATTATCTATATATATTTCATTTAAACGGCGACAAAAAAGACAACTTCTCTAAGTAAGAGTTGTCTTTTTTTATTATGCTTGTATTATCGGGAAAAAAGCTAAATTGATTATTCCTTGCCCTGTCCGTATCCTGCTTCCGAGGCCTCAGCGTCTGCTTTAGTAGCATGTACAGTACCAAATGGATGATTAGGAGGAGCGTAGATCGAATACAGTTTTAGTGGCATATTCCCTGTATTTGTGACGTTATGCCATGTTCCAGCAGGCACCATTATAGCAAAGTTATCATAGACCTTTCTTTCAAAATTTAAATTGTCTTTACTAGGACCCATTTGAGCAAGTCCCTCGCCCTGTTCAATATATAGAAATTGATCAACATCTGGGTGTATCTCCAAACCAATATCTTCGCCAACATTAATACTCATTAAAGTGACCTGCAATTTCTTTCCTGTCCACAGAGCAGTGCGATACGTATCGTTTTGCTTAGCTGCATTTTCAAGGTTGATGACAAGTGGCTGGGCTCCATAATCTTTTAATACATTGCTTCCTCCATTGGAAGAACGAGAAGGGTCAGCTCTATTCGCATACCCTATCTGGTTAGGATGAGTCCAATAAACAGGCTGATCTCCATAGTTATACATCGGCATATTTCCATAATAAGGAACGTAGTACATTTTCTCAATCCTCTCACAGATGATAAGATTATCCTATGCAACTTGTTGAGGGAATGTACTTAAATTCAATCTAATTAGCAGTAAGAAATCTAAACTAGATCAAGCGCTAGCTCCTCTATTTCTTTTATCGATTTCATAAAATGCACCCTTTAATGAATTAATGAAGCTCTTAAGTTGGTTACTCCGTTTTCTAAATAACCCTTTAAGCAGGTTAATGTATACACCCAACCTTCTTTTTGCCCCATCATTTTTGCTACTACTTCTGGATCATCTTCCTTTAGTCCTGATTCAACTACTTCAATAATTGTATTTGAATCATCCTCTATAAATGTAATTGTAACCACCGTTCCCTCTCCATGTTCTTCTCCCCAAGTGAACACAATAGTCCTATTAACCTCGATATCAAGCACAGTAATAACACCCTTTGCATTGTACTCATCATATCTTAAAGCAATCTTTTTTCCTTTTTCCCATTTATCTGAACTACTTGAGAACCAAAAATTCCCGATTTTTTCTGGAGATACTATAGCTTCAAATACCTCATTGGCAGGCTTATGAATTTTTAATTTGGTCCTTACATGAGTATCCATCATTTATCATCCTCCTTTTTTAATTAAACTTCCTCTAAATTTCCCCATTCAACACTTTTTAATTCGTTATTAGTAAGGTTACATTTTGAATATGTAGTGTAAAATAAGGTACGATTCTCCAAAAACTAAAAGAGCTCTAGCAGCTTTAAGTTCTTAGATCGTACTTCCACATAGCTGTTTAATAGCAGCTTCATCAACAATTTCTTCCATTCGGCCTTTTCCGTGATAAAAGGGCATACTAACAATTATAGATTTATCACAAACGAACATTAACAAAAAGTATATAAAATGAATGGAACTTGATATAGTATGTACTTAGGGAAAATTCAAATTGTTATGGTGGTGTGTATATGAAGAAGTACATTATAGATATTTTAATGATTATGATTGGGGCGCTGCTTTTTGCGCTTGCTGTAAACTTATTTGTTATTCCTAATGATTTAGGTGAAGGTGGCGTAACAGGTATAACAATTATCGCGTATTATCTGTTTGGATGGTCGCCAAGTATTGTGAGCTTTGGTCTAAACGCAGCTTTATTAGTAGTTGGCTATAAATTTTTAAGTAGGCAAACGACTATTTATACGATTATTGCAGTAACCCTCCATTCACTCTTTTTACATTTAACAGAATCGTGGTCGATTTCTTCAAATGAAATTATTGTGAATGCTATTTTTGGCGGGGTGTTTGCTGGAGTTGGTATAGGCTTAATTATAAGAGTTGGTGGAACAACAGCAGGTTCAACAATCTTAGCTAGAATGACGAACAAATATTTAGGCTGGAGTATTAGTTACGGTTTATTGTTTTTTGATTTAATTGTTGCTTTTTCATCTTACTTTATTATCGGAGCAGAAGCATTAATGCTTACTGTCATTATGCTTTATGTCGGAACGAAGGTGATGGAGTTTGTTATTGAAGGTGTAAATCCCAAAAAGGCAGTTACGATTATTTCGAAAAAACCAGAAGAGATTGCCAGTCATGTGAATGGTTTTATGAATCGAGGCGTGACGGTCCTATCAGGCCATGGCTATTATACGAAGGAACAAAAAGAAATTCTGTATATTGTCATTAGTAAACAGGAAGTTGTAAAACTAAAGAAAATCGTCAAAGAAATAGACGCGGATGCCTTTATTGCTATTCACGATGTAAGAGATGTATTCGGCCATGGATTTATTGAATTATCTAAGGCTTAATTAAACAATTGAGAAAACACCTTTTGTTGGAAATGGGTTTAATCCCATATCAACATTAAAGGTGTTTTTTTATTGAACTTTTAGCTACTCATACTTCAATGATCCCCATTTCACCTAACCTATAAGGAAGTTTCAATAATCTTATCTAAAAGTTGTGTATAAGACATTCCTGCCGAGGATGCGCTTTTTGGGAGTAAGCTGTTTTTTGTCATCCCTGGCAACGTGTTAACCTCCATGACATATGGGATTCCATCCTTGAGCATCATATCGATTCGGGCATAAACACTACACTTTAATGCTTTATAGCAACCTTTTGCTGCTTCGGCAACTCGTTCATGTACAGCAGGTGGAAGTTCTATAATCTCCTCTATCGTAGCAGCATCCTCATATTTTGCCTTATAGTCAAAGAACTGCGCTGTATGGCGAATCGAAATAATCGGTAATAGCTCCCCGTTCAAAATGGAGCATGTTATTTCTTCACCTTTTATATATTTCTCAATAATGATTTCAGAATCCCATTTGAATACTTCCGCAACCGATGTTAGTAAGGCATCTTTATCATAAACTATTTTTACTCCAACACTTGAGCCACCCGAATTTGGTTTTACTACTAACGGGTATCCCATTTTGTCTAAATCCTCTAATTGAAGCTCCTCGCCATTCGAAAAATGTAGCCAATCTGGTGTTTCGATGTCCTCATAACGTAGAATTTTTTTCGAAACATTTTTATCCATACAAATACTGCTTGAAAGTATACCACTACCTGTATATGGAACACCCATAGTCTCTAGTACACCTTGAATCGTGCCATCCTCTCCAAACTTGCCATGTAGTGCTAATAACGCAATATCGATATCTTTTACCTTTTCAAAAAGCTCTGCCGTATTATTTTCATTTAGTTTAATAGCTACCGCTTCGTATTTACCCTTATCTAAATGAGCAATCATTTCTTCCCCTGTCATAATAGAGACCTGCTTTTCCGAAGAAACGCCCCCCATAATAACGCCAACTTTCATAATTTCAACTCCCCATTTCATTTTTCAAGGTATCACCAATAATCTTAATACCGCGCACAATATCCTCTTCTTTTAGTCGAGAAAATCCTAATCGAAATGTGTTACTGCCTTCGCCATTGCTGTAAAAAACATCCCCAGGATAAAAAACAACTCCTCTTTGATAACACTTTTCCAAAAGCGTACGAGCATTAATTCCTTCTTCTAGCTCAATAAAGAGATGGAGTCCCCCATCACCGGTCATTCTTTTAAAAGGAATGTATTGCTTGCAAGCTTGACGAGCTAGTTCATATTTTTTCTTATAGACGGATCTAGCCTTTTTCAAATATTTTTCAAAATACCCGTCCTGCAAATATTGATAAAGCACAGCCTGATCTAGTGTTGATGTATGAATAGTACGTGCTCTTTTCAAACTTTCCAAACAGTCGATGAGCTCCTTATCTGCTAATATCCACCCAACGCGTAAGCCAGGAAAAAGAATTTTTGAAAAGCTACTAATATAAATAACATTGTTACCCGCACCGATAAAAGTCATTAACGGCGCTAAATGGGAGCCTGAATAACGTAATTCCTCATTAAAGCCATCTTCCACAATCGGAATTTGATATTTTGAAAAAAGCTTAATAATGTCAGCTCTTTTTTCAGAGGATGTAACAATGCCAGTTGGATTATGATAAGACGGGATTAAATAGGCAAAATCAAATTCCTTTTCCGATAAACTTTTCTCAACTTGTTCAATATCGATACCGTCATCTTTCATGTCGATTCCGTGGATATCAAATCCATGTAAGCGAAAAAGCTTTAATGCAGCATGATGAGTAGGATTTTCGCAAATAACACGTCCGGATTTTTTAGCTAAGGAAGATAATAAAATATCCAATCCTTCGGTAAAGCCATTCGTGATCAAAATATCCTTATTGGAAATATCTATACCTTTCCTTTCCATATAGTGAAGAAGGTAATCGATTAAAGGTTTATAGCCCTTTGCGTATCCGTAATTCAAAACGATATCTCCTTCAAGGGACATACGGGTCAGAAAGGCTCTTTTAAAATTTTCCACATCAAAAAGCTTTTCTTCGGGGGCTACACTATTGAAGGAAATCATGCCTTTTTCCCAGTGAATGTCTTGCTTCATTAAATCTAATTCATCAGCTAACAAGGTAACGTTATTAAGCCTTTCCTTCCAATTAAATTCGATGGATGCAGCTTTCAACGTTTCGACTTTCCCGACAAAATTCCCCTTTCCTTTCACTGCATAGATGATGCCCTCTTGCTCTAAATCTGCATATGCATTCAGTATCGTATTTCTACTGACCGATAATAATTTACTAAGTTCACGGGTAGATGGAAGCTTCTGATGCTCCAGCAAGTGTCCCTTCATAATCATTTCTTGCAAATAATCTTTTATTTGAATATAAACTGGACGATTATTTAAAAGCTTAAAATCATTAAACACTTCCTTGACCCCCTTACTTTATTTTTGCATAACTTCACTAACCTCAAAAGGTCCACAGTATATGTATTTTCCCTTCATAGTGGTATGGTTTCTAGCTACCCAAAAATGCAACCCTTCAAAATGAAGAATTGCACCTATTATATGCTAATGACTATTTTAATTCTTGATCATGAATCGTTGTATATTTAATAAATTCTGATTGAATTCTTTCTAAATATTCATCATCTTCATATAGTCCTATGAGTTGAAAGGCTTTCTCCAAGAAAATTGTTGAGTCATTGTAACCAAGATGGAAATGACAAATAGCTTTTCTTGAAAAATGTAGAGCTAGTATATGGTAATTCATTTTTCTTTTATACTGACTTAATGAATCATTAATAATAGAAAGGGCTGTAGAATAGTCTTCGCTCATTATTACTAACAGTGACAAATTAATATTAAACGCAGATTTTAATAAATCTGTATCTCTAAAACTATTATATTTGTTTAATCTTTTTAAGACATTTTGTGTAAATTCTATTGCTATATCTGTTGGAAATAGAAATAAAACCGTGTTGATCAAACGAATATCACTTAAATACCACTGATCATATTTTGAAATACGCTCCCAAATGGGCTTAATAATCTCTTTTGCTTCATTAAAATTTTCCTGATTTAATTGTATGAGCGCTTCACAAATAAGTCGAATCTCTTTAATCTCTAAATCATTTTCAATTTGTAAATATTCAGCTGTTTTAACTTTTAAAAGGGTTAGTTTTTCTATATCATTATGATTTAGAAAAAAAAATTGTTGTACAATATCTTTTTTCTTTCGGTAAATACGCTCATTATGAATATATTCAAATTCTTCTAGGGAAATATTTAATTTATTTAATAATTTTATATATTTTTCAACGTCTATATCAATTCTACCTGCCTCATATTTTGAATATGTACTTTGAGATATAATCCCTTTTGACAGGATTAGTTGACTAAACCCTTTATTTTTTCGAATCTCTTTTAAAGTTCTTCCTCTATTCATAATATTCACCTCGCATAATATTGTATATGTAGAATACTTCGGAGCATTTTAGTATTTATCCTTTATATCTAACGAAAAAACATTAATTTATTATCATTTATCTGGATTATTGTAGCAATATGATGACTTAAGAAAATCAATATTAGCCTCCCATTCATACAACGTAAAGTTATTCAATCTTCAACTCAATTTCAAGTTTGAAATCGAGTTTTTTCTTATATGGTTTTGAAATATAAATGCTTAGCGATTGTTTAGATTTTGTACTTGTTAGTGAGCTTGTATTATATTTTTATTCAGAATTTGAAAATATACTTTGAGATACAATTTTAAATAGTTTTCTCGCTACCCAATCCATTCACCCCCTAAATATTCTTTTCAGAATATTTCGTTAAATTATAACATTTTTCGTTTATATTTAAGAAAAAGGGAGGTGAAACAAATATGAATTTATTATCAATTCTATCTTTCATCTGGATAATTGTAGGGGTGTGATTACATGAGAAAAACAATATTAACTCTCACTATCGCAGTAGTATTTTTAATATCCCTTGTAATTTATTATTCAAAATCAGATGCTGATGGAAGTTCAAATAATGATTCCATCGATGAAGAATTTGATTTTTCTAGTTTTAATAAAATCAATGAGAAAATTACTGATGAATTTACTTTTCCAGGTTATGAGGAAATATTAGGTGAAAAAGGGGATATTGTCGTTGTACCAGTTAGTATTACAGGTAAAGATGAAAGCTTAGGTAAACAAGGCCTCTATCAAAGAAATAAAAAGTATGTTTATAAAAATCCAGAAAAAGGTGTAGTTATAATTTTAAGTATTAGCGCGGCTGCAAGTAAATCCAACAATACATGGGAACACAGTATTTATTATACAGAGGATTTATTTAATCCTCAAAGTGGTGATTTATCTAAAACTTATCATGATAATTATCCTTCATCAGAGGTAGCACAGTACAGTTTTTTGGGTAATGGTTATGCAATATCCGTACTTGGTATCTCTAATAACTTAACAAATCAAGAAGTTTTTACATTGAGTGAAACAGCTAAATTTGTAGATGCCTTAAGTCCTATTACGGATACACCATATTCTAAATAATTTACTGTAAATTATTAATTTGGAAGGAGAGAGATTTATGAAACTTAATAAGGTATTATCTTTAATGATTGTAGGAGCAATATTAGGTATTGGTGGAGTTAGTGTTTATGCAAATGCTGATACTGATGCTGTACAGGGCGATGCTATTGAATCAAATGCAGATGCTATTGAACCAGATGCTGTACAGAGCGATGCTATTGAAAACATTCAAGTAAGATCACAAAATTTGGTTATTTCTGACGTGAATATCAGTCAAAGTAATGGTACTTATGAAAGAACTTGGTCACAACCAAAAGGTTGGAAGTATTATAGATTTTATGTTAAAAATGCTACAGGGACAAAGGTGAAAGTTCAAATTCAACAGAATGGTTACACTCAAGATTATAATTTATCTGCTAATGCATCTAACGTATGGACTCAATCAGCAGCTGTTGCTGGTGATCATAAAATAATAGTATCAACATCTGATGGTAGAAAATTTAAAGGTGATGTTTCTGTCAGATTAGCTGATGCTCCTTTTTAGCTTCACAACCTTTAACAGTATGATATAAAAACTGCGTCATAACTCATATTCTTAAGTTACGAGCAGTTTTTAATTTTCAATACAAACTATTTCACTTGTGTTACCATCCCTTCTTTTTACCCGGTGAGTACTAGAGGAATGGTGATACATGTACCTAACCTCAAAGCCTTTTATTCACAACATCTTAGCTTTTTGAATAATCATTTGGATAAAAGGCTCTTTTTCCTTTGTATATGTCGATCGATCGAATCGATATTTAGACGCTAATTGATTTTTTAATACCGCATATTCATTTGCTGCTTGGGGATATGATCTAAGGTAATCACGGAAAAGTAATTTTTCAGTCCATTCATTACTGTTGTATTCACAAATATGTAAATGGATTGTTCCCTGCCCCCACAATCCCTTTCTAAAAAATTTTCTATCCTTAAACTTTATTTTCGGAACATATTCATAGTCAATTTCCCTTAAAGCATCTATGAAGCTCGGCACTTCATCTAAACTCTGTACACCAACAAGAATATCAATAATTGGTTTCGCTTTTAGTCTCTTTATCGATGTACTTCCGATATGCTCAATACGAATAGCACTATCACCTAAAGCTTTTTCAATTCCTTTTTGTTCAACTTCATATTGTTGTTCCCAATTTGGATTATATTCGGAAAGTTGAACCTTAATCTTCCTCATTAGCTTCTCTCCTCATAAATTCTTTTTAAATAAACCTACTAAAAATCCTTCTAAACCGAAAAACTGCTCTTCATCAGACATGGCTATCATTTTCCGTATTTCAATTTCTTCAAATGATTGAAACACTTCTTTTAGTTGATTTTTTGTATACCCTAGTCCGCCTTCTAAGCTACGTTTTATATAAACTTCTTCATCTGAAATGGCAGAACCACCATATACACCATGTTCCTCAAATGTGCATAAAGCGAAGTAACCATTAGGCTTTAATAATTTATGAATCATTTCAATATACGTCACAAGACGATGAGGGGCTATGTAGTGAAAACAGCCTGAATCATATACAAAATCAAAGCTCTCTTCTTGTAAATTCAACTCAAAAATATTGGCACAAATTAATTCTACACTTACGTTTGCTTCATCAACCCTTTTTTGCGCCCATTGCAATGCTTTATCCGATAAATCGACACCAACAACTGAACAACCTTGTTTTGCTAAGTAAATGGCATTTCGCCCTGCACCACAACCTAGCTCCAAAACCTTATTTGGACGGATCGTCTTTTTTTCAAAATAGCTTACTAAATTTCCATCAGGCTTATTAACAAAAAAGGTACCTTTTTGAATGTTTGATCATAAAATTCATTCCAAAATTTCTGTGGTTCACATAATAAATTATCTAATACAACTAGCAATTGTTCATTTGAATTGACTAACATTTTACGCCCCCCCATTTACACTTATCGCATTTTCAAGAGACGAAATATTCTTTCTCTTTATTATAAAGCAAAGATGCGCGGTACTGGGAATGAATCGACTCCATTTCTAAAAAGGGATATTTCTGCATTTTTAAATGAAATATTATAATTATGGATATTTTCTCTAATTCAATTACACTAAACATAAGATAAAGTGAAACTTTAATCGACGGGGGGCTTCTTCACCCTCCACCAATTGTTACTGCCTGTTACTACAGGAAAACAGAAAGGAGTTGCAAAATGGAAGAAATCTTGACGATTACGAATTTGACGAAGAGTTATGGTAGCAAAGAAATATTAAAAGGAATCGACTTGCACGTATCAAGAGGAGAAATAATTGGCTATATCGGTCCGAACGGCGCGGGTAAAAGTACAACTGTTAAAATTATTTTAGGGCTTGAGGGCGATTACGGTGGAGAAATTAAGCTTTTCGGAGAGAATATCGGACAGGATCAAATTGAATATAAACGAAAAATTGGCTATGTACCTGAAATAGCAGATGTTTATGATAATTTAACTGGTTATGAGTATTTAACCTTTATCGGCCAGCTGTATGGACTTGAATTAGAAGTCGCTGCTGATAAATCAAAATCCTTAATGGAATTATTCGGTGTTGGAGAAGCGTATCATGCAAGAATATCTTCTTATTCAAAAGGAATGCGGCAAAAACTGCTGATTATCGCCAGCCTTATACATAATCCAGATCTTCTGTTCTTGGATGAACCAATTAATGGGCTGGATGCGAATAGTGTAATGATCTTCAAGGAGATTTTGACTCAATTGGCTGCCCAAGGAAAAACGATATTTTATTCCTCTCATATCATGGATGTTGTCGAAAAAATCAGTAGTCGCATCATCCTGTTGAATGATGGAAAAATCGCTGCCGACGGGACATTTGCTCAACTACAGGCAGACAATACTGAAGGAACTCTGGAAAGAATTTTCAACCAATTGACAGGCTTCCATGATCATCAGGAAATTGGTGAGAAATTCGTTTCTATTGTACAAGAGGTATGATCATGAAAGATTTCAAAATCCTACAAGTGCTTGATAAAATTCAATTTATCTTTGTGAAAATGGGTGTCGATTACGAAATCATGCGAAAGATCCTCCATATTAAACTAACAATGGATGAACGCAAAGTACCAACAATATTTAACCAAGCATCCAATAAAAACAAGGAAGAGCAAAAATACGGCTACATCAAATCTTTATGGATTTATGTTTTATTTGGGCTTATGTTAATTCCTTTTATGGGATTTGGTCAAAACTATCTTTTCCAGATGAGTATTGCTTATGCCATGATTATTTTTATCATCATGACAACATTGATTTCTGATTTTTCTTCCGTACTTTTGGATGTACGGGACAGAAGCATTCTCTCGACCAAGCCTATCTCTGCTAGAACGATCAATGCGGCCAAGTTTATGCATATTTTCATCTACTTAACGTATTTAACGATTGCTTTTACAGCCATCTCCCTAGTCGTTGGCCTATTCAGACAAGGAATTGTATTCTTTATTTTAACGTTGCTCTTACTAGTTTTAATTAATATTTTTATTGTTGTTTTAACGGCTGTTTTATATATTGCTATTTTAAGATTCTTTGATGGAGAAAAGCTGAAAGATATCATCAATTATGTACAAATTGGCTTATCCTTAATGCTGATGATTGGCTATCAAGTTCTTATTAGATCCTTTGAATTCGTCAATTTTGATATGGTTGTAACATTTCATTGGTGGAGTGTTTTTCTCATTCCTATGTGGTTTGCCGCTCCTTATGAGTTACTGCTAAACGGTGACGTCTCTTTATTTACAGTGATATTCAGTATTTTGGCTGTCGTCATGCCAATCATCTCGATATGGCTTTACCTAAAGCTAATTCCAACCTTTGAACGTAATCTGCAAAAACTATTAAACACAAGCAAATCGAAAAAAGAAAAGAACAATCGACTTAAAACGCTTTTGTTAAAAACCATTTGTAGAACGAATGAAGAAAGAGCTTTCTACCGCTTCGCCTCCCTTATGATGAAACAGGAGCGAGAGTTTAAACTAAAAGTATATCCATCTTTAGGATTTTCTTTTGTCATTCCATTTATTTTTATGTTTTCTTTTTCAAGGTCCGAAGCTATTGATTATACCGTTAGCATGAGTTATTTAAATATTTATTTCAGCATGCTAATTATTCCGTCAGCTGTGCTTTTGCTCGGATATTCGGGAAAATATAAAGCCGCTTGGATCTATAAAGTCTTTCCAATCAAAGATTATACAGACTTGAAAAAAGGTAGCTTAAAAGCATTTTTGATTAAGTTGTATAGTCCGTTATATATTGTTCTAAGTATCATTTTCTGCTTCATTTATGGTACGAGAATTATCCCAGATTTACTGAGTGTTTTAGTGGCAAGCTGCATGTACACCGTCATTTGTTACATCGGCATGGGAAGCAAGATTCCTTTCACAAAGCCCTATAATGAAGTTGGCGATGCCCAGAGCTGGAAAACTGTTATATTGCTTATCCCATTAGGTGTTCTGGCTGGACTGCATTACTTCCTGACAGCTCATGTTTCTTATGGGGCAATCATTTACTTACTCGTGCTTGTCATCACGAATTTCGTTCTATGGAAGCTTGCGTTTAAGCGTACAAAAACGGTTTGAGCCTGAGCTCAAGCCGTTTTATTTTAAAAAGCTTTTCTCTCATATATAAAAATAGACAATAACCACGACCCAATATATAAAATAATAACCGTAATGCTAGCTATAAAATACATTTGCGTTTCTTGTAAAGTCAAGAATCTCTGCATTAATTCTCCTAATTTACTATTGAAATTAGGAATAAAAAATTTAATTGTTAACAAATAGATACCAAATAAAGCACCTGAAGCAATCAGTAAATATTGCGTTTTAAATTTATAGGAAAATGGAAACATGAATGACATAGCGATCATAACAAGACCAATAATAAGCAGCATTTCTTTCCATATAAACAAGGTCTCTTTTCCATTTAAGAAGAAATTGCCAATATAAATGATGAATATAAATATTGTTGTAAATATCAGTGCACCTATATATTTTGAGCTAACAATTTCCTTTCGCGTATACGGTAGCGAAAGGAGCAGAATATTAACGTTGTCTTTTTCATCGTAAGCGAAAGCATTTAGTATAAATATTACACTATACAGAAATCCCAAAAATATTTGGGGGGATGTACCTGCCAATAAGTAGATTATTATAGTAGCAATGTAAAATAAAATTAATTTCTTCTGTATTAAAACATCCTTAAGTATTAGGTTAATCATACAATTACCACCCTTTTTTCGTATAATGCATCTATCTTCGAGCGTAGGCTTTTTTACCAACCGTATCTCAAAAATATGTTTGCTGCTCGATTTCAGTAGCTGTCTTTATCACTCATCCTCTGAATATAATAGTGTGAGCATTTCCTTGAGTTCTGCTAAGCTAATATTCATTTCTTTCGCGTTTTGGATAGCGATCAACAAATTTTCTTCGACTACCTTTATTTTTCTTTCTCTCATCATTTCCTTATTTTGTTCTGAGATGAACGAACCTTTTCCCACAATAGAATAAATAAACCCGTTTTTCTCTAGCTCTTCATAAGCACGTTTTGTTGTAATAACGCTAATTTCTAAATCCTCTGCAAGTTGGCGCATAGACGGCAATGACTGCCCCTCTTGTAAGTCACCTGTTAGAATAAGCTTTTTGATTTGAGCATGAATCTGCTCATAAATCGGCTCCTTTGAACTGTTTGAAATAATAATTTGCATGCAAATACCTCTTCTTTATTTTTATGTGATCAGCACAGATGACGTTGATTATTCCGTTAGCATTTAGATGTATATTTCACCATGCTAATTATTCGTCAGCTGTACTTACGCTTGGACATTCAGGGAAATATAAAGCAATTCAGATTTATAATGTCTTTCCACATAAAGATTACATTGTCTATTGTTTTGAGTATAATTTTCTGCCTCACGAAAATTATCTTAGGTTTATTGAATAAGTTAAAAGCTTGTATACTGTTATTTGTTACATCACCGATACTCAGATTTTATTATATGGGACCTTGTATTTAAGCGCACTTTAACAGCTTGAGCCTACATCACTGGGCTCAAGCTGTTTTATTTTAAAAAACCTTTCTCGTATATATACGAATAGATACTAGCCACGATCCAACATATAAAATAATGATCGTAAGGATAGCTACAAAATACATTTGCGTTTCTTGTAAAGTCATGAACTTTTGTATCGGTTTTTTTAATGTCTCCTTAAGACTAGGGGGTAAAAATTTAATGGCTACCATATATATACCAAATAAAGTACCTACACCAATCATTAAAGATTGTGTTTTAAATTTATAACAGATTGGCAGTATAAATGACAAAGCGACCGTAACAAGACCGATAATTAGCAATATATCTTTCCATAAAAACAATACCTCTTTTCCGTTTAAGAAGAAATTACCTATATAAGTAATGGATATAATTAGTAATGTATGCACCAACGAGCCTATATATTTCGAACTAACAATTTCCTTTCTCGTATATGGCAATGAATTAAGCAAAATATTAGCGTTATCTTTTTCATCGTAAGAAAAGGACATAGTAATAAACGCCATACTATATAAGAATCCTATCATTACTAGAGACACATCTATAAATAAATAAAGTATAATGGTAGCAATGTAAAATAAAATTAATTTCTTTTGTATTAAAACATCCTTAAGTATTAGATTAACCATCCCATTACCACCCCTTTTTCGTATAGAACATAATATCTTCAAGCGTTGGCTTTTCCACAATGACAGAATCCCCAAATATGTTTACCACACGATTTTTATCAGCCGTTAATGCCTCAAAGCCTGTATTCGTTTTTCGGATTGCAACAAACTCTCGTTCCGTTTCCTGATCCAATAGATTCAATGTCCCTTTAACAATGGCATACTCCTCTTCAATCTTATAAAATTCCTTCGTGAATATATGCTCGCCATTATGAACAAAGGTAATATAATCCGCAATTCGATCTAAATCTGTTGTTATGTGTGTCGAGAAGAAAATCGTTTTATCTTCATCTTGCATTAATTCATGTAGAATATTTAGTAGCTCTCTACGAAATATCGGATCGAGCCCCGCAGTTGGCTCATCCATAATAATTAATTCTGCATGATGAGCTAGAGCTATGGCTAACGAAGCTTTCATCTTCATTCCCTTCGAAAAGGTCTTCATATTTTTGTTTAGTGGTAGTTCGAACTGATCGACATAACGTTGAAAAGCGTCATCATCCCAGTTTTTATAGGCTGGTTTAATAATCCTTTTCATATCCTTTAACGTTACATATTCATAAAAGACATTTTCATCATAGACAAAACCAATACGTTCCTTTATTTCTTTTTCATGCTTCTTATAATCCATCCCAAACACTGAAACAGTACCACTATCCTGCCTTAGTAAGTTCATAATCAATTTTATTGTTGTAGATTTCCCTGCACCATTTCCCCCGATAAATCCAGTTACAAAGCCCTTTTTTACGTTAATAGAAAAATCCTTTATTTGAAATCCTTTAAAAGATTTATGAACATGCTGTAATTCAATAACATTTTCCATCATCCATCCTCCTATACAATAATGTAAGCATTTCCTTGAGCTCTTTAAGGCAAATGCTCCTTTTTGAAATAATGTATATATACTTTATATACAATATATACACAATGGACATATTTTGCAAGTCATAAATTATTATTTGAAAACAAAAAAGCGAAAACATGAGATTGCTAAATTCCAATCCCATGTTTTCTGTTTTAAAATATTTAGTTGATTGGAGCTTTATTAATTGTTGATAATGCCTCATTCACTTCGAATATCTTCCCACGAATATCGGTAATACCGAAACTTGTTAATCGTTCTGAATGCATAGTTAAATATTTCTCAGCATCTGTTTTGGTTTCAAATAAATATATCCCACCAGCTTCTTTAGTCGCCGCATTCTCGGTCCAAATCTTCCAAATCATACCTGACTCTTCGTTAATACTTTTCGCTAAATCAACGAATGCCTCGGACATTTCTTCACCGAATGGCCCGTCCATTGTAAAATCAACTTGCAATAAATATTTCATGATTAAAACTCCCTTTTTGATTAATTACAATTAGTTTTATACAAAAGTGACTCTTTTATTTATTTACAAAATAAGTTTCACCAAGTATTTCTTTCGCATCATAAGCTGTTGATGAAAGCTCTTTATCAACAAATTTGTTGATATCTTTTTGTTCAATATCATACATCACTTCAACTTCTTTCGAAAAAAGAAGCTTTTCTTTCTCTAGCAAACTCAAAAGTGCCGGTTGTTGTTTTGGCTGTAGTTCATCTAAACTAAGAACCTGCTTTAGTCCAGCAATATAAGAATCTAACGTTCGGCTACCAACAATTTTCACACCTTTATTTTCTTCGTTCAACATGATAATGGTTGGAAATCCTCTAACGCCTAGTTGTGAAGCTAGCGCAAAATCTTCAGTTAATAATTGCTGTCCAATCGGTAGTTCAGCCTTTTTTAAAACCTTTTCTCCATCAAGTCCAAGATGATTAACGATTTCAAATAAAACAGACTTCTCTGCAATATTTTGATTAAATACGAAAACGGCTTCTCTTGTACGACGCAAAAATATATTTGCTAAATCCTCATTTTGCTGTTGAATCACTTTAAAGACTCTAGAGGGAGGATAAGATGATTGAATAGGATTTTCAAACCAAAGCGTTCCATCAATCGGCATACGACTATGCTCGCCAACCTCTCTCCAATGTCCAGCAACATCTGATGGACTTGATATACCATTAGATACATCAGCAAAACCAGTCCATTTTTCTAGCAAACCTCCCATTGTAGTATGGAAATTGACATAATGGCCGTACTGCTCTACAAAGCGCCGCAGAACTGGCTCTAATGCCCAACAGTGCGAGCAGATTGGATCTGTCACATAATATAAATCAATCGATTTACTTTTCTGATTGAAATCAATTACCTGCATTTCATCATCTTCTGAAACACCACACATTCCTGTTTCTAGATCACAGATTAAATTATTATTGTTCGTCATCATATTCACCACTTTCATTTTCATGTCTTTATTAATATCAATACTTTGCTGTATCATTTTTTTAAAAAGCATATTTGCTTTATACTCGTATTTTAGTAAATAATGAAGATCATCAGTACCAATAATTCTTTCAATTTGTCGTATATACAACACATCGAAGAAATTGTTTAAAAAGTAGGAGTGATACAACAAAATGACTCAATCAAAGACTGACCTTCGTGTTCTTCGTACTCGCAAATTAATTATGGATTCTTTCATTGAACTTTCAAGTAAAAAAGAATTTAAGGATATTACTGTTAAAGATATTACGACAGAGGCTATGATTAATCGCGCAACGTTCTATTATCACTTTCAAGATATATATGACTTATTGGAAAAGGTATTATCAGAAGTATTATTAGTTAATTTAAATTGGAGTATCTTCGAAAAAAGTGAACTCAATGAAGAATCGATTATTCAAATTTTCACAGCCATAACGGACTTTCAAAAATCTTTATCTTATCGTTGTCATAGAGGATACGAAGATACCATTTCCCGTATTATTAGGGAACATCTCGAAATCGTTTTTTACAAGTTGTTATTAAAACAAAATAATGTGAACGAGGATGCGGCCCTAAAAACTACCGCTGTCATACTAAGCTGGGGAATTTACGGTGCTTCTGTAGAATGGAGAAAAAATAGTATGGATATATCCCCAGAGGAATATATTAAATTGTCAATTCCTTACATTATATCTGGGATCACTTTGAGTTTTAAAAAATAGTGTGATTGGAGTTTTATTTAACTGCAAGTATGTACAAAATTTTTGTTCCCATAAAAGCAGAGCATGTTCTTTTCAAAACACGCTCTGCAGATTCTACATAAATTAACGATTTAAACTCTCTATATATTTTTCTGACTCATCGGCTATTCGCTTAAATTCAATATCATGAATATAGTGTGAGCAATCTAATTTTATTAATGTGCCTTCTTTATGCTTACTCATGAACTCCTTTTGAAATCCATTCCACTCATCTTCATTCCAACCTGTCCCTTGACCATTTGAAGAGAACAAGAGCATTGGAACATTTGGGATTCCAACCGCTCCTACCTTTTCAGCATTTGCCTTAATATGATTAATTTCATTCACCATATTTTTAGTTACCGTTCTACGATAAAAAATCACTTTATACAATTCTTTTTCCTCGTCTGTCAAAGTCCCATATTTTATAGCATCACTTTCAGAAAGGCTTGGAATCCATCTAGTAAAACCAATATTAGCAGCAAAGGCACTTAAATGAACTAGAGGCATATTTATATCATAATCTTTATATGCAGCAGGAACAGCCATATCCAATCCTATAATTGCCTTAACTTCATTCGGATAGACTTGAGCCCAATACAATGCCTCAATTCCAGACATCGAATGAGGAAATAGAATATATGGTCCTTCAACACCTGATTTTAAAAGAGATTCTCTTGTTTCTTGTAAAATAGCATCAATATCACGGTTAGAATCTGTAATGTCACTAAAGCCATAGCCTGCCTTTTCAACGACAACGATTCTATATTTATCGCTTAACAAGGAATATAATGATTTAAAATCTAAAGCAGGTGAACTCGTGCCTCCCCCAGACATAAAGACAAGCGTTTCTTTTCCGTTTCCTTCTATGTACACATGCATTTGATGACCATTCACTTCTACCATCTTCCCTGTTGGCTTAAATAATTTATCTTCCTTTGATAATTGTATTTGATGAATAATATAGCTTGCCGTAATGATCAACAAAAGTATCGCTGCAATAATTGAAAAAAGTATCATGATTCGTTCAAACACTGTCTTTCAACCACCCCTCTTAGGATTTTTATTATCCATCAAGACCAACAGAAGACACCATGGCTTTTAGAGTTTCAAAAGGTACTCGATAAACTGTAGCTTTTGGCCATTCATTTCGAACTCATCATCATCTATACACACTTGTTTAAAACCATTCTTTTCAAGAACCCTTTGAGAGGCAATATTATTTGTTGTTGTTTTTGCTTTAATTTTTTTCACACTAATTTCTGTTTCTAAAAGTAGTTTTAAGGCTTTTGCCCCTATCCCTTTTCCACCATATTCTTTACCTACTCTATAACCAACTTCTGCTATATCATTCGGTGTATCTATATCTACTAAATTTATTCTTCCAATAATATTGCCTGAGTTATCTCTTATTAAGTAGAATTTTGATTTATTTTCTTGTTGTTCTGCTAAAAGCTCTTTATGTCTTATTTTAAACGTTTCAAAATTATAATAATCTTCTCCACGACTAGGTACCATTTGTTCAAAGAATAGTCTATTATTCATTTCAAACTGAAATAATTCTTCTGCGTCACTTTCTCGTAAGCTATTAATTGATATTCCCAAGCTAACTCATCCCCTCATAAGCTTATTTAATACTTTCCCATTCATCTTTGTAGAGAATATAATGATAATGCTGCTCTCCTTCCATCTCCTAGTTCTTGTTGATATTTAACTGAAATAAGGATCAAATCCCTTCATTCTTTTTTGAAAACTCGGTATGCAACAAACTATAGATCAACATATCTTTACATTCACCCGTAACACTATGGCATTCAAACTGTCTTAAGCAGCCTTCTTCCTTAAAGTTGAATTTCGACAATAACTTCTTTGAAGCTATGTTTTCTTCCGTGACAATTGCCTGTATTCTTACTAGACCTAACTGATTAAATCCTATTGATAATACTTCTTTAACAGCTTCCGACATAATACCACGATGCCAATACTCTTCAGATAATTCATAGCCAATTTCAGCTCGTTTGCCTGCAAATTCACTCAAGAAAATGGTACCAATAACTTCATCCGTTTCTTTGTTAGCAATAGCAAAACGAATAATCCAACCTTTATCATAGCCTTTGTTCCAAAAATGAATTACTTCATAACTTTTTTCTAAAGTTTCAGGTCCATCCCAATCAAGATAACGATATACATTTTCATTTGAATAATAATTGAATAACGCAGGAGCATCCTCCAACTTCAACTTTCTTAATATAATGCGTTCAGTTTGTACTGTTGGAAAAGAGGTTCCTAATAATTCGGTAAAGTTCATTTTTCTCTCTCCTTTTTTGAATGAATATCAAAATAATCTAAAGATGAAAATTCAAAAGAAGCTGATTAAATTATACCTAGCCTAGATTGCCTGAAAAAACCTCATACATATTTCATAAAAGAAAATAAGCCAATGCGGTAAAACCACACTGGCCTATTTTCTTCTTTTCTCTTTTAGAACAATTCTTTGGATACTCTTTGATGACAAATAATATTTTTCAACCAAAGTAGCCGTATTCATTCCCGATAGATAATCGTTATAAATATTAGCGTTTCTTACATCCATTTCTTTTCTTGTCGCAGTACTGGATCCCCAGCTTTTTTTATATTCTGCTTTTCGCGGTATATAAATATACTCACCATCAACATATTCTTGTATTAACTCTAGCAACTCATCTGGTAGAATATGCTTTGCTTTTTTATAGCTCATTTCGCACTCCTAAATGTTAATATTTTTTAGGAAGAGCAAAGGCTATTTTTGCTTTATCTTATATTGCAGTAGCCTTTGCTATGCAAAAACCGTATACCTTTTCATCAAACAATCCCCCTTATAACCCTGTAATTTTAATCCATATTATACCATATAATTAGAAATATAAAGGAGATATTATAAATTCCTGCACGCTTTATTACCGATAAATACAAGAAAAAGCACATTTGCGATATATTTTTCATAGCCCTTACTATTTAAACTTAATTGTTTTTCTTATTCCAAACACTATATTGATATACTAAATTAACAACGGTTTTCCTCTATCGGATTTATATTGGTTCCTCTTGCATAAAAAGTTTCTCTATTATCATAAATTATCAGCTTACTATTTAATCTCCCAAAACAGGTATTTACAATCTGTTTAAAGCTTCATAATTCAAAAAAAAGAAGGGACTATTATACCTCATTTTGTCAAGAATTGAGTAACAAGTTTCGCAATTTATTATTGACATTTCGTTATTTTTGCATAATACTTTAAGAAATTAAAGAGTTTTTATGGGTATAAAGAGCCATAAAACTCAAAAGGGGAAACTATATGAAAAACAAAAGTATTAAGCGACGATTATTGTTTTTTACATTAGGTTTGCTGTTATTGTCGTCTGTACTCAATTCCGTATTAGGTGTGTGGATTGTTGGGAAAAATAGTAAAGAAGTTTTAATTGAGAAAGCCAATGAACAGGTCTATGAAGTTGCAAAACAAGCAGAAGCCATATTAAATTCTGAGAGTGACCCCATTCCATCATTACAAGATTTTGTGGAGTCAAAAGCACAGCAAGAAAATGTGACTTATGCTATTGTCATTGATAAAAATGCTCAAGCGGTGGCGCATAGTGATAAAGGAAAATTAGGAAAAGTGTATGAGGATGAATACACAATCGATGGTGCTAAAAACGGAAAAAAGCAATTCACAAGATGGTATGCTGAAGTTCAAGATATATGGACATATGACATAATGGAGCCTGTCTATAAAGATGGCGAACTTTATGGAGTTATTGACATCGGGGTACCCGAAACCGGTATTCAATCTATTACAAACTCTGTGCTAGGCTATCAGATTATTACAGGGATAGTAAGTTTTTTAATTATAGGAGCGTTAATGTGGTGGATTATTGGTCGTATTGTTTCTGCCATTAAGAATCTTGAAAATGTCATTCATCAAACTGCAAGCTTAGACTTTACTGAAAATCCAGAATTAGAGAAGCTATTAAATCATCAAGACGAGATTGGTCTCATGGCAAAAGGTGTCTCTAGCATGCGATCGGCATTAAAGAATGTTACCGTCAACATACATAATACTAGCTCTGAGTTATCAGATTCCTCCAAGATTCTCATGCAAATAGCAGATGATACGGTACGTACGACTGACGAAATTAGCTTAGCCATTAATGAAATAGCAAAAGCTACAGAAGAACAAGCTCACGATACAGAAAAAAGCGCTGAACAATTAGATCAACTTTCTGGAAACATTGATCGTGTTATTGAGCGCACTGAGATGATCGCTTCCATGACAGAGGATATTGATCATTTAAGTAATCAAGGTGTAGAAACCGTCAACCAACTCTCTATTTGGTCAGAGAAGAATCGTGAGTCTTCACAACAGGTAAGTGACATCGTTCAAGAAGTAGATAAAACTTCATCTGATATATCAAGTATTGTCAATACAATTACAGATATCGCAACTCAAACGAATTTATTGGCTTTAAATGCATCCATTGAGTCAGCTCGCGTGGGCGAAGCAGGGAAAGGTTTCGCAGTTGTTGCTGATGAAATTCGAAAATTATCGGAACAAACATCTATAGCTACTGAAGATATAAAAAACAAAATCTCCGCAATTCAAGATATTTCTAAAAGTGCTGTACAGGAAATTGGTACGAGCCTTAGCATTGTTGAACAAAATGCAAAAGCTACAGAGGATACTAGTGAGATCTTTAATACAATAAAGGCAGCTCTTGATCAAACGAGTGAAGTGGCACAAGAGGTGAAACATTTATCTCATGAGATGGATGAACGCAAGGAGCAAATCATTAGTGCCGTACAAAACATATCTGCTTCTGCAGTAGAAACCTCTGCTGGTACAGAGCAAGTTTCCGCTTCCGCAAATGAACAGTTTAAAAGCATCGAGACTGTCTCCGAGAAAGCTAAAGACCTAAATGCTGTTGCTGATGCACTAAGAGCAGAGATGGATAAATTCACCATTTAATAGCAGCACAAAAGCATACTAGAATAAGTTAATTATATAGAGTTTATAGTAAAAGCTGATTCATAACTTTAAAGTGTACCCTTTGTAAAGGACATTTTGAAAAAAAGCTAGGCAACCTTCTGAAGCTGCTGTCTGTATTTTGCAGGCGGCAGCTTTTTCAAGTTCCATTGCCCTCGATAATGGTTGTAATACATCATATAACTTTTCACTTCTCGTTTTACTTCTTCTAATGTTTCGCACTCTTTCAGATTGGTTTCATCTTTAAAATGACCGAAGAAGGATTCTTGAGGGGCGTTATCCCAACAGTTTCCTCGGCGTGACATCGATTGCCCTAGTCCCATTTACAAGTTTCTGGNTTTCTGGAATTTTGGATTCGTATAATGGAATCCTTGATCTGAATGAATAAATGCATCTTTCGTTAAATGGTGGTGATTTCGCTTCAATTTACGAAGTGTATTGAGCGCGATATCCATACTTAATGAAGCAGATACTTCATACGCTAAAATTTCGTTTGTCTCAGCGTCCTTAATCGTTGATAAATAAGCACGTTTGCCGTTTCCGTACGTCAAATACGTGATATCTGTTAATAATACTTTTCCTGCTACACCTTGTTTAAAGTTACGTTGTAATTCATTTGGACATGTACGATGTTCTTTTGTCGCTTTGGCCATTCTACGTGCCGGATTCGCTTTTCGAATTGGGCATACAATCTCGAATTTCTTCATAATGCGGCGAATACGTTTTAAGTTATATGTAATCCCATATTGATTCTCTAACGTCATTTTAATTTGACGTGCACCTTTCTTACGTCCTCGGAAATGATACGCTTTTA
>NZ_LIYL01000013.1:0-42027 GCF_001278875.1 Lysinibacillus sp. FJAT-14222 | reverse complement strand
CCGACAAACAGAAGACAAAGGAACCTCTGGGGTGTTTTTAAAAAAAAGTGTTCAACTTGTAATTGCAATTTAGGATTCTGTTTTTTTCATAGTATTATCTTTACCACTCTTGTTAGATAGAAAGAATTTCACAATGATGGATTTTTATATAATATCCAGTATATTTTTAGTTTTAATTATTTTTCTTTTTTGGATAGCGATTGATATTGTCTATCGATTCGAGGAAGAACATTTATATTTGCGAGCAGGTTGTTTATTTACCCGGATTAAATATATAGATATTAGTTCTTATAGAGAATTAAATGGTTTGATGGATATACTTACAGGTTTTAATTTATTGTCATCTTCCAAGGGAATTGCGATTCTATCTGATAAAGTTATGCTAGGAGAAGTGAAAATTTCACCAGTTGACCAAGAAGGATTCATTCGAGAACTTGAAAGACGTATAAAATAAGGTGAAAACTAGATTTGAGAATCACTGAAAAATGATTACTTCAGCAAATTAGCATAACTATGAGGAGTCTGTTCTGTTAAAGGTTACAATTGTTGAACATTCGACTTCCGAATTTATTACAAAATAATACATAAGGTTACTAAAAAGCTCTCATGTAGATTTTCAAAATGAGGGCTTTTCTTCTGTCATTAAATCAACGTTCGAAGCTCCTATATAAACCAACTTTTTTACAAAGCAACATCAGCCACAGTTCACAACTTTTGGTGATGAACCAGTACCAATTATACCAATAATTTAGGAATTTTATAGTTAAAAGGACTAATAGTGTCCAACTCATTTTGTATAATGGGGAAGTAACGATGAAGAAAGAGTGGGATATATGGTAGATTCACAACAAAATAAAGGCTATCGTGTCATTTCGATGTTTGACAGATTGATGGATGGTCAAGGAATTAACAAAAAGCAAGAAGCATTTACACATAATGTTGGTGAAAAAACCATACAACGGGATTTGAATGAAATTCGAGCGTATTTGGAAAAAGCTAAATTAGGTTACCATTTAGAATATGTTCGGACAGAAAAGGTGTACAGGCTGACAAATAAAGAAGAAAGTATTTTATCGAAGGAGCAAGTTTTAGCGATTGTTAAAATTCTCATCGAATCAAGAGCACTGCTAAAATCTGAAATGAGCGA
Organism: Lysinibacillus sp. FJAT-14222; assembly: GCF_001278875.1. Taxonomy (NCBI): domain Bacteria; kingdom Bacillati; phylum Bacillota; class Bacilli; order Caryophanales; family Bacillaceae; genus Lysinibacillus; species Lysinibacillus sp. FJAT-14222. The sequence goes on along the minus strand of NZ_LIYL01000013.1, from coordinate 40,880 downwards.
TATTATAGATAAGCTTATTTCTATTGTTGCTCCCGATAAGCAGGAATTTATTCATAATATTATTTTAAACGAAAAGCATTTATACGTAGATTTAAATCATAAAAAGTCTCTATTGCATTTAATTTGGGTTCTTTCAGAGGCGATTCAAAAAAAGAAAATCATTAAAATTGATTATTTACGTGAAGGTGAAACGATTTCTACAGAAAAGATTTTAAAACCACTCGCCGTCATTTTCTCAGAATACTACTTTTATTTAATTGCTTATGATAATAAGCATGAAAAGGATTTGCCCATTGTCTGTAGAGTCGATCGTATACAACATTTTCATGAGCTCGATAAGAAATTTCAAATACCCTATGCCGAGCGTTTTCAAGAAGGAGAGTTTCGTAAGCGCATTCAGTTTATGCATGCTGGCGAGCTGATGCGTATGAAATTTATATTTAAAGGAACATCCCCGCAGGCTGTATTAGATCGCTTACCAACAGCAAAAATATTATCCCAAAAAGATAGGCAACATTTATTTGAAGCAGAAGTTTTTGGACATGGTATTAAAATGTGGCTGCTGAGCCAAGGGGCGAACATTGAGGTGCTAGAGCCAATTGAGCTTAGAGAAGAGATCATTGAAACGATTCAATCGATGCAGCAAAATTATAGCTATATAAAAGTTGAAACGGTCAATAAATAAAGTATGCTAAAAGTTATTCTATGAAATAAGGTAAAAATCCGCGTAGATTTGTGCCATGCTGGGCAGAGAATCGAAGCGGATTTTTACTATTAAGAATGTATTAGTTTTTGTATGCTTATCTATTTCTCAAAAAAATTCCTCGATAAAGGCCATATTAAAATCATCTAAAAGCTTGTAATCTTTCATATAGTTTTCCTCATATAAATAAACAAATAAATGTTTTGAGTCATCTAATCGTATACCAACTTCACGTTTATCATTAATACGTAACGTTAACCAATAAGCTTCGTCATATTTCGAATTGGGAAAATATGCTTTTCGAAGTGGCTGATCTTTAAATTGTTGCATAAGTAAATTGATTTTAGCTGTATCTGTAAAAGTGATTGTTTTGTCATCGGAGGCCCGGATCATTTCAATTTCCTTAATTTGCTCAATATCAAGTTGTTCAATTACCTCCTTATTAAAAGATGAATCACGAGTTAGTAGTAGTGTTGAAACATATAAAATGATAAGAGGTAATAGGATGCCGATTAATATTTTATATCTTTTTTTCATGTTAAACTCCTTAAATTCAAAAAATTCGCACATATGTATTCTTTTCCACGCTATAATTGAGCATATACTGAATTGATAAAGGATGGCAATAAAATGACACATAATCATGAAGAAAAAGAGATATTTTATCCAGACGGTACATTAATGTATCGTGGCGGTGTGAAGAAAAACGACTTTGGACATGACATCTATGATGGGAAGGGTACGCTATTTGATCAGGAAGGTGAACTGTTATTCGAGGGTGAATTCGTTAATCATATGAAGCAAGGTAATGGCATCATGTATTTAAAAGGACAAAGGATTTATCAGGGCGAATTTATTCAAAATAAAAAACAAGGTAATGGTCTTTTATATAAAGATGGTAAGGTCTATTATGAGGGACATTTTCGCAATGACTTAATGGATGGTTACGGAATTTTGTATTTTGAGGAAGATAGTATCGCCCCATTTAAAGAGCTTCGTACACAGTATCCACATTTAAATCAGCCGCAATATGAGGGTGATTTTGTCCATGGTATGAAGAAAGGCAAGGGAAAACAATACTATCCAAGTGGTTTTTTACAATATGAAGGTGATTTTATATGGCACCATATGCAAGGAGCAGGAAAGCTTTACTATGCACCAGAGTCGCCAAGTGCTGAGGAGCTTACAAATGGTGTAATAACACTGCAGTATGAAGGCTATTTCTTTGAGGATATGAAGCATGGAAAAGGAAAAATCTATTCCAGACAAGGTATTCTCGAAGCGGAGGGGCAATTTAAAGAGGATGCTATGACAGGACACGGTACGCTTTATTATGCTAATGGACAGGCTTCTTTTATCGGGGAACTTGTAAATGGAGAAAAGCATGGTCGAGGAGATTATTTTAATGAAGAAGGGAAGATCATTTATAGTGGTGAATTCATCAACGGTGAACGTTTACGAATAACACCAGAAATAGAGCGAGAGATTGAAAAATTACAGAAGCAGCTAGATGGACTTGTCGGTCTTCCAAATGCCAAGAAGGAATTACATAATCTTATCAACTTCATTAAAATCCAAAGCTTGCGTGTCGACCATGGCTTAACAAGCTTCCCAATAACATATCATCTTGTGTTCTCTGGGAATCCAGGCACTGGAAAAACAACAGTGGCACGAATAATAGGCCAAATATATAAGCATCTTGGCGTACTCTCAAGTGGACATTTTGTGGAAACAGATCGTGCGGGCTTAGTAGCGGGATATGTTGGCCAGACGGCTTTGAAAGTACAGGAAGTTGTGAATAAAGCGAAGGGCGGCGTGCTTTTTATTGATGAAGCCTATTCACTAATCAATGATAAGCAGGATGCATTTGGTAAAGAAGCGATTGATAGTCTATTAAAGGCGATGGAGGATTTACGTGATGATTTAGTGATCATCGTTGCTGGTTATACAGAGCTTATGGAAGAATTTTTGCTTGCTAATCCAGGTTTTAAATCACGCTTCAATCATTTTGTGAAGTTTGATAATTTTAGCACGGATGAGCTTTATAATATTTTTGCCATGCTATGTAAAAATAATGATTATCAGTATGGTGAGGCATTCGCACATCATATGAAGGCCCAATTACATCAAATTCCCGTCGAATCGATTCCAAACTTCTCAAACGGTCGTTATATACGAAACTTATTTGAAAAGCTTGTGACCATTCAATCAAATCGTCTAATTCAACAGAAAAATATTACGAAAGAAGAATTAATGGAATTTACAGAGGAAGATATTTTACTGGGCATTGCGGAAAATCTATTTGATAATACATTTTAGTTATTGTGTTAATGGCCAAAGTAATCTTCGAGAATTTGGTCTCAGCTTGTTAATAAAAGAATAAATTAATTTGTAGCAATAGAAAAAGGTTGATCTTCACACCGAGTTGGCGCTCTCCGCGAAAATCAACGGTTCCTCATCGCAGGAGGAGTTGACAATCCGAAATCAAAATAGTATATATGGCGGGGGCCGCCAATTAAATTACCAAACAGCTTTATGTAAACAAAATTAACGTTTGTCTACAGTCTGTGGCTAAGCTATGTATAAAAATTGGCCTTTTCCACATAGAAATGAGGGGAAGAAAATGAAAAAGCTTATAGCTATTATATTAGTATGTGCTTGTATTTTACCAAGGATAATGACTATAAATATTACGATTAACAACAACTTTAAAATTCATAAAAATAAACAGATTGAATAATTGACAAAAAATGAAAAAGTAGTAATATAAGGCTCATCATCAAAAGTTGTGGATGATATTTGTTAAGACGTCTGCCTTGTATATAAGCTGATTGGACGCCCCTAGGAAAGCACCAAATCGGAACGGAAATCAACCATACGTTATGGTGATGATCCTAATCTAACACAAAACATACGCTACCGTATCTTACTGGAGAGATGACATGCAATTAACGAGGGAAGATTGGATAAAAGCAGGATTACAACAATTAGCTGATGAAGGAATACATAAAGTTCGCATTGAAGCACTTGCTCGATGGCTAAAAATAAGCAAAGGGAGCTTCTATCACTATTTTCGTGACCGTCAAGAGCTACTAGATTCTATGCTCGACTATTGGGAAATACATGCGACGAAGCTGATTGTTCAAAGTATGGAGCAACAGGATGCCTCATTAGAACAGCTATTACAGATTAGTTTTAATCGAGATAAAAAAATCGAGAATGGTATTTATACTTGGGCTAAATATGATCCGGTTGTTGCAGCACGTTTAGTGGATATTGAAGAACAAAGAATTTTTTGTGTTGCAAAATTGTATCAAAAAATGGGCGTAGACGAAACAAAATCCATTGATCGAGCGAGACTTGCCTATTTAACGTATGTAGGATGGATGACAAGATTTGAAGAAAATCCTAATTTTAATGTTGATAAAATGATTGAGCTTTTAATACACGATAATAAATGTCCCTAATATGGTTATAGAAACCTGAAGGGACAAAATTATTATCATAACATACGGTGGTGTATGTTTTAGGATTATAATATTGGAGGTAAATATATGAAGTCGATTTTACCATTATTAGCTGTAGGTTTTCTGTGGTTTATCAGTTTTTTACATATGTATTGGGCTTTTGGAGGTCGATGGAGTTCTGCCGCTGTTCTTCCTGTAAGAGAGGGAGAGCATAAACCTGCATTTACTCCGAGAATATGGGGAACATTATTCGTAGCCTGTCTTATTCTACTGGCTAGTATCATTATTGTTGTTCAAGGTAATTATTTGCAGAGCTTCCGAGCAAATAGTTTATCTAAAATCGGAAGCATTGTTTGTGCTATCATTTTTATTATTCGGGCAATTGGTGATTTTAATTATGTTGGGTTTTTTAAAAAAATAAAACATTCACAGTTTGCTAGATACGATACTTGGATCTACAGTCCATTATGTTTGTTCTTTGGATTTGTCTATATCATTTTATTGTTTTAAAATGAGTGATAGTTAGGGAGAATTTATAGGGGGAAACATATTGAATCAAACGATATACTTACTACGTCATGGGGAAACTGAATATAATACACAAGGACGATACCAAGGAGAGCTCGATTCTCCATTAACAGAAGTTGGTGTAGATCAAGTACAACAAAATGCTCAAATGTTGAAAAGTTTAATTGGTGATCCTAACGAATGGAAAATTGTGTCAAGTCCATTAGGAAGAGCCATGCAAAGCACTGAAATAATTTGTGAAACAATTGGATATGATTTGAAGAATGTTGAAAAAGATAATCGTTTAACCGAGGTTGCAGTGGGACAGTGGGCTGGCTTAACAACGAAAGAAATTGAAAGTTCTTGGCCCAATCTTTTCCATAACACAGACGTGTATAACTGGTATTTTAATGCTCCAAATGGAGAAGCTTACGACTCCGTAGTGAGCAGACTAAGTGCTTGGCTAGAAGACATTCAACATGTACCGAAAGTGATCGTTATCTCACATGGTTTAACAGGTCGCATTTTACGAGGATTATATGCGGATCTAAAAAAGGAAGATGCACTGAAGTTAGAAGTATCTCAGGATGTATTTTTTAAATTAGCGAATAAAGACATAACGAGAATTTGTTCAGATTTTGATCATTTTTATTAAATAAAACCAGCTTTAAGAATTTCTTCATAAATTTCCTACAGGAATATTCATAAATGCCTCCTATTATAATGAGTGGGGGGCGTTTTTTTATGAAAAAATTTGTCTTATTTTGCTGTATATGTGCGGCTGCAATCTTTTTTTATTATACGAATAACACAACAACGGAACAAACGCAAATAGAGCTACCTTCGTTACATAGTAAAAATGCTTTATTACTCAATGAAAAAGGAGGTGTATTATACGAAAAAAATGCAGATGCCATTATTTATCCTGCATCATTAACGAAGATTATGACAGCGATTGTTGCTATTGAGGTAAGTGCTGATCTACAGAAGCAAACAATTGTTGAACCACAAACGATTTCTAAATTTACTGCTCAAAATGCTTCGATGGCTGGCTTTATGGCAGGCGATTTTGTGACGATAGAGGATTTATTATATGGTACACTGCTTGCCTCTGGGGCAGATGCTACGGGGACACTTGCTGATACGATTGCAGGTAGTGAAGAAGCATTTGTGACGTTAATGAATAATAAAGCGCATGAATTAGGGATGAACGATACGCATTTTGTGAATGCTAGCGGACTACATGATGACGCTCATGTCTCCAGTGTGCGTGATATTAGTAAGTTGTTTCATTATGCTATTAAAAATCCTACCTTTTATCAAATTTTGACTTCTAAAAGCTATATAACTCATGTACCGAATGAATTAACGATTACAAGCTCACTTTTAATGAAAGTTCCAGGAGGGGAAGGTGTAATATTGGGAGGGAAAACGGGCTATACACCTGAAGCTGGTCTTTGCTTAGCTTCCATTATCGAAAAAGATGGTAAACATTATATTTTCGTTACGACTAATGCAAATGGGCAGGCTTGGACACCACCATTCCATATTGAGGATGCTCTTACAGCGTATGATGCGTTATAGGAGGAAAAAAATATGAAAAAATTAGTAACTTTTTTAATTGTTTCAATCGTCTTATTAATAGGGTGCACTACACAAGTACCCGAAACAGAGAAGGCATTTTGGTAGCCTTTTAGAGACCATGTGAAAGTTGGTAAAATAGCTAACATGGTATTCATGCTTGGGGATACAATCAATCATTTTGATTTAAGAGGGGCGGTGCTACGCCAATTAAATAAATGGTTTTCATCATCTACTGCAAGAGATAATGCACTTGTTAATAACGCAATGATGGGCGCAATTTTAGTTCCAAATGCCAAGGGCTATGGTTTTGAGGTCGATGGGGAAATGTTTGAAATTTCTAGAGATATATTGATTGCTGAAATGGAATCAATATTGCCAACGCTACCACAGGGAAATGATCTTTTGGATGAAGAAAAAGTGAAAGTTTTTTTAGCTAACACTTCAACAATATGCCGTTGATCCTAGCTACCAAAAAACGTTAATAAAGAAATTTCCAATCACAAAAACTAGTTGATTCCTACTATTTTCTGGCATAATCTATTATTCTATAATTAGAGTCGAATCCTATATTTTTTCAGAAAAAACATATGAAAAAAGACATCTGTGATGAAAAGGGCGGTGTAGAAAAATGAAAAAACTTTTACCCTATGCTATTATTTTGACATTTTTTATCAGTTTCGTGTTTGTAGATTATGCTTCTGCAAATGCTGAGGGTACATCCGTTATTCAATCTGTAGCAAAAGACACAGCAGTTTATGTAGAACCTTCCGTAGAAAGTGCCGAAATCGGTCAAATAACGAAAGGTAGTTATGTAACAGCTACACCTGTAAATAAGAAATGGACTCGAATTAAAGTTCAACAGCTAGAGGGATATGTAGAAACGGCAGCATTAGTAAGCATTACATCTGAAAAATATTTAGTGACGCAAAAAGGTGGAACAACTTTATTTACATATCCTAGTCCAAATGCACAAAAAGCAGGACTGCTTAATGAAAACAGTATTATCTTTGTATATGGATCAGCACCTGGAGGTTGGTCATTTGTCCAATATGGTCATCAAACAGGCTATGTTGCAACAAATTCTTTAAAGAAACCTGTTGCGACAAAAAAACGAGTAAATGCTGCTAATGGCGCTGTGCTTCGTTTAACTGCTAGCCCAAGTGGCGAGGTTCTTGGTACGATTGCCAATAAAACAGTCGTTCAGCAATATACAACGCTAGTTGGCTGGGCCTATGTAGAAGCAGGTGAACAAAAGGGCTATGTGAAAGCTTCAGAGCTGGTAAATATCCAAATACCTGGTAACAAAGTATACAATAAAGGTGTACCAGTAGCGAAAGGGGAAAAGAAGCGTGTGGCTTTAACATTCGATGATGGGCCAGATGCAAAAGTTACCCCACAAGTTTTAGCGACTTTAAAGAAATATGATGCAAAGGCTACATTTTTTATGGTTGGGCCAAATGCCACTAAAAATTCAGCAGTCGTAAAGAAAGTTTATGAGGCTGGCCATGAAATAGGCAATCATACATGGAACCATCCAAAGTTAACAAGCTTATCGACAGCAAATGTTAAACAAGAGGTCGATCGAACTAGCAATGCTATTTATGCATCAATCGGTCAATATCCAACGGTTTTCCGTCCTCCATATGGTGCAACGAATGATAAAGTTCGTTCTGTCATTACGATGCCTTCTATTCTTTGGTCAATCGATACACTTGATTGGAAGCATCGCAATGCTGATAAAATTTTAGCGTATGTGAAAGCGTCAGTGAAAGATGGCAGCATTATTTTAATGCATGATATTCATCAAACGACAGCAAATGGTTTGGAAAACGTAATTCTTTACTTGCAAAAGCAAGGCTATGAATTTGTAACTGTTAGTGAAATATTACAATAATCAATAAGCTAAAAAAATAGGCCGTGCAACTGTTATAAAAAGACAGTTGCACGGCTTTTTCTAATCTATTTAAATAAATTGATTGTCGTAATAATAATTGGAATACCGAATACGTCGATTAAAAACGCACCTACTATTGGTACTACGAGGAATGCTTTTTTAGATGGACCGAAACGTTGGACAACCGCTGACATATTGGCCATCGCATTTGGTGTTGCCCCTAGACCGTGTCCGGCAAAACCGGCAACCATAACAGCAGCATCGTAATTTTTTCCAAGTAACTTAAACAATACAAAAATACTAAACACAACAATAAAGAATACTTGTGCGAAAACAATGATGAATAGTGGAAGTGCTAAATCGGCAATTTCCCATAATTTAATGCTCATTAGCGCCATTGAAAGGAAGATACCTAAAGTAACATCACCAATTAAAGAAATACTTTTCATGTTTATCGCTTCAGGTTTAAATTTATCCATAATATTACGCACTAATACAGCAACAAACATTGCACCAACATAGCCAGGTAGTACGAAACCAGTAGTTTCTGAGAATAATGTTCCAACATACGTACCTACTGCCATACAAAACGTAATAAAGAGAACTTGTGTAAAGAATGAATCGGATGTAATTTGTTCATTTTTATTTTCAAAATCAACTTCTTCAGCTTCTTGTACATCTGGCGTTAAATTATATTTTCCAACTAAGTACTTCACAATAGGGCCACCGATTAAGCCACCAGCGACTAAACCACATGTAGCCGCAGCCGCACCAATTGTCATAGCTGATGAAATACCTAAGTCTTCTAATGTTTGTCCAAATGCTGCAGCGGAACCATGACCACCTTCCATAGAAACAGTACCAGCCATCATACCGATTAATGGATGAATACCCATCAGCGATGCAAGTGATACACCAATAACATTTTGCATTAACGCTAGGAAACCACAAGCTAACCAATAAATAATTAATAATTTCCCACCCAGCTTAACAAGTTTAAAGCTTGCTCCTAAACCAATTGTTGTGAAGAATGTAATCATAAATAAGCTTTGTAATGAAGTATCAAGCGAAATTTCTAATACGTCCGTTGTCTTTAGAATAGTTGCCAAGGCGGCGAATAGTAAGCCCCCAACAACAGGTGCTGGAATACAAAAACGCTTTAAAAAACCGATTTTATTTATAAGCCAGCCACCCAATGCGAATAGGGCAACTGCTAGAAATACTGTTGTGATTTGATTGAATTCGATCATGAACCGTGCCCCCTAAGTAAGTTGTTAAGTGCTTCATAGACAAAATAAGCACCTAATTTAACCGTGCGTCCGTTCTCATCAAGCGAAGGATTTACTTCACAAATATCAAAAGAATGAGTATTTGGGTGTGAAGTTACTTTTTGAAGTATCGTACGTACAGTCGTTGGATCTAATCCAAACGGTGATGGAGCACTAACACCCGGTGCAACAGCAGCGTTAAGTACATCCATACATAGTGTTAAGAGAATATAATCATGATGATCCATAAATTGCTGAAGATCATGCATGATTTGTGCTTTGTTTTCTGGCGTCATATTTTCTTCTAACACATAATTCACATGCAATTCATCGGCTTTGTCAAATAATTCTTTTGTATTGCCAAAACGTTGTATGCCTAGGACAAAATAATCTGCATGTGGATCCTGCTCTAAAATCTGACGGAACATTGTACCAGACGATGGTTGCTCATCATATGGTCGTAAATCGAAATGAGCATCGATATTGACGATCCCGATTTTCGCTTCCGTTGGTAACGCTGCGCGAACGCCTAAATAATGTCCGTATAGTGTTTCGTGTCCGCCACCAAGCACAACACATTGTAATTTTTTACTTAGCAATGTTTTGACAATTTCACCGAGCTCACGCTGCGCTTCCTCTAAAGCATGATTTAGACAAAGAACGTTACCGACATCTATAATTTGCTGCTCATCATTAAATGTCCAAGGTAAGCCAGATAATGCTTCACGTAGAGCATTAGGTCCACTTGCTGCCCCAACACGTCCCTGATTTCGACGTACCCCCTCATCACAAATAAAGCCAACAATTCCGGCATGCTGATTATCTGAAGCGCTTACATCATTAATAGGAATTCTTTTTACTTTTTGATGTAACCGAAAACTACTAGAATTTGTAGTTGAATCTATACGGCCTTTCCATTGTTTTTGATCTGTCATTGTATACATATCCTTCTCAACTCCATTACCAATATTATTGTAGTGTAAATATTGTTGTAAATTTATTATATATTCGCATAATTATAATTACTAATATATAATTATTATTAATCTATAGCTTTTAACTATAAATGTGGGGGATGCTGTTTTGGATATTAAACAATTACAATATTTTTTAGCAGTTACGGAGCAAATGAATTTCTCGAAGGCAGCTGAAAAACTGCATATTTCTCAGCCTTCTTTAAGTAATGCTATTAAAAAATTAGAGCAAGAAATTGGTTCACCGTTACTTGAAAGAACTACGAGAAATCTTCAATTAACAGAAGCCGGCGAGCTTTTATATGAACGAGCAAAAGTTATATTGAAAAACATGGAAGTTTTAAAAATAGAAATGGATGAGGTAATTGTACAGGGTACAAGCGAAATAACGATTGGTATTATGGAGTCGATTAAGCATTGGTTACCACAAGTGATTACAGAATATAAAAAGGAATATCCACAAATGATGATTCATCTAGTCGATATTTTAGGAAGTAAACGTGTCACAAAATCGCTCAAAAGCTATAAAACCCATTTAATTATTACAAATCAGATAATGAATGATGATGAACTCGAAGTTAAGTGCTTATATGAAGAGCGACTTGTAGCCGTTTTACCATTAAATCACCCATTAGCGGAGAAGGATAAACTGACGATCGCTGATTTAAGTGATGTGCCTTTTATTATTAGTAAAGAGGGCTTTCAAACGAGACATGATATTTTAGATGCATTTGAAAAGGCTGGAAACAACATTAATATCCAATTTGAAATTGAACGTTTCGAGACAGCTGTGTCTCTCGTTCGTGAAAATTTAGGAGTTACCATTCTACCTGAAAATTATTTAAAAGGTCCTACAGCTAAAACTATTGTACAAAAAGAAATAGATTGTCCCAATTTACGACGTAATGTTTACTTAGTTTATTTAAAAAACCGTCATCTTCCTTTTGCCATTCGTCAATTGCTTACGGATATTATGCACTTCTTTTAGCACTAAAGGGTCATAATAAAGCTATTGTAAGAAAATTTTAACGTCTAAGTACTGCTCTTTTATGTATGAATTTTCTCTATAATTCAAATTTTTATTTAATAGATGATTGATTTACGAGAAATATAGCGGTAACATTTAATGTAAGAATAAAAATGAATAATCATTCATTTTTCATTTCGATGTTCAAACAAAGGGGGCTTTCTTATGAACTTTTCTTATAGCGAAAAAGTAGTAGAACTGCAAGAGAAGCTGACGAATTTTATGGAGCAATACATTTATCCAAATGAAACAGTGTATGCTGCACAGGTTGAAGCAATGGAGGATCGTTGGGGAGCGATTCCGCCGATTATGGAGGAACTAAAGCACGAAGCAAAAGAAGCGGGCTTATGGAATTTATTTTTGCCAGATAGCGAATATGGGGCAGGTTTGACGAATTTAGAATATGCACCTTTATGTGAAATTATGGGACGTTCTTTAATTGCTCCTGAAGTGTTTAATTGTAATGCGCCAGATACAGGGAATATGGAGGTGCTTGTGCGCTACGGCTCAGAACAGCAGAAAAAACAGTGGCTGGAGCCGTTATTACGTGGAGAAATACGTTCTTGCTTTGCAATGACTGAGCCAGCAGTCGCTTCTAGTGATGCAACAAATATCGAGGCAAGTATTGAACGTGATGGCGATTTTTATATTTTAAATGGACATAAGTGGTGGACAACAGGAGCTGGAGATCCTCGCTGTAAAATCGCTATTTTTATGGGGAAACATAAAGATTCTGCAGCACCTATCCATGAGCAGCAGTCGATGATACTAGTGCCGATGGATACACCTGGAGTGAAAATAGAGCGTATGCTAACTGCATTTGGTTATGATCATGCACCAGAAGGGCACGGCGAGGTGACGTTTACAAATGTTCGAGTTCCAGTTGAAAACATATTGTGGGGAGAAGGCAAGGGCTTTGCGATTGCGCAAGGTCGTTTAGGGCCTGGTCGTATCCATCATTGTATGCGTCTTATTGGAGCCGCTGAACGTGCATTAGAGGAAATGTGTGTGCGTGTACAGGAACGACATGCTTTCCATCGACCATTAGCAGACCAAGGTGTGGTGCGTGAGCGTATTGCGGAATCACGTATTGATCTTGAGCAGGCGAGACTATTAACGTTAAAGGCAGCCTATATGATGGACACGGTAGGCAATAAAGAGGCGAAGGCAGAAATTGCCATGATTAAAGTAGTGGCGCCGAATATGGCATTAAGAGTGATTGACCGAGCAATTCAAGCATTCGGTGCTGCTGGAGTAGGACCTGATACGACGCTTGCAGCACAATGGGCAAATTCCCGAACATTACGATTAGCAGATGGTCCAGATGAAGTGCATCGTAACACAGTTGCCAAGTTGGAGCTAAAGAAGCATGCCAAAAAACATGAGGAGCTGGTGAAATGACGGTACTAGATTTATTTAGCTTAAAGGGGAAAACGGCCATCGTAACAGGGGGAGGCCGCGGTCTTGGCGCTCAAATTGCACAAGGCTTTGCTGAAGCAGGTGCCAACGTTGTACTTTGTTCAAGAAAGGTTGAGGCATGCGAAGAAGTAGCGGCAGAATTAGCTGATTTAGGTGTACAAACATTAGCTCTTGCTTGTGATGTGACAAAGCCAGAGGATATCACGAATGTAGTGTCAAAAACGCTTGAAACATTCGGCCGAATTGATATTTTAGTCAATAACAGTGGGGCATCTTGGGGTACTCCTGCTGTCGAAATGCCATATGAGGCTTGGCAAAAAGTCTTCGATGTTAACGTCAATGGCACATTTTTAATGACGCAAGCTGTTGGTAAAATAATGCTAGAACAAAAGAGTGGAAAAATTATCAATATCGCTTCGGTTGCAGGGCTTGGTGGTACATTACCTGAATTCATGGATACAATTGGCTATAACGCAAGTAAAGGTGCAGTCATTACGCTAACAAAAGATTTGGCCGTAAAATGGGGGTCATATGGCGTCAATGTGAATGCGATTGCCCCAGGATTTTTCCCAACAAAAATGTCAAAAGTCTTAATTGAGCGCGGACAAGATTATTTAATGGGCGCGACGCCGTTAAAACGTTTAGGAACTGAAAATGACCTAAAAGGCGTTGCATTATTTTTAGCCGCAGCTGCCTCAGATTATATTACGGGCGATGTCATAGTCGTAGATGGCGGTATGAGCTCAATCATTTAAGTTCTTTCAGCGGTTGTCCAAACACCCGCTGAAAGAACTTAAAGCCTCCGGCGGATGTCACAGAATCGGAAAGGAGTTCTTTGTGCGAGCACAAAGCCGATTCCGGACGCAATTATGCCGAGGCATAATTGATAGGAGGGGTACAATGGATACGATACAAGTAAGGGCAAGTGAACGTATTGATGAAGTGAAATTACATTCATTTTTAAAGAGTCAATTTCCGGAATTACCAGAGGGGAAGCTAGAAATTTCACAGTTTAGTGCTGGACATTCAAATTTGACTTATTGCCTAAAAGTAGGCGAATTTGAAGTTGTTCTGCGTCGACCTCCACATGGACCAGTCGCCAAAAAAGCGCATGACATGAAACGTGAGTTTACGATTATATCTGCATTACATCCATTTTTAGCTGCAATACCTAAACCTTATGTGTACGTTGAAGATCGAGATATTATTGGCAGTGATTTCTTCCTAATGGAACGCAAAAAGGGTATCGTACTTGACACTCATTTTCCACCGGGTACTGAAAATACGGAGGAATTAGGACGTCTCATTTCGGAAAAGATGGTTGATTCCCTTGTAGCTCTTCATGCAATACCATATAAGGAAACGCAACTAAAGGATATGGTGAAGCCAGAAGGATTTATGGAACGGCAAGTACAAGGATGGATTGAGCGCTATGACAAAGCAAAAACGGCCGAGCATGCTGAAGTAGCAGCGTTGACAACATGGTTAAAGGATCACATACCTTCTAATCATGAAGCAACTATTATTCATTATGATTACAAGCTGAATAACGCCATGTTTTCAAGTGATTATTCTGAAATAATTGGACTTTTTGATTTGGAGATGACAACTGTAGGGGATCCATTAGCCGATTTAGGTGTGGCAATGAGCTACTGGATGCATGCAGATGATCCAAAAATGCTACTATACGCATTTGGAGAACCGCCAATAACGACTTTACCAGGGTTTTATACACGTCAGGAATTCATTCACCGCTATGCAGAGAAAAGCGGGCGTGATGTTTCTGCCATCGATTATTATATTACATTTGCCTACTTTAAATTAGCAGTAATATGTCAGCAAATCTATTATCGATATGTGAATGGTCAAACGAAAGACGATCGTTTTGCACAAATGGATAAAATGGTAGCTGCACTGATTCATCAAGCTTCCAAGGTCCTATAAACTATATTAAAAATGACGGTTGCTTTTACTAGCAGCCGTTATTTTTTTGCTACAACTACAGATTATCCGACAGTAGATAGTATAGTTTAGAATACATTCTCGCACCTAATTTATATTTATAACCCAAAATATTCCCGTGAAGAAAATCAAGGGAGAGGGAATGCATGTTCTTATTTTATCATAGTGCTCTAATTTTACAAGCATTTTGGTGGAAACGAAGGGGTGATTTATGTAATGACAATAATTTTTTATTGTTTTACGATAAAAAATTATTGACTTAGAATGAATGGAAAGCTATTATGTCATTAGCAAGTTATGAAAGAGGTGCTTTATGAAACAAAAAGAATTATCAAGATGGTTGAAATTGATAATTGTATTTTGTGCATTATTTGGTTTATTGTTCTGTATTTATGTTGGACCACAAACAGGGAAGGAAGTTTTAACGGATTCAGAAGAACTAAGAGCTTTGTATAAACCATTTATTGCATTCATTTGGATAACAGGGATTCCATATTTTATAGCATTAGCTTTAGGCTGGAAAATATGTACGGATGTTGGTTGCAATCAAGACTTTACGGTCGTGAATGCAGATAGATTAAAAATCATAAGTGTGTTAGCCATGATCGAGGGTGTTTTATATGTAGCTGCGTTACTTTATATTTTTGCGATTGGTAGCTACCACACGAATGTCCTAGTAATTCTGTTACTTATTTTATTCTTTGCAGTCGTGATTTCTGTCTTTACTTCAATGCTGTCTTATTTAGTAAGAAAAGCATGTGAGATAAAGCAGGATAACGATCTAACGATTTGAGGTGTGTAAACGTTGGTTATCATTGTAAATCTCGATGTCATGCTGGCTAAAAGAAAAATGAGTGTTACAGAATTATCGGAAAAACTAGGCATTACAATGGCGAATGTATCTATCTTGAAAAACGGAAAGGCAAAAGCCGTTAAATTTTCTACGCTAGAAAAAATATGCGAAGTTTTAGACTGCCAACCAGGTGACATTTTGGAATACAGAAAAAATGAGGATAATGAATAATGGGGGAAGAATGATGAAAAAGTATGTAATTGCAACTTTACCGATTTTAATAGGAGTTTTATGTTTAATTATGAAGGGAATTATTGGTGACGAATTAATGCCTGATGGAACACTTATAGAAAGAAACTTCTTTTTAATTCCATTAAGTTACTTATTTTTCTTTAGCGGTATAATTTCATTATTATTTGTTGCAATGTTTTCTACCATTAAAAAAACAAATTTAGCTAAGTAATATGAAAAGATCAGGTTCACAAATATGAGCCTGATCTTTTATGCGTTTTTTGTACTATTATTCCCACGTTTGATCTAGCTTATCACTGTAAAACTTAATGGCTTTGCTATAATCTTTTATTCCTTCATGTTTAGTAGTGAGAATTAATGTATTTAATAAAGTTTCCATAGCCTTTGAATGTTCACCAAGATTATAAAGTGTCATCGCATAGAAAACCTTTAAATGTTCAGCTTCAGGAAACTCACTCAAGGCTTGTTCAAAAATACGTTTTGACTGTTCATATTGACCCAATGTACGATATGTACTGCCTAGTCCTAAATAGGTACCCTCTAAATCTTCGCGCGCTAGCCCTAATTTGATTGCTCTTTCATAGTGAGGGACAGCTTCTTTTTCTTTTCCTATTGAATCGTAAGTCCAAGCGCAATGATAATGATAAAATCCATTTTCAGGCTCTTCTTGAACTAGTGCTACTATTAATTGATTTGCTTCTTCCAGTTGTCCGTTTTCTCTTAAAGTTATGATGTGTTGTAATCGCTTATCCATATTTTCTTATCCTTTGCTTAAATTTTTTAAACTGATTGCCTCTAACGAATCAGCAGACAACAGGATTTCCCAAGTATCGTGATAAGATTATTGCCCTACTGGTAATTAATTCTGTATCATGGTGTACGAAATTTTTGTATTTTCATAGTATAATTTTACTTTACACTGTTCATCATATGAAATAAAGGATATCGAAAAAAATTGCGAATTTTGAATTATTATTATATAATAATTTTTTAATTGAAAAATTCTACTTCTATTACATAAAAAATATTAAGTATTAATTGAGGTGAGCTAGAATGCTTGAGCGTTCAATGGAGAAAACACGGGAATGTAAAAAAGAAAGGGAGTGATAGAAAGAAGAGCACAAAAGTTGATAGCTCTTCTATATAAAAAAGAAAAGAGGACTATTATTATGAATAACTATCAAAGCATCTTTAGTGAAGGATTTGATTTAAAATATTGTGTGAAGGGGCAAGGTAAGCCAATATTGGTAGTGGGTAGCAGTGTATATTACCCACGCTTGTTCTCGGAAAACTTATATAAACATTTTCAATTTATTTTCTTAGATCATAGAGGATTTGTGGAGCCACCTCGTGCTTTAAAGCAAGAAGACTATACTTTGGATAAAATTGTAGATGATATCGAAACAGCAAGACAATTGCTCAAACTTGAGGATTTTATCATTTTAGGACATTCTGGCCACGCATTTATGGCCTTGGCATATGCCGAAAAATATCCTCAGAATGTTCAGAAGGTCATTTTATTAAATTCAGCACCGACAAACAGTCAAGAGAGACAACAGCAAAGCTTTTCATTTTTTAATGAGACTGCCAGTGCTGAGCGAACAAAGCAATTTGAGCATGATATTGCTTTCTTAGAAAATGATATAAACAATGATCCTGATAGACGATTTGTGCATATGTGTATTCGCATGGGAGCGCATAGCTTTTATGATTATACGTTCGATGCTGCTTATATGTGGGATGGCGTATATACAAACATGGAAGTTATTGATTACCTTTGGGGAGTAGCATTTGCTGAACGAAATCTAATCCAATCAATGGCTCGCGTAGATAAACCTATTTTTGTAGGGTTAGGTAGATATGATTATTTAGTCGCTCCTGTTTCGCTTTGGGAATCAATTGATCATTCTTATAAAAATGTGAAGAAGATCATTTTTGAAAAAAGTGGCCATAACCCAATGTTTGAAGAACCAAATACTTTTGATAGCGAATTAATCAATTGGGTTAATGAATAGAAGAGACTGATGACCAGTTGCTCATGTGGCTTAAAAGATCAATAACTTGTAATAAAGTTTGCTCAAAATCCAGTATTAAATAAAATGTACCCTATAAGATAGTCACTTAAAAAAAGTCTCTCTTATTGTTTTATTAAGAGTCAAAGTGAAAATCTATAGATAACAATATTTCTATAGAATGTGCAACATGATAATGAATAAAATAAAGAGGCTGGGACAAAAAAATGTTAGACCAAGATATAATCGGTCTAACATTTTTTTGATTTTAAATGGGAAATTCACTTTGATGAAGCAGAAAAGTTATTATCTCTTTTCGCCATTTTTCTAAATAAACGAGTTCTATCCCAGCCTCTTTATTTTGAATATAGATAGTAATTATGAAAGGATTAGCGGATAAAGATATTACAAAATTACATCAAGCGAACGATATTCTTATAAATCTTGATTACAACTACAACATAGAAATATTTAGTAAGAATGAACTGGAACAAATTAAAGCTAAACTGAAGTGAAAAAGGGAACAAATCATTTTTACAATTTTTATCTTCATACTTCGATTCCTAGTTTAATGAAAAAATTGAATGAGCATACATTACACATAGTAAAATTGTGAATAAATGTACTTAAACAAACGAGTGCAATTGTTCAATAGAGCGATCGCTTCTTGTGCTAACGTAAGCAGAATAGTTCACAGGGTTTTTAGTTCATATGGTAAAATATATTTATGGAGGAGGGGCTAAATGGATAGCTTTTTCATAATACTTATGGGCTTTTTTATCGTTATTGCAAATATTATTGGGTTTATATTTTACAGAAAAAAGAAAAATCTGTTTTTTTCTGCTTTTACAATATTACTACTAGCAGTCTTATTTGGTGCAATCGGTGGTGCATTAGCGATATTTATTATTCGCGATCCTTTTGCAATGTTTTATGGCATGCAACTAGGGTACTATTTAATGATAAATAGTGTCATCGTTTTTATTATTGCAATTTTAGCAACCGTCGTAAAAAAATATAACAGCAAAAACATGTGATTTACGACTATTCAACTCCCATGAAAGAACGTAATAATCTTTCATTTTTTGTGGTGAAGTGCTGATTTTTGCGCTTCATGGATGGCTAACGAGGGCGTTTCTACAACAAGTGGAGATGCTTTTTTACTTATGGTGCAGTTTAGTTTTAGAAGGACATTAAACCAATAAGAAGAGTAATAAAATATAAGAGCTATGTTCTTAGGAGGAGAAAAATGAAAAAAACATTAATCATTATTAGTATAGTTTTACTTACACTTTTAACAGCCTGTAATTCCTCTTCAAAAGTTGTTGATGACTATGATACAAGCCAATTAAGTGCTGATTTTGGTGACAATGAAGCTTATGAAATAGGAGCTAATGCTAAGGGAATGCCCGTTTTTAAAAATCATAAGAAAGCATTACAACAAGCTCAAATTGATTATAAAAAAGGGTTTGCTGCCACTGCTAAAGAACATGCTTTAAAGCCTATTAGCCAAAGAAATTATAAAAATTATATGTCCTATGCTTGGCAACTTGAAACTAATGATGAAACCGTTGTTCAACAAGGTGTAATGATAGCGAAATTCTTGGATATTTATGAAAATAGTTTCGAAAAATGAAAGATGAAATAGACTTGTTATAAGTAAATTAACTAATCAGTCTGTTCACAAGCTCTTCTTTTGATAATGGGTGGAACTTATGATCCGGACGCATGGACAGCAACAAATGTTTTCTGTAGCGGAAGCGACAGCAACAAATGTTTTCTGTGCGAAAGCGAAGCGACAGCAACAAATGTTTTCTGTGCGAAAGCGAAGCGACAGCCACAATTACGCCAAGGCGATATAGTAGTACCAAAACAAAAGAACCCGGAAATAATATTCCGGGTTTGATTACCACTTACATTTCTTCCTCCATGACACACTGCCTCGCTTCCGCATTGGCTCTTAAGATTTTCCTAAGATAACCGTACTTTAGCTTTCTTCAGTATTGATGGTCCTTCAGAGCTATCGATCAGCCTTACTCATCGGGTTAACCCTCCTAGTCACATTGGATTTGAAGTGAAATCTTTAATAGTATAGATCAACTAATATTTTTTATACGCATTATTTTTGTGAAATTAGAGTTCCTTTTATGTTATTTGGAATAGTGCGGGAAATGCCGTCAAGGGCTTACCGATCAAATTATTATGAAGGATCTGCAGTAATCGATGAAATAAAACTATTTGTCCCAATAACTAATCCTTGATAACATTCTTTAATCGAACTAGCATGGTGTAGATTTAAAAGAAAGATGTACCGTTTAAAAGAAAGTTATACCGTTTATAACAAAGTTGTACCGTTTTTCCCCTTTGGATATAATTGTCTAACCTTACCCAAATGATTTAAACTATATTGAAAATACAAGTACTGCAGCAATGAGAAATGAAGTATTCTATGTTGATTTAAAAAAGGATAACGGTTGGGGAATCGGAGTAATTATGGGGACAGCAGTTTTTCCTCGTAATGGAACTGCTACGCAAGGTAATTATGTTAAATAATGGATGATTTTCACGCAAGGGGCCACCGATGCATCCGATAGCAAACCTTTTCACCCATTTATCCTTATTCCAGGCCTTTTTTTCTATCTATTCATGGTATACTTTTACGGAGTTTTAGCGGAAAGGAGATTTCCACGCCCTATGTTAAAAGAACGAATCGATTTTTTATGCAAAAAGAAAAATATCACCCGAAAAGAGCTGGTTGAAGGTTTAGTGACGCAAACCCATTTTGCCAATATCCTCGCAGAGCGTTACCCTCTTGCCGCTGATTTGGCTGAACATATAGCCTCCCGTCTCAGCGTCTCTCCTGCTTATTTGCTGCAGGCTTCATCTCAATCGCCGGATACGTTGACAAAGGCAGAGAGCATTTTCGAAATGTTATCCCAATCCACTGCATCCATCGATGAACAGCAGGTTAACGATCTGCCGGACCGCGACGATGCTTTAACCGTTGAGTTGACCACAGCCTTAATGAAAGCCGTGTATTACCAGCAGCTTAATGACGCGGCAGCTCATGATTATTTGCACCGGAACTATTTGAATTATTACTTGGATAAATACGGTCGTCCTGACGACAATGATCTGCCCCTGCCAGCCAAAAAAGCGATGTTTTATTATAAAATCCAACTTTTCAGATCCAAACACCATTACCACGAGGCACTGCTTCAAGCACGAAAACTTGCGGAACTGCTCGCTCCAGGCAGCGAGCCATGGCTGACGGCGCATAATTTCATGCTTGAGGCCTTTATCTATTTGAAACAGTATGATCAGGCGAAACAGACGTTTGAGCAAATGATGAAGCATGTCTATGAACAAAGGCTCTTTCACCGTTTGAGCGGGTTCTATCTCACTTACAGCGGTTATCAGTTTACGGTCGGACTTGTTCAGGAAGCGCTGCTAGCCTTATCCATGGCGGAAGCACATTTGGTTTACACCTCCAGTCAGGGCGAAATGATGACATCCATAATGAACAACCGAATTATCATGCAAACGCTGCTGGGCGAATATGACAAAGCCGCATTGGAGATTGACCGCTTTAAAGAAATGATTCGGCGCGAACCAGAAGAAATTAGACAGAAGTTCCAACCGCTGCTCGATATTTACCGCTGCGAGTTGGCACTAAACCAAAAGCAATGGGCATTGCTCCCGCAGATGATCAAGGAGCTTGAAAGCAGCGCCGAAACAACCGATCAACAAATGTCGCTGCAGTTCTACCAAAGCCAACTCTCGTTTGCGCAGGGGCAGTTCGAACGTTCAATGGAGCAGGCCATGGCCTGTTTGCCTTATTTTGAGTCCATTCAGCAAACCAACCGCTTGGAGACTCTATATGAGTCGCTTGCCGTCGTCTCTGAGGATGCCAGAAAATACAAGGAATCAGCTGCCTATTACAAGAAGCTAGTTTACCTTCTGCGGAGCAAATAATAAACCGGATTTCAGTCGGAAAACCGCAATACGAATGGGCTGTTCCCAACGTTAAAAGGCGGATTTTCCGCTTTTTTTTGCACTAAAAGGGCGGATCTTCGCAAAATTCACTCCTTAAACCGGAAGTAAAACCGCTGATCACCGCCACCATATTGTATCCTTTCAAACCCGTTGTCACCTTTCCATCCGCTGTTTACAATTGTGATAGAGACATCGATGAACTCAAAAATACGATTGTAGCGAGGTGCTTAACATATGGGCTGGTTCGGTAAAAAGAAACATGCACAGGACAATTTGGAAAAAGCGGATCAATTATTAAATAAAGGCTTGAGCGGCATGATGATGAAGGGATTCATCCCCAAACAGCATCGCGAAGCCATGAATCAAAGCATTGAGCAGGCTAGGCAAGCGCAGATGGCCGCGGGAGGTTCCGTTCCTATCACTGCTACCGCTATCGTCCTTTCGGTATGCGATACCGGAAAACTGATTAATTTTGACCCGGTTGTTATTTTGGAGCTGGAGGTGACGGAAACCAGTGGCAGCCGTTATACGAAAACACTCGAAACGCTTGTATCCAAATTACAGATGCCACGGGCCGGGGACCACATCGGACTCGGACAGCATCCGGCCAATCCGGCGGAACTCATCTATGTTGGCCCCATGACTAGAATCTGACCCGGGAGGGATAATGATGCAAAAAAGCTTAACATCACTTGGCATGATTACCATGCTTGGCGTTTGCTTTTCCCCGCTGCTGGCTAATTGGATATGGGACGATCCCTTTATCATTATAGGTTCTTCTTGGTTTGTGCCAGCCATCTTTGCCAGTATTGCCCTGTTGATTCTTCCACCCATATTGAGTAACGTCTTTGGTGTCGGTACCGTCAAGAAGGGGCAGTCAGCAGTGGGACTAATTACGAATATCCGGCAAACCGGAACGGTGATTAACAACAAACCGGAAGTCAAGCTGGAACTGATGGTAATAAGACAGGGCCACGACAAATACCCGGCCAAGCTGCGGATGATTGTTTCTGTCGCGAATTTACCACAATTTCAGCCTGGATCTGTAATTCCCTTACTGATCTCGGTGAAAAATCCCAACAAGATCGGTTTTGATGCCAAAGGTCATATGAATCAAAATGATCTTCAATCGCTTTTTAATGAACAGCTTGTTAAACAAGGCTTGAGTCCGGAACTAGCGGATATTGCGCAAACCGGGGAGAAAGGTTTAGCTAAAGTAATGGATGTGGTACCACTGGGTATGGCCGCATCCGGAAAAGTTCAACTGCAGCTTACTCTCGCCGTTACCAAACCAAACAGGGAAACATTCAAGGTGACGGTACAAAAAGAACTGCTTGTCGTGAATTTTGCCCGGGTGCAGCAAGGTCAAATCATCAATGTCATCTATTCCCCGCAGGACCCTGCGAAGCTGACGATCGTGCTGCCGGTCACGGAGCAGGAAATCCGGCAGACGTTCGGTACATAAACATGGAAAAGCGTTAGCCTCCGGGTTGCAGCCGGACCTCTTCATTTTTAACTTTATTTATGGATGAATGAAACACTAATTAAAAACAATAATGGTAACATTCGGTGAAACTCAATCAACAGGCAAATAGAAACAACCTTTCATTTATGTACTATATACTAAATATTTTAAAATGAGAAAGAAGTGAGGAAACTGAATTACGGAAAAACGATGGTTGAATTTTTTTCTAGCGCGGAAGAACTTAAACAACTTCACAAAATAATTAGTGATTACAACTTACCTATTAAAAGTGAAGATACCTTTGAAAAACAAGCGGTGGAGGTTAGCGAATATTTAAATGAACCTACTTTTATCGAAGCTCGGAATAAAAAACGATCTTTAAACATTATCTCGGGTGTTATTGCATTACCAATCGTTGTCTTTATTGTTTATATGATATTAGGAAAGTTAAAAGTAATAGATCGAGGGGATATCTTTAAAAATGTACTTGATTGGTTTTTAGCTTATCCATGGGCGTTTATTCTGTACGCTTTTGTATTTGCTTCTATCGTAATTACACACAAATTAATAGAAAAGAAAATGTATTATAAAATATATCCTAATTTAAAGTCTAAATTATTGGACCAATTAAACTAAAATATTGAAAAGTAGTTTTTAACTAACTTTCTCTCCAAATCAATTGAAAAATACCTTTAAGGAGATAGGAAAGGGTGAGCGCTCTTTCCTATCTCTCATAATTCCAGTGCTTCCTTTTACAAACTCACCATTTAGTGAAATATCTTTTAAGTCTGATTCCCACTTAAACCATTCATTTATATTTGCGTATAATGACCAATTTTTGTCTGGTGTAGTATTAACTCCTAGTTCAAAAGTAAATTTCATAAACTACTTCCTTTTTTTCTATAATAAACATCAACAATAATTTCTTTACTTGAAAAACATTGTTATACAGAATCTTTGTCATATCCAGCCTGAACCATGTTTAATTAAGCAGAGGAAGCTAGCTTAACATAATTTTTCATGGTTGACCTTTAATTAATTTTTTATGCAACGCTAGTAATTTTTTACAAAAAAATGATGTATGCCGTTTCGCAAGGGTGGCTTAAAACGCCAAAGTTTCATTGATTCACAAGCGCATTCAAAAGACAAGATAGCACAAAGATATGTTGACAACCATTTTAAAAAGCTTTAAGGTTATATCAACTAGCAACTTGTTATAACGTTATATTAACTTCTCCAAAAGTGAAAGCGTTGACGTGATGTTATGATTAGTCTTTTGGTAATAAATACTAATAAAAAGTCATTTTAGACTTTATTATTTTACTCCAACTTGTTATAACGTTATATCCTTTTGGCATGAGGTATTTTTAAACAAATATTAGGTTTAAAGCTTAGTTAAGCCAAAAATAATTATACCTCAACTTCTTATAACGTTATATCGATTACTAATGATCGGATAGGTGAATATTATGAAACCCAATATAGACAAAGATTCGAAGGTGCCTTTGCACTTTCAGATTTATGAGGAAATTAAGAAAAAAATAGAAAGTAAACAATTGCTCGCCGGTGACATGCTGTTGTCTGAAACTGAACTACAGAATCTATACGGAGTCAGCAGAATAACCATCAGACGTGCCATTCAAGATTTAGAGAATGAGGGATTTGTAAAAAAGTCGCAAGGAAAAGGAACAATCGTTTGTACCCCGAAACATAAGTATGATCTAAAGCGGCTCACTAGTTTTAGCGAAGATACAACAAAACTTGGCGAAATTTCAAGCTCCATTATCCAGGAGTTCAACATTATAAAGTCTGATTTCAAGGTTGCTCAATCCTTAAATATCTTGGAAGGAGATGAAGTGTATTATTTAGAACGAATCCGGTTATGTGGTGATGCTATCGTAGGTTTGCACAAGGCGTATATCAGAATGTCCAATGAATTTACTCTCGATCCATCAGAGTTCGATGAAAGGACCTCATTATATGACACTTTGAATAAGAAAGGAGTCCAATTTAAATACGCCGACGAAATTTTAGAAGCGAAAACACCGGACAAGAAGCTGAAGGAGATTTTGGATATAAAAGATAACATCCCTATATTTTATAAAGAACGGGTCATGTATGATACATCTGGAATTCCTATCGAATATGTAAAAATGTATTACCGTTCAGATGTTTATCAATATAAAGTAACCCTTGATGTATTTGATGACAAATAATTTATAGCTGTAACTGAGTTAGGAGGAAATCAAATCATGAAAATATATGATATTCATTCACACTTAGGAAAAACAAGTTCAGGTGACGAAAATACACCAACAGATATTGTAGAGGAATTAGGAAGATACGGGATTACCAAAATTGGGATTAGCAGCTTATCAGGAACTTCCACAAGAGCTCAAAACGACACCATCTACAAAGCGATGCAGGAATATCCAGGCATCATTGAAGGCTATGGTTTTATTAATCCTAAAGCATCCGATGCGATTGAGGAAGTTCATAAATGTTTAGACGAATACAAAATGAACGGCATCAAGTTTCACTCATGGAAACACGGATACTATCCAGACAATACACCTAGTTTAAATGATATTTTCTTTGAAATCGCAAAATACGGCGTTCATGTTCAAACACATGTTGGTACAGCTCCAATTAGCACACCTTATGTATGGGCAGAATACGCGAAGAAATTCCCAAATATTGATTTTCTCTTTACCCATACTGGTTATTATGAATTTGGATTATCAACAATCGAAGCAGTTAAAGATTTGAAAAACGTTTGGGTGGAAACATCAGGTCAAATGAATTCCGAGGTGTTAAAAAAATCGATTGAAATTCTTGGACCTGAACGAATGGCATTCGGAGTGGATTGGCCTTACAAACTAGTAAACATTGAAATTGAGAAATTTTTTGAATTAAATATTCCTGAAGATCAATTAGAACATATCTTCCATAAAAATGCAGAGTACTTATGGAGAATGTAAAGACTCGAAATTACGTTACTCAGCAAAACTCATCAAAAAGGAGCGAAAAAAAATGAACATTACTGTTTTTAGAATCGACGAACGATTAATCCACGGACAAATTGTCACTGCGTGGATTGCCTACGCAAATGCAAACAGAATTATTGTCGCAGATGACAAAGCAGCCAATGATGAATTTCAAAAAACATTGCTCCAAATGGCAACGCCAAAAACAATTGAACTGCAAATCCTTGGAATGGACGAAACTATTCGTACCATTAAAGAAGACACAAGTGATACAAAGACCCTGTTATTAGTAAGAGGACCAAAGGAAGCACTGCAAATGATTGAAGGCGGCCTTGATTTAAAAGAAATAAATGTTGGTAACATCAACATGAAAAAAGGCAAAACGAAGATTTTAGGTAACCTTTGGATAGACGATGAGGATATTCGAAATCTAAACAAGATACATGAAGTAGGTGTTGCCCTTGAAGTTCGTACAGTACCAAACGAACGCAGTCAAGATGTAATTAAATTGATCAGCAAATAACTAGTGAATAATCACCTTTTATGAATACAGCTTTAGAAAAAACATTTGGAACCATCTGGGGAGGTTTTAAAATGATTAACATTTTAGTTGTTACGCATGGAAAAATGGCAGAAGGAATCATTCATTCTGCAAAAATGTTTACAAGTGAAGCGGACAATGTTGAGTTTCTATGTTTAATGGAAGATATGGGCCAAGATGAACTTTCCGATTTAATGAACGAAAAAATGAAAGGGCTTTCAAATGAAGAACAATTCTTAATATTTTGCGATATTATAGGAGGCACTCCGTTCAAAATCAGCAGCAAATTTTCTTTTAACAACGACAATGTAAGTGTTTTTTACGGGGTGAATTTACCAATCCTTGTTCATGCGATTTTAACAAGAGATGGAAAATGCCTTAGCAGCCTAACTTCTGAATTAGTAGAAGTAAGCCACGACAGTTTAGGATTAAGTGACATATAAAAGAGCGAAGCGAAAATGATTATGCGACCTTGGTATAAAAGAAATCAATGTTGGCAACATCAATATGAAAAAAAGTAAAACCAAAATATTAGGAAACTTTGGGTCGATGAGGAAGATATTCGTCACTCACATCAGTCAGCTGAAGCACCTCTTGAAGTACGTACAGTTCCATATGAACGCAGTCAAAACGTCATCCAACTAATCAATAAATATAAATTTCAGTCATAGGCAGGGGGACTTACACATGGACATTCTACTACAGGCAGTACTAGTTGCATTATTTGTTACCATTGCATTTATTGACTCTCATACTTTGCAAACACATATTTTTAGACCTATTTTTACAGGGCCAGTCGTTGGATTGATTATGGGGGATGTGACCACGGGATTAGCCGTTGGTGTAACAATTGAGTTAATGTTCCTTGCGGTAATCTTCGTAGGGACAGCAACTCCTCCAGACCCCACGCTCAGTACAGCCATTGCAACAGGAATAGCGATTCTTGGTGGCGGTGGAACCGAACTAGCTGTTGCGACTGCATTACCAGTTTCCTTTATCGGCCAAATTGCTACCACTTTCCAAAACTCGGTGATCAACATCTTCTTCATGCACCGAGCCGAAAGGGCGATAACCAATTTAAATACGCGTGGACTTGTATTAAATAATACGGTCTATCCGATGTTAATGAACTCTGTTTTATATGGAATACCTGCTTTCCTAGCAATCTACTTTGGAGCAGACTTTGTAAAGGGAATCATTGAAGCCATTCCTGAGAAATTGATTACCGGATTAGCAGTTGGCGGAGGATTAATAGGTGCAGTCGGATTTGCGTTACTACTAAGTACAATCCAGGTGAAAAAATTCTGGCCGTTTTTATTCTTAGGGTTCTTATTTGCTTCGTATTTAGAAATAAACATGATCGGAATTGCATTATTGGGTGTCATTTGTGTTGCATTGTATTACTACCTGAAGATAGATGAACAAAACACTAATGCATAAGGAGAGAGTGAATATGGTGCAAGAGAATGAAAAAAAATTAACCAAAAAAGATTTATGGAAAGTATTTTGGAACCAAATGACGATTCGTGCCACAAATAACTATGAACGTCAGCAAAATGCTGGTTTTACCCAAGCCATGATGCCTGTTATTGAAAAAGTATATGATGATCCTGAAGATAAAAAAGAAGCATATGAAAGACATATGGAGTACTTCTTAACACAAGACATGGTTTCGGCTATTCCTGTTGGAATCAGTGCAGCTATGGAAGAAAGATATGCCAATGAAAGAGACTTTGATCCATCTACGATTGGCTCTGTAAAAACAGCCCTAATGGGACCATTGGCAGGATTGGGCGACTCCCTTCTAAATGGAACCGCAAGACCTATTCTAGCGGGACTTGCCATCTCATTAGTCAGTGCTGGGACAGGCTGGGTCGGACCGATCATGTTCGTCATTTGTATGGCCATTCTTTCACTAGGAGTTCGCTATCTGGGCGTTTTTCAAGGTTATAAACAAGGGATTTCATTAGTTGGCAAATTCCAATCATCTGGTTTAATTAGTAGGATTTCAGAACTTGCCGGTATTGCTGCCTATATTATTGTCGGTGGATTCATTCCATTATTAGTGGTTGTAAATGTCCCAATCAAATATACGTCTGGAGAGACAACCATCAGTATTCAAGAAACATTAGATAATTTAATGCCTGGGGTACTTGGATTACTCTACACCGGTCTCATGTATTACCTCATCACAAAGAAAAAAGTATCACCCATTAAATTAATCTTCTTAACTATGATTTTTGGAATCGTCGGAGTATACGCAGGACTTTTAGGATAATAGAAGCGGCACCGTCCCTATCCTCCCAAAATCGCTGGAGGGAAGAAGCTGCCCTTACATGAAAATCAAACAAGAAGGTGAAGAAATTTGATTATCGATATACATGCTCATATCAAAAGGGATGAGACAACTCACGAATATCTCGAACAAGAATTACTAGATGATATGAAAAAAAACTATATTTCCTTAAGGGTTGTCTCTGCGTTAGAAGGAAAGTCAATCCAGGATCAAAATAACTATATTTCGGATCTTGTAACAAGGCACCCCAATCAATTAGTTGGCTGTGCCGTCATAAATCCAAAAGAAGACAGTTCAGTAGATGAAACGAAGAGAGTGCTTCAGCTTTCTGGAATCAAAATGATTGAATTTAATTCAATAGAACATGGCTACTATCCTGATAGCTGTTCTAATATCGACCAAATTCTCGATATTGTCGAAGAAACCCAAACACCAGTGAAAGTTTTCACAGGAATTGGCTCAATGTCAATGCCTCAGCAATGGGCTCTTCATGCAAAAAAGCACCCAAATATCACATTTATTTTCCTTCATATCGGTTGCTTTGACTACGGCTATAGCTGTGTAGATGTTGCCAATGAACACGACAATATCCTAGTTGAAACCTCTAACCAGTATGAAGTGCAAGTTCTTAGAAAAGCATTTTCCGTGTTACCAAAGGAAAAATTACTAT
Organism: Lysinibacillus sp. FJAT-14222; assembly: GCF_001278875.1. NCBI lineage: Bacteria > Bacillati > Bacillota > Bacilli > Caryophanales > Bacillaceae > Lysinibacillus > Lysinibacillus sp. FJAT-14222. The sequence goes on along the minus strand of NZ_LIYL01000013.1, from coordinate 11,063 downwards.
TCGGTTCTTATTATCCTACAACGTTGACCAAATGTTCGATTGACCTTTTTGATATGTTTAACTTGGAAGAGGACTATCTGGGAAGTATCTATTATAAAAACGCTGAAGATTTATTAAAGAAATAAAGTCACCATGAATAAAGGATATTTTTTTCTTTAAACCTGCAGGACAAATATCCACTACAAATGGCTATTTGCACATGATTCGTAACAAAGTTTGTGTAAATAGCCTAGTAGACGAGAAGGAGACGGTTTTATATGATTCAGGCAGCAGAAAGTGTTAGAAATCTTTTGACTACAGACGTTCAATCATTATTTGATGATATTGTTGGACAAAAAGTATTGGGCGCAGGCAATCACATTTCCATAATCGGTGACATGATTGAATCGATAGCATTGGACGGAAAACAAAATAAATGTCACGTCAAAGAAATCATAGTAAAAATTCAATCTGTTAGCCAATTTTTTATCAAAACAAGAGGAGAAGCAAGTCAGGCGGTTAGCAATGCTATCTTACTGATGACAAACAACCTGGAAAGTCATTCAGACAAACCAATTGATGAAGCTGTTGAAGAAATCATTAATCAAAAGAATGGTTACCTTGAATATAACAAAGAAGCTACATTAAAAGTTATTGACTACGCCAATTTTGCTGTCAAAGATATGAAAAATATTTTGGTTTATGATTACTCAAGTACTGTTGATAAATTTTTGAAAAGAATAGGCGAAAATGAGCAAACCTATACCATATATATTCCCGAAAGCCGCATTATTGATGGTGGACTTCCTTATGTGAAAGTCTGCCAGGAAGCAGGTCATCAAATTAAGTTTTTCCCGGATGCTGCGCTGATGTATTACCTAAAAGAATGCGATGTCGCGCTAATGGGAGCAGAAACGTTTTTTCCTGATGGGACAGGCTTTAATACAACTGGCTCTGATATCGTAGGTTTAGTTTGTGACTATTATAAAATTCCATTGTATTTTCTAACCCCTTTGATTAAATTGGATATTCGCCCGATTTATGGATATAAGAAAATGTTAGTTGTCCAAGAATTAGAGAAGAAATTAACCAAAGATTGGCCGGATCAAAATCTTGTAGAAAATATAGACTTTAAGGCTCCTGAATTACTTGGGGTAACACCTAAGCATATATCAGGGTTTATTACTGAAGAGGGAATTATCCCGGTAAATCAAATTTTCAATGTCAGCATGAATTACTATAAAAAGTTAGGAGGAGCGATCTAATGGTAGCGTTCAAACCAAATTGTACCGTCTTATCGATGATTCAGCCGCCGCCACTTCCGGGAAGTTATCGACACACTGATCAAACAATTGATGAGATTGTGTACTATTCCTTAAAGGAAACCGTGATGGTGCAGGAAAATGGCTTTGACGGAATCATTATTCAAAATATGAATGATATGCCGGTTAAGCAGCATGCTGAGCCAGAAGCAATTGCCTATATGACTAGAATTGCTTATGAAATTAGAAAAGAGTTTCCTAACTTAACAATGGGTATTTTGATGAACTGGGATGGCGTTGCCGGATTATCTGTCGCCGATGCGGTGGGTGCAGACTTTGTAAGGGTAGAACATCTCTTTACCGGAGCAAATGTAACGAGCGCGGGCATTCTTGAAGCGCAATGCGTTGATATTGCTAGTCTTAGAAAAAGAATCAGAACTAAAGTGCCGGTTTTTGCCGATGTATACGAAGTCCATGGCGTGCCACTAGGCCGTAAACCGATTGAAAATGCCGCTTGGGAGGCCGTTCACGAGGCATTTGCAGATGGACTATTTATCGCAGGAAATAGCCCGGCTGAAAGCATTGAGATGATCGAGAAGGTAAGAACGAAATTGCCTGATACTCCTATCTTCTTAGGCGGCGGAGCAACTGGAGATAACATTTATGAACTACTAAAATACTATGATGGCGTATCGGTGGCTACATGGGTGAAAAAAGGCGATATGAAAAATCCAATTGATTCTGAACGAGCTCGCATTTTTATGGAAGAAGCGAACAAGGCGAAGGAAATTCGAAAAAACAAACAATAATTTTTGGAGTCTGACCCCCACTCCACAATAGCGTTACCGCAGTGGGGTACTAGAGGTGTTGGTGAATATATTCGGCGTTAAAGTTAGCCTTTATTCGTTTGAAGTAAAAGTAATAAGAAAAGGAGCAGGAAAAAATATGATTGAAAAACAATATCAGGTTATTGAAGAAACAGGAATTCATGCTCGCCCCGCATCTATTTTAGTAAAGGTTGCTGGGAAATATGATTCAAGTATTCAGCTTGAATATAACGAAAAGAGAGTAAACTTAAAATCCATCATGGGCGTAATGGCTCTAGGAATCGGCCAAGGTGCAGAAATCAAAATTATTGTTGACGGTACCGATGAAAAAGAAGCATTACAAAGCATAGAAGAAATTTTAAAGAAGGAAGGTCTAGCGTTATAATGAGTTCTTTTACAGATCGAACACCTTTATTAAACGGTATTGCGGCTTCAAGCGGAATTGCAATGGCAAAAGCATATCGTTTAGTAGAACCGGATCTTTCGTTTGAAAAAGAAATGATTGAAGACATCGAAAAGGAAATTCAACGTTTTCAATCTGCCATTGGAAATGCGAAAAAGGAGCTTGAGGAAATACGGGATCGAGCAAAAAAAGAACTAGGCGATGACAAAGCAATTATTTTCGATGCACACTTACTGATTCTAAGTGACCCAGACCTATTAAATCATATCAGGGATAACATTAAGACAACAAAGGTAAATGCTGAATATGCTCTTGATAATACTACAGATATGTTTATCACATTGTTTGAACAAATGGATAACGAGTATATGAAGGAACGTATTGCTGATATTCGTGATGTGAGAAAACGGGTGCTTTCACACCTATTAGGCGTAAAAATTGTAAATCCAAGTATGATTATGGAAGAGGTAATTATTGTTGCCGAAGATTTAACTCCTTCAGATACAGCACAATTAAACCGTACATTTGTAAAAGGGTTTACAACGGATATTGGCGGCAGGACATCCCATTCTGCCATAATGGCTCGTTCAATGGAAATTCCTGCTATTGTAGGCACTAAAACCGCAACTGAGGTGATTAATACCGGAGATTTTGTGATTGTGGATGGTCTAAAAGGGGAAGTACTTATTAATCCTTCTCAAGAAATGGTTATGCAATATAAGAGGAAACTAGCCGATTTTGAAACACGAAAAGAAGAATGGATCAAGCTTATGAATGAAAAGACTGTAACTTCAGATGGTCATCATGTGGAATTAGCTGCAAATATCGGAACACCTAAGGATTTAGATCGTGTTGTTCATAATGGCTCTGAAGCAATCGGTTTATACCGAACAGAATTTCTATACATGGGCAAAGATCAGCTTCCCTCTGAAGAAGAGCAATATCAGGCATACAAAGAAGTTTTAGAAGGAATGAATGGCAAGACGGTCGTAGTTCGGACACTTGATATCGGGGGCGATAAAGAATTGCCATACTTGAACCTCCCAAAAGAAATGAATCCGTTCCTTGGCTTCCGGGCAATTCGACTTTGCCTTGAAGAACAAGGGATGTTTCGAACCCAATTAAGAGCTCTCCTTAGAGCCAGTACAGCTGGTAATTTAAAAATCATGTTCCCGATGATTGCGACACTGGAAGAATTCCGCCAAGCTAAAGCAGTTTTGGAAGAGGAAAAGCAAAAATTAGTTTCTGAAGGGGTTTCAGTCTCTGATTGTATTGAAGTTGGAATTATGGTGGAGATTCCTTCAACAGCAATTCTAGCCGATCAATTCGCGAAAGAAGTCGACTTCTTTAGTATTGGAACGAATGATTTAATTCAATACACAATAGCAGCTGACCGTATGAATGAACGGGTTTCTTACCTGTACCAACCGTGCAATCCTGCCATTTTACGACTTGTCAAAATGGTGATTGACGCAGCGCATAGGGAAGGGAAATGGGCAGGAATGTGCGGAGAAATGGCAGGAGACGAGACCGCGATTCCATTATTACTTGGACTTGGTCTTGATGAGTTTTCTATGAGTGCCACATCTATTTTAAAAGCACGTTCACAAATTCTTCGCCTTTCCAAAAGGGAAATGGAAGGTTTAGTAGAAAAGGCATTACAAATGAGCACAACTTCTGAAGTGATAGAAGCAGTGGCGGAAGCTACTAAAAAATAAATGCTATTAAGGAATGCAAAAGGAAAATGCGAACGTTAAGAATTCCATCTTTGAATTAGCCATAGCAATGAAAACTTCTAACAATATACTTGAGGTTTCGAATGAGGTTGGGACAAAACCTCAATAAATAACAAGCAGCCCAGAAAATTTTACGGACAGTAGAATTTTCTGGGCTTTGTAGTTGGACATATAAATATTTTCAATTTCGTTATCAGTTTGTGCAAGAAAAGCTTATTGAGAATGAAGCGAACGCAAACAAATTCACGTATTTAAAATTCCATTTTGTTTTACATTTACTTTCATTCTTAGATTTTTCGGTTTTTTAATAAATAACCTCATCGTAACTCTTGCTGAGACCTCTGTTTCGTAAATTACTTTGTAGCTCCTTACCAAGACTTTCTATCAACTACGTCATCAGCTTTGAGGGGTACTATTTCAATTACAATTTGTTCGTTCTTTATTTTTGCCATCTGGTAATCTCCTCCTAATATAATGGTAGCAGTTCCACCACTATCCCACCACTTTAAGTCACCTATTTTTGTTAGGAGTCAGTATTCAAATGTTCACCGTGCACATTGAAAAGTTGTTGAATTTCGTTAATGCGCTTTTTGTTATGCAATAAATAATGATGAATACTCTTCGGATTTTGTTGTCTTAAACCTTCATTAAGTGCTTGGAACATGCTAATTGTTGAATAGTGCGGTTCTTGCTTCGTTAAGTTATAAATAATCATCGACATGCGTGTTGTGTTTTGACGCACATTTTTAAACGCTTGTAATAGTACTTCGTTATTATAGCTTTCAAATGTTTTTTCCATATAGTCGTATGTGCAAATTAAATATCGGTAATAATCATTTTGCTCGTGCGCTTTAATTTGTTCTGCAATGATGCCATCAAGTATTTCCAGCAGTTCCACATTATTTTTTTGAATGAGATCATTGAGGACAATTTGTTGTAAATCTGCTAGAAAAAAGCATGTATCCAAAAATGTCTTTTCAGAAAAACCTTTAACGATGATACCTTTTTTATCAATTGACTGAATGTATTTTTTACGAATAAGCCGGATAAGTGCAGTACGAATTGGCGTGCGGCTCATGTTTAAGTCATCGCTTAATCTATTTTCGGATAGTTTTTCTCCGGGCATATAGTCTGCTTTAATGCAGCGTTCTAATAAAATTTCATATGCTTGATCAGCTAAAGATGTCATAGTAGTACCTCTCTTTCTATTCATAGCGTAGTATATTTAGAAAAAGATGTCAGTCACATTTACAACATTATAGTAATTATCTTACATCAAATTCACAAATCATTAACATTCAGCTGTTATATTCATCTTGTATACAAGTTTTATAACTAAATTATTTTTTGGAGGTCAACATGAAAACGTACAAGAAGTCACTTTTATTAAGTTCGATGTTAGTTGGTGCGCTCGCTTTAGCTGGTTGTAGTGGAGAGAAGCAAGATGAGTTCATTATTGCCTACTTACCACAAGAAAACTCAGAACAAAAAGCAAAAGTAGACAAAGCATTTGAGGAAGATTTAGAAAAAATCTTAGGAATGGAAGTATCTTCTTATCAAGCAAATAGTTACAATGCTGCAATCGAAGCAATGAAAAATGACAAAGCAGATTTAGCATTATTCGGTGCATTTTCATATATTGTCGCAAGTGAGCGTGCAGGCGCTGAGGCATTAGCAGGTATTAAAACAGATACATCGCTGCCTATGAGCGTATTCATTACAGCAAGTGATTCAGATATCGAGTCATTAGAAGACTTAAAAGGTAAAACGATTGGATTTGCGGACCCTGTTTCAACGTCAGGTCACTTAATGCCAAAATCATATTTAATTGAAAGCCTTGGTTTAACGCTTGAAGAAGTTGAAAAAGAAGGTAAATTCTTTAAGAGTATTAACTTTGCTGGTGGACATGATAAAGCGGTAATTGGTGTTACGAACAAACAATATGATGTGGCAACTGTATCACCGGGTGTACTTAAAATGATGGAAAAAAACGGTGTCATCAAAAAAGATGATTACAAAATTATTGAAGAAGTCCCAACGATTGAAGTAGGTTCTGGCGGTGCGTATGCAATTCGTGACAATCACTCAGAAGAAACGAAGAATGATGTAAAAGAGTTCTTATTAACATATGATGACCCAACGTATTTAGAGGCATTAACAGGCAGTAAAGATACAAAATTAGTCGAAGTACAAGATAGCGATTTTGATAAGTTTAGAGAAGTTGCGGAATCGTTGAACTTAAGCCCTGAAGAATTATTAGCGCACTAAGGAGATCATGATGAATACAAGTTTAGATACAAAAACAAGCAAGATTAAAAAGTCGCTTAATATATTCTTATTCATCTCAGTCATTCTATTTTCGGTTTGGTATGTTGAATTCGATTTAATGGGATTTTTCTATGCCATTCCGACGTTTGTTCAGTTTATACTGACGGACTTCCTACCACCTGATATGAGTGAGATGAAGACCTTTATTGAGCCTGTCATTGATACGATTCTCTTAGCATTTATTGCGACAGGAATCGCCTGTGTTTTAGGGTTAGTTTTAGCGATTTTAATGGCGCAAAACACAGCGCCTTCAAAAACGGTCGCATTGGTATTAAAAGCAGCTTTAACATTTTGTCGAAATATCCCAGCGCTTGTTTGGGCGGCGATTTTAGTCGTGATTTTTGGGATTGGTAATTTACCGGGATTGCTTGCCTTAGTTGTCTTCGGTACAAGCTTTTTAGCACGTGTGTATTCAGAAGCAATTGAAGAACTTGATGGGCATGCAGAAGAAGCGATTGTGGCAGTTGGGGGGAACTACTTCCATGTATTAAAACATGCGGTGATTCCTCAATTTATGCCGAGCTTTTTAAACTGGTCGCTATTCATGGTCGAGATTGGCATTCGTGCGAGTGCAATTCTAGGGCTAGTAGGCGCTGGAGGACTCGGTACACTGATTAAACAAACAATGGATCTATTCCAATATGACAAAACAGCGATGGCAATTGTCATTATGATTGTGTTAATTATGATTGTCGAAACAACCTCACAAAAATTAAGGGAGCGAATTATTTAATGACAGCGAAACAAGAATCGATTCAGTTGCCAACTCGCAAGAAGAAAAAAATTCCGATTTCCCATGCTAAAACGAAACAGCAGCAACAACTATTTTTTGGTGTGAGTGGGCTTTTGTTCGTCATTAGTTTACTCGTTGTGGATATTGATTGGAAACAGTTTGTAACGGGTGTCGAAAAGCTACCTGCAACACTGTCAAATATGATGCAAATTTCAACGGCGATGTTGCCAGATTATTTACGTGAAATGCTAGCATCACTAGCTGTCGCGTTACTTGCCTTAATCTTCGGTTTAGTACTTTCGATTATGACCGCCTTTCTAGTTGCAAGAAACATTACACCTTCTATGATGTTAAGTCGTATAATTCGCTTCTCCATCATGATCATTCGCGCAGTGCCAACGACGGTTTGGGTATTAATTGCGGTCGCAAGTATTGGCTTCGGTTATACAGCGGGGATTTTAGGGCTTATTTTACCGACGGCTGCGTATTTAATTAGAACGTTTGCGGCACAAATTGAAGAAGTTGGCGATGACACTATTGAAGCGCTTCGTTCGGTTGGTGCATGTTGGATTTTAATTATTTTCAAAGGGTTACTACCAAAGCTAAAAACAATTTTTATCGCCACAATTGCCTTTAAGTTTGAGATGAATGTATCTGAATCAGTTGTATTAGGTATGGTTGGTGCAGGCGGTGTCGGTATGTTAATTCAAGACTCCATTGCATACTACAACTTTGGCGACATGACGCTTGGTATTTTAATCGTTTTTGTGACAATGTTTACGATTGAAACATGCACGGGCTTATTACGAAAAAAACTACGTTAGGAGTATTTAAATGAAACCTTTATTACAAGTTCAACAATTAGAAATGGAATATGCAGATGGAACAAAGGCACTTCGAGGCATTTCATTTGATGTGCATAAAGGTGAATTTATCGCCGTAATCGGCCCTAGTGGTGCGGGGAAATCAACATTACTTCGCTCAATTAATCGCCTTGTCACGCCAACATCAGGTGATATCGTCTACGAAGGTGAATCGCTAATGACAGCGAAAGGTACGGGCTTACGCAAACTTCGCTCAAATATTGGCATGATTTTTCAACATTATAATGTCGTCGACCGCTTAAGTGTACTAGAAAATGTACTACACGGAAATTTAGGGCGCATGAGTATTATGTCAGGGCTTTTCAATCGCTATTCAGAAGCACAAAAAGAAATGGCTATTCATTTATTGAAGAAAGTCGGATTAGAAAATGAAATTCGTAAGCGCGTTGATGAACTAAGTGGTGGTCAACGCCAACGTGTCGGCGTTTGTCGTGCATTAGCACAAAACCCTGCACTTATTTTAGCAGATGAACCAATTGCGTCACTTGACCCAAAATCGTCTGCAATCGTAATGGAGAGCATTTATGAAAATTGTCTTGAACAAGGCATTGCATGTTTAGTCAACTTACACCAAGTTGATGTGGCGAAAAAATATGCGACGCGCATTATTGCTATTCAAAAAGGGCAAATACTATTTGATGGCAAACCAGAAGATTTAACAGATGAGTTAATCGTACGTTTATATGAAGGAAAAGAAGACGAGTTACTAGCAAGCTGAGGAGGAGGAAAAAATGGTGCAACTATTAGAGACGTTTGAAGAAATTTATAATTTTCGTGATATGGGTGGGCGAGTAACGAAAGATGGGCGCCGTGTAAAAAAAGGTTTGCTATTTCGTTGTGGTGAACTAGGACATGCAACAAATGCCGATCTTACTCGTTTAAAAGATATGGACATTCAAGTGATTTTTGATTATCGTGATGATCACGAAGCAAGCAAAGTCGTAACTCCAACAATTGAAGGTGTCATCAACATTCGCGTACCTGCAAATACAAATTTAGACCACAGCTCAACATCGCTGGAAGATATGTTGAAAAATCCAATGTGGACACGAGAAAATGCCCTTGGTCATTTCTATGCGGACATGTTATTTGAAAATGAATCATATAAAGCACTACTAGCGTGTATTCGTGAGCAACAAGTTCCATTAGTACACCACTGTGCAGCAGGGAAAGACCGTACTGGTGTCGGTGCAGCTTTAATCTACTTATTGCTTGGCGTATCAGAAGAAGCAATTATTGAAGAATATCTCTTAACAAATGAGGCGACAGCTATAAAACCACCAATCTGGTTTACTAAAATGAAAGAACAAATGGCTGAATATCAAGTCATTTTTGGGAAAATGGCTGGTGTAGAAGCAGTTTATATGCAGACCGTTTTCGATCGTATTAAAGAAATCTACCCTACGTATGAAGCATATTTCAAAGAGGAGTTCGGCATCGATGAAGTGGAAATTGCTCGACTAAAAGATTACTACCTTGAAGTTATTTAAGTTGTTATGAAATAGTTAAGAGCCAACATGCTGTTGATATCACCAAGTATGTTGGCTTTTTTTTGGTTAAAAGGACATTCAATTTTATTTACCCATTATCAAATTAAAAACAGTCACATAAATGAACATATTAGTAAGGATCCATTTAGTTCAATTGTAACCCCAAGTATTGAAAACCTAGAAAAGTTATTTGAAGGTAACAATCACCATCATCCCCTGCATTATTTTATAGGGAATAAAACGATATACTTGAATCCTAGTTCCCTTGGTTGTAACAATCAACTGCACCTTATGCAATTATAGCATTTTCGAAAGAAGAAATTGGGATTAAACTGGAAAAATCAACTTGTGATAAAACTTCTTTTTTAGAATCGTATCATAAATTACAGGTACCAGAACGTGATTTAATAGTAAAAGTATTTCACGGTAATCAACTATAATTTTTAACTAGAGGGGCGAGATCGAATCAAATCTTCTACTAGAAAACCCTTGTCAAATATTAAAGCCCCGAGTGATGTCTCGCGAATCTGATTATTCCAGTCTTCCTGATACAACGGGCTAAATTCAATGCCGAAGCTAAACAAAACTGAACAAAATGACTGTGAAGATGCTCTTACGCACTAGCAACAATCGAAATCCGAAATAGATCATCATAGCCCATAGCATGTCTCCTGCGTTCTGCGCTACAAATGACGGAAGTAGAAGACTCCATTTTCTAAAAGCTAGGCCTAAAAACATGGTGATCACAGAATTGAGCTTCAGGAAGCCCCCTTCTTCAGAGGCGGGAGGAATGAAGTGCTTTTTCTTTATAGAACATATGTTTATATTGTATATTGTGAATAATCAAAAAAAGAAAGGAGTGACGGATAATGACGAAATGGAAGAAAGATTGTTTTATTATAGAACTCAAGTTAAGATACATGGNNTCCTATTAAAACGTTTTGAAATTGCCCGTACACTCTATAATACAACTTTGTCTTATGCAGTAAAACAATATACGTTCATGCAAGAATCAAAACACTATCGAAAACAATTACATAGCTATCAAAAAGCGAAAAAAACGAATGATTCAAAAGAATTGAAGCAGATCGCAAAAGAGTTAGATAACATTCGTCAATCTTTTGGATTAAGTGAATATCAACTGCATGCGTATATTAAAAAGCATCAACATAACTATAAAAAACATATAGATAGCAATACTTCTCAGAAAATCGCCTCTACTGTCTGGAAAGCGGTTCAAGATGTTCTATTTAAAGGGAGCAAAGCACACTTTAAACGTTACGGAATGTTTCATTCTGTAGAAGGGAAATCTAATAAAGCAGGCATTCGATTTAAAGAGAATAGTGTCTATTGGAATGGATTAATCCTTCCTGTTCGTATTCGCAAACAAGATTTGTTTGTAAAAGAATCCCTTGCCCTTC
>NZ_LIYL01000031.1:0-49923 GCF_001278875.1 Lysinibacillus sp. FJAT-14222 | reverse complement strand
TTGACACTCATGCATCATACAAGAGGGCTTTTTCTTTTTCAAGCCCCTGAAAATCTTTCTAACAGGAATGCTCCTTATTGCTAAGCCATACCAACTTTGAGTCCTATAAAGAAGTAAAGTGAATTACTGAATAATATGAGAAAAGTAACTATAAAAGGGTCACCAGGCTGGAAGGCGACCCTTAAATCGGAAATGTTAATACTCTCTATGCATGAAAGTAGCGCCGATAATAATTAGAAGAATAAATAGAACAACAATTAAGGCAAATGATGAACCATTACGATTTCCGCCGCCGTAATAGCAACCTTCATTTATGCCACCAACATTTCCATAGTATCCCATAACGTATACCTCCTTTCTATAATATATAATATGTAAGCTGTAGAGAAGGAATGGGGTATTAAACCATTTAGCTATTGGCATTAAAAAATATATTTTTGTTAGATAAGACAATAAAAAAAGGGTCACTTGGGATAGGAGTGACCCTTAGTAACAAAATCCGGAGGTGTAAGGCTAAATTAGCTTTACATTACTATTAATATGACGTGGTAGCTATGTTTGTATAGTTAATTGCCTGAGAAGTAGATTTAAAAATAAAAAAACTGCGACGGTCAACCAACGCCCCAGCCTTTATAAGTGTGTGAATAGTACAGGGAGATAGAATTTAATTGTGTTAATGAAAAATTTGAGGAAAAAGGGTCATTCCTTAAGACAGGAGTGTCCAAATATAAATATAAGGATGTGTTTTTTTGGAGGTGAGGTAAAAAGTTGTAAGTTACCGTTTATTGATGATAACACTACCATTTTATGCTACCTAAACAGGAGCATATAGCATTTGAGGAAAAAGAGAATACAAAATGAACATTTAATGAGACTGGAATAATAGAAAGAAGAACAACCGCCATAAATGCTAGGAGTTATGTAAGATTTAGTCAACGAGCAATTTAAAACGATTGAAGAGTCTTACAGATTAAGTATGTTTGTCCAAATTTATTTTATACGTAAGGAGGATATATTGACTTATTTTGATATATGGAGCAACTACTTTTTATGGGATGATGTTCTAGTGCTTTTTTACAATTGGTAAGAGTATCAGAACATAACCTATTAATAGGTTTAATTGGCAATACAGGATTTCCGATTGTCGCTTTTTTATTAATCTTTTGGAAGTTTGATAAATCACTAGGTTTGCTTGCAGAGGCTGTAAATAATAACACGAATGCGGTTCAATTATTATTACAAAAAGAAAACCAAGAAAATAAAAATAAGTAATTTGGTGTTACAATTAACGATATTTTTTTGATGTTAAATATGTAAAATGAACACAATTATGGATGTGAATTTTCTTTTTTTGCTTTAAAATAGAACGATGTTTCTTCTAAACTTAATATAGGGACTTAGATATTTATTAGTTATGTGCGCAATCAACACATAAAAGAAACAGTTATTAAACAAATAAAAAAAATTTCTACACAACTATTGCAATTAAAGAAATGCAACCTTAATATAAGTATATAGTTATATATTAATTTAGTCACCTGTACTAATCCGGTGATTTTATTTTAGATTAAATATAAGTAAATGATTATATAAGGAGAGCAGATAGATGGAAAACACATCAATTGAAAAACAATTAAAAGCAGCAGCTGACTTAAATCGAATTAAATTACTGGCATGTATGAAAAATGGGGAGGTATGTGTATGTGATTTTGTGGATGTTTTAGGCATTTCACAACCAGCAGTTAGCCAGCATCTTCGAAAATTAAAGGAGGCAGGCATTATTACGGAACGAAAGGTTGGTACATGGAAACATTATCGTCTAGTTGAGGATCAAACGCCACTTATGAAAGGTATTTTAGAACAAATTGAGCCTTTAAATGGATGCAATTGCGGCTCTGACTGTACACACATAGGGGAGGAAAATTAATGGATAATGAATCTTTAACAAAACAGCTTTCGTTTTTAGATCGCTACCTTACTCTTTGGATTTTTGTTGCTATGGGTATTGGCGTTTTATTAAGTATTACAATGCCAAATATCGGTGAAGCATTAGAATCTATGTCGGTTGGTACAACATCGATAACTATTGCCATAGGGTTAATTGTGATGATGTATCCACCACTGGCAAAAGTAAAATATGAGGAAATGTGGCGTGTGTTTAAGGATTGGAAAGTTCTTTTACTGTCACTTTTCCAAAACTGGCTATTGGGCCCCTTTTTAATGTTCTTTTTAGCCATTATCTTCTTACGAGATTACCCGGAGTATATGGCTGGGCTCATTATGATTGGTTTAGCTCGATGTATTGCAATGGTAATCGTGTGGAATGATTTAGCGCGGGGAGATCGCGAATATGTAGCTGGTCTAGTTGCCTTTAACTCCATCTTTCAAATCGTAACATATTCGGTTTTTGCTTACTTTTTCTTAAATGTATTACCTGGTTGGTTTGGATTAGAGAATTTTAATGTATCCATTTCCATGTGGGAAATTACGAAAAGCGTCCTTATTTACTTAGGATTACCATTTGCTGCTGGATTCCTAACACGTTTGATAGGTATCAAAACAAAAGGGAAAGAGTGGTATGAGGAAAAGTTCTTACCAAAGATTTCACCACTTACTTTAATCGCACTTCTGTTCACAATTGTGATGATGTTTGCCTTAAAGGGTGAGAAATTAGTGGAATTACCACTTGATGTAGTCCGAATTGCGATTCCATTATTTATTTACTTTATTGTAATGTTTGCTGTTTCATTCTTTTCTTCCCATAAAGTAGGTGCATCTTATCCCGTCACAGCAGCTCTTTCTTTTACAGCGGCAAGTAACAACTTTGAGTTAGCCATTGCTGTAGCTGTAGGTGTTTTTGGACTTCATAGTGGAGTGGCTTTTGCCGCTGTTATTGGTCCACTTGTTGAAGTACCAGTACTCATTGGGCTTGTATGGGTTGCCTTACGCTGGCAGAAGAAATATTTTAAAACCATTAAATTATAGGGGTACTTTTTATGACAAATACACTTTATTTCTTATGTACAGGAAATTCATGCCGTAGTCAAATGGCTGAAGGGTGGGCAAGAAAATTATTGCCTACAGATTGGATAGTTAAAAGTGCTGGTATTGAAGCACATGGAGTAAATCCGAAAGCTATCAAAGCCATGGCTGAGGTAGGAGTTGATATTTCGAATCATACATCTGATCTAATTGAATTCGAGACATTAAATAATGCAACACTAGTTGTTACACTTTGTGGAGATGCAGCTGATAAATGTCCGATGACGCCACCTCATGTTCGTCGTGAGCATTGGGGTTTTGACGATCCAGCAAAAGCGTCAGGTACAGAAGAAGAGAAATGGGCGGTTTTCCAAAATGTTCGTGATGCTATTGGAAAACGAATTGAAAAATTTGTAGCTGAGGAGCTGAAATAAAATGAAAAAAATTCATATTTATGAGCCAGCGATGTGCTGTTCTACAGGAGTATGTGGACCATCTATTGACCCAGAGTTATTACGTATGTCATTTGTAATGAATAATTTAAAGAAAACAGATATAGAGGCCGAACGATTTAATTTAACAAATGAACCAAATGCCTTTGTAGAGAATGAGGCAATTAATCAGCTTTTAATGTCCGAAGGCATGGATGCCTTACCAGCAACATTTGTAGATGGAGAGTTACTTTGTAAAGGAAAATACCCTACTAATGCACAGTTTTCACAGTGGTCAGGACTTTCTGAAGAAGAATTAGTACAAAAACCCAAAGTACGTTTGTCATTAAAAGGAGATGCGTAAAAATGGAACGCTTTACAAGAAGCCAATTCCCGGACACTCCTTTCCTCTTTTTCACAGGGAAAGGGGGCGTTGGAAAAACATCTGTTGCTAGTAGCTTATCAATAGCAATTGCAGGTGAGGGAAAAAAGGTGTTACTAATTAGTACGGACCCAGCATCTAACTTACAAGATATTTTTGGTCAAACACTTTCTAATACCCCGACAAAGATTGAAGGTGTAGACAATTTATTTGCATTAAATTTAGATCCTGAACAAGCAGCTCAACATTACAAAGAACAGATGGTTGGCCCGTACCGAGAGAAACTGCCTGAAGTAGTCCTTCAAAACATGGAGGAACAACTTTCAGGTGCTTGTACAGTTGAAATTGCTGCATTCAATGAATTTGCGAAGCTACTGACAGATCGTTCAGTGATTGAAAATTTCGACACAATTGTGTTTGACACAGCTCCAACAGGGCATACATTACGTCTATTACAACTACCTTCTGCCTGGTCTACATTTCTAGATGATAATACCACTGGTACTTCGTGTTTAGGTCCGTTAAAAGGACTAGAGCCACAGCGTGAAATCTACAAAGAGGCTGTTGAGCGTTTAAAAAGCGCCGATCAAACGGCACTAATGCTTGTGACACGTCCAGACGTAAACCCTTTAAAAGAGACAGCACGTGCTTCCAACGAACTGTTTGAAATCGGTATTCAAAATCAGATTTTACTAGTTAATGGCTATATGAAAGATCTTAATTCTAATGATGAAATGGAGAAGGCATTCATTGCACGCCAAATAAAAGCATTAGAGTTGATTCCTAAAGAGTTAAAGCAATTTGAACAATACTACTTACCGTTTGTACCATACTCATTATCAAGTATGGAGCGTATGCAAGCATGGATGACAGATCAAGATATCACACATGAAAATGAAATAGAAAAAGGTATGACAATCCCTGAAGTAGAAGAAATGATTGCTGATTATTTGGAACGGAAACCAAAGATTATTTTTACGATGAGTAAAGGTGGTGTTGGTAAAACAACAGTTGCTTCGTATATTGCTCTTCGCTTAGCAGAAGAGGGTATGCATGTGCATTTAACTACGACAGACCCAGCAGCGCATCTAAATTGGACATTCGGTGATGACAAAATTAAAAATGTAACGGTAAGTCGTATTGATCCGAAATCAGAAGTTGCAAATTATGAAGCAGAAGTGCTGGCAAAGGCAAGTGAAACAATGAATGAAGAAGGCTTAGCATTTGTACAAGAAGACTTGGCCTCTCCTTGTACAGAGGAAATTGCCGTATTTAGAGCATTTGCCAATGTTGTAGAGAATCATAAAGATGAAATAATTATTATTGATACAGCTCCAACTGGCCATACCTTATTGTTATTAGATGCCACTGAAGCCTATCATCGTGAAATAAGCCGTTCGCAGGGTGAAATCCCTCTAGCTGTTTCAAACCTGTTACCAAGATTACGTGATGCGAATTATACAAGTGTAGCAATCGTAACATTACCTGAAGCAACACCTGTTTTTGAAGCAACACGTTTACAGCAAGATTTACAGCGTGCAGGATTGTCTGTTAATTGGTGGGTTGTCAATCAGACATTTTCATCTATCGAAACAACTAGTCCAACATTGATACAAAAACAACAAGCTGAAACAAAATGGTTTGAAGAAATCAAATCCTTCAGCAACAATCAATTCGTGGCAATCCCATGGGTAAAAACACCACCAGTTGGAACAAAAGGTTTACATGAACTTAAAGGAGAGAAAAACAAATGAAAATGAGTTCAGAAGGTAAAAATTATTTAGAGCAAGTACTAACTGATTCAGAGGTGAAAACACTTCGTTTCTTTGGCATTCCAGGTTGCTGTGGTGTTAATTTAGGGGTGGGCTTAGCAGCACCAACAAATGAAGATGCTGTAGAGACAATTGAAGGGATCGAAGTTGCCATTCATCCAGATATTGCACCTCAGTTAACAGAAGTCACAATTCATGCAGAAGAAGAGAATGGCGAACTAGGTTTAGTATTATTGGGATATTCGCCAACATCTTGTTAAGGAGTGGTTTTAAATGAAAAGAGAAGATGATATTCGTGCAAATGTACGTGATAATTATGCGAAAGTAGCCTTAAAATTAAACAGCACACAAGGATGCTGTACACCAGCCTCTAGCTGTTGTAATCCAAATGACAATCAAAACATTTCCATTGAAGAAATTTCGCTAAAAATGGGCTATACAAAAGAAGAGCTAGAATCTATTCCTGACGGAGCAAATATGGGACTTAGTTGTGGCAATCCACAAACGATCGCTGATTTGAAGCCTGGAGAAATTGTTGTCGATTTAGGTTCTGGTGGTGGTTTTGATTGTTTCCTAGCAGCACCAAAAGTAGGTAGAGAAGGTCAAGTAATTGGCATTGATATGACACCTGAAATGATTTCTAAGGCACGTTGTAGCGCAGAAAAGCCAGGTTTTGAAAATGTAGAGTTTCGTTTAGGTGAAATTGAACATATGCCTGTTGCTGATCATACAGCTGATATTATCATTTCAAATTGTGTGATCAATCTTTCGCCAAACAAACAACAAGTATTTAAAGAAGCTTTCCGTATTTTAAAAACAGGGGGTCGTTTAGCGATTTCAGATGTTGTGTTAACGGCAACCTTACCAGAAAGTTATTTATCAGATATGAATTTATATTCTGGTTGCATCTCTGGGGCTATTTCAATTGCAGAATATGAAGTACTTTTAAAAGATGCAGGCTTTACAAATATCTCAATTGAACCAAAAGATGATTCAAAAGAACTTATCCGTGAATGGGAACCTAATTATGATTTAGAAAATTATATTGTCTCAGCTATTATTCTGGCCGTTAAATAGAAGGATGAACAACGATGACTGTTAATCATGCAAGTATGTTCAGCCACAAAGTACGTACAACTTTATAAAAACAATAAATTTAATAAACATATCCACCACAGATGTTCATTACTCAACGTTTCGCTATCATTTGCCGATAGCGTTTAATCATCTATTCACTTATATTTATATTAATAAACCAACACAATGTTTATTAATTGGAGGAGAAAAGATGAAAAACAAATTTTTAGTACTACCATTTATTGCGGTCATCGTGTTAGGAATTATTTTTCTATCAACACAAATTCCAGCTGTTAAAATGAGTCCAAAAGATTTACCTGCTGCTCTTGTGTCCGAAGATGCTGGAGAAATGGGAGATACCTTATTGCAGAATTTGCAAAATCAATTAGCAGCAACGGGAATGGATACGATTAAGTTCAAAGTTTACGACTCAGTTAAATCGATGGAAGAAGCGATGAAAGAACAAGAGGTGTATGGGGGATTAGTGATACCTGAAAATTTCTCTGCACAATTTGCTTCGTTACAAACACCTTCTCCTGAAAATCCAAAGATGCTCATTTATATTAATCAAGGAGCAAATACAACAGTATCAACAATGCTAACATCTGCCTTGGATAACATTGTTAAGCAACTGAATTCGGTAATGAGTACACAATTGCTTCAAAATATTGAGCAAGCAAACGTACCAATTCAAGCAGGTCAGGTCACAACATTAGTTGCACCCATTCATGCGGAAACGATTTATGTAAACGCTGTAGGGGATTTAGGATCTGCCCCAACAGCATTCTTCCAACCTCTTTGGTTTGCGAGTATTATCGGAGCTGTTTTAATTTATTTAGCGCAGAAGAAGACTACTTTTATTTCAAAGAAACAAAAGCTACAATTCAATTTAGTACAATCCATTGTTGCAATCATCTACGCGTTTTTTGCTGGCTATTTTGTCACTTGGTCAACAACATGGATACTAGGTTTTTCTTTCGAAAGTTTCAATAAAGTCGCCTTATTTAGTTCGCTTGCATGTTTAGGTTTCTTATTTTTAATACTAGCAACGATTACTTGGTTAAGTCTACCTAGCTTAGTTGTCTTCGTTTTACTGATGTTCTTTGGATTACCTTTAATTCAATTGGCACCTGAAATGTTACCAGCTTTTTATCAAGATTACATTTTACCATGGTTGCCGATGAAGTTTTTAATTAATGGTTTAAAAGATATTTTATACTTCGGTCAGGGTGTATTTAATGGAAATGGCGTGGTATTATCCTGGATTGCAGTAATTTCGTTTATTTTACTATGGGTAAAGCAGCTTATTGAAAAGCCTAGTCAACCTGAAGAAATAGATACGGAAGTTATAAAATAAAATAATAACAGGCCTCTGCATTAAAAGTAGGGGCCTGTTATTATTTATTTAGTAGATGGGAGAACCCCAAAAGCTTCTATGGGCCCTTTAAAAATAATATCGGTTATCATTTTAGCTAATTGTTCCGGTGTTTGTTTCATATCTGATTTAAGCCAATATTGAATCACACTAATAAACGTTGCACTTCCAAATAGCGCCAAAAAATCAACGGGGTATGAAAATTGATGTTCGGTCACTTTTGATGGTGTGTAATTTCGGAACATATATATAAATGCATTCTTTACTCGATCTTGAAAGGTAAAGATTCCTCTTGTTTTTAATAAAATTGAGAGTAATTCTCTTTCTTCTTGTAAACAATGAAAAACGTGAACGATGGTAGGATACCGTTTATGAAGAAATTCACTCATAGTATCATCATCCTTTAAATACGCCAATACAACATGCTCAAGCTTCTCAAATAGCTCTTGCTCGTACTTTTCCAACAGATCATATTTATCAATGTAATGTAAATAAAAAGTTCCTCGATTGATATTTGCACGTTCTGTAATATCTAAAACTGTTATTACCTCAAAATCCTTTTCGTCCATCAATGAAAGTAGTGCCTTCCGTATTTCTTTTCTTGTTTTCACCACACGTCGATCCATATTTCCCCTCCCAATTACTTTTTTAAACCTGCAGCAAAGAAAGGGCCATTTATAGTCATCGTGGATAAAATACGAGCCATCTCTTGCGGTGATTTCTCTCCATCACTGTTAAGCCATTGCTGAATAACACCTATATGTGCCGATGCAACATAGGAAATTAAGTATTCAGCCGGAACTAGGAAATTCTCCTGCTTAATAAGTGGATTATTGTTACTTTCAAATAGTGTTTTCCATATGAACTTTTTTAATTTAGTTTGGAACGATAAATCTCCTTTTGGACCCAACATGGCTTTCATAAACCGTCTATTTTGATCTATATATTCAAAAATTGAAACCATAATGGTAAAAGGGGTAGTAGTTGGAGTGTTCGCTTCAATGTCTGCAATGAGATCCGGATAATTCTTTATGATCATATCAGCCATTTCTTGCATAAATTCTTCCTCACATTTGTTCATTAAATCATACTTATCTTGATAATGGGCATAAAAGGTTCCACGATTAATTTTTGCCTTAGTTGTTATATCTTTAACGGTAACTGCCTCAAAACCTTTTTCTTCTATCAAATCGATCAATGCATCCCGGATAGATTCTTTTGTACGAACGACACGTAAATCTGTATTTATATCCCGCATATTATTTCCCTCCTAATTTTTTACCAACACATTCAGGAAAGGTGTCGGCTAAACGACACATCCGTTAATTCTGATTATTGATAAGAGTTTTATCGATGATTATAATTTGAAGTGTAATAGAACAACGTGTTGTTTATCATTGTAACTGAAAATAAGGGGGAAATAAAGTGGTCGTGATTCTTTTCCCTCCATACAATTTTCAAAAGATAACACCTCTTCGTGTGAAGCATATATATTTTTCATTGAGGGAAATAATACTTTAGCATCAACCATTGTGACTTCGGTAGTAGTAGTGCTATTGCCATCACGATTTATACCATTATCATTATTTAGATAAAGGTTTATCTAAGAAAGCAGGTTGAGGTTTATTCAACAGTATGTTCGGAAAGAGATTGTATTAATACGATAGTATAGCTAAAATGGCTAAATTTCATAGAGATTCGAGGAGTGAGAAGATGACGGTGATTTCATTACAACATGTCACAAAGGATTATGGACATGGACGGGGGATTTTTGATGTTTCATTCAATGTTGAAAAAGGTACTGTGTATGGATTTTTAGGGCCAAATGGGGCTGGA
Organism: Lysinibacillus sp. FJAT-14222; assembly: GCF_001278875.1. Lineage (NCBI taxonomy): Bacteria > Bacillati > Bacillota > Bacilli > Caryophanales > Bacillaceae > Lysinibacillus > Lysinibacillus sp. FJAT-14222. Next base: position 40,068 of record NZ_LIYL01000031.1, on the reverse strand, counting down.
AAAACGACTGCCATTCGTCACATTATGGGATTTTCAAAACCGCAACAAGGTATCGTTACCGTAAATGGTCTCGATAGTTGGACAAATGCTAGTACCATCCAAGAAAAGCTCGGCTATTTACCTGGCGAAGTAGCTTTGCCGGAAAATTTATCAGGTGAGCAATTCATTCAAATGATGATGGATTTACGAAAAGTTAAAGATGATACACATTGTAAAAAACTAATCGATTTCTTTGAACTTGATGCTTCAGGAAAGATAAAACGTATGTCACTTGGTATGAAAAGAAAATTAGCGATTGTGACGGCATTCATGCATGATCCGGATGTACTCGTACTCGATGAGCCAACAAGTGGTTTAGACCCAATTATGCAGCAACGCTTTATCGATTTCGTGAAAGAAGAAAAAAAACGTGGCAAAACAATATTACTTTCAAGTCATATATTTACTGAAGTCGATGCTACTTGTGATGAAATTTCGATTATTAAAGATGGACATTTGATTTCTTCATTTAACAAACAAGAATTATTAAAAATGACAGAAAAGGTCTTTAATTTGACAGTCCAAAACGCAATGCATTATACGCAGCTTGTGCAGATGATTGAATCGAATGCAGCAATCCATCTACTCTTTAAAAATGAACAAACAAATGAGCTTCAAGTAGGTTGCTATCCAGGTGACTTACCACAACTCATCAAATTATTAGCCGATTTTCCTATCTCAAGTTTCAACGAAGTGCCGTTTAGTTTAGAAAAGCATTTCATGGAATTTTATGATAGACGTGTAGGAGGGGAATTAGCGTGGCAATGATTGAATTACAAAATGTAACGAAAGATTACGGAGATAGTCGAGGGATTTTTAATATCAACCTTTCAATTGAATCCGGTGAAGCATTTGGGTTTGCTGGTACAAACGGAGCAGGGAAAACAACGACGATTCGCCATTTAATGGGGTTTTTAAAACCAAATACCGGAACAGTGAAAATTAAGAACCTAGATGCGTGGCATAATGCTGCGGAAATTAAGCAGTGGGTTGGCTATATTCCAGGAGAAATTGCCTTTCCTGATGTGAAAACTGGCTGGGAGTTCATTCATCAACAAGCAGAACTTTTAAAACTAACGGATTTAAGCTATGCAAACCAAATAATTGAAAGACTGCAGCTTGACCCTTCAGCAAATATTAAACGTATGTCAAAGGGAATGAAACAGAAAACCGCGATTGTTGTCGCATTGATGGCCAACGCTCCAATTCTTATTTTAGATGAGCCTACAACGGGACTTGATCCATTAATGCGTGCGGAATTTATACAAATTATCAAAGAGGAAAAAGCTAAAGGCAAAACGATTTTTATGTCTAGCCATATGTTCGAAGAAATCGAAGAAACTTGTGATAAAGTGGCGATGATTAAAGAGGGTAAAATAATTACGATCAAATCCATTTCAACGATTACGTCAAATGAAAATCAACAATTTATCATCGAGTTTAGTAATGAGCAGGAATGTACTCGTTTTATTCAAGAGAAGATCGATTCGGTGGCTATTAGTAATACAACTGTTTCTGTAAATGTTGAAAATAATACATTAAATAAATTTTTAGCTGTTTTATCAACGTATCAATTCGATAATTTAACAGAACAAAAACATACGCTTCAAGAGCAGTTCTATCACCTATACTCAGGAGGACAATCTAATGATTAATGGTACGATTTTTAAACAAACCTTACGCGCAAATGTGAAACTTTGGCTTATTTTCACTATTGTTTTAACTATATTACAAGTAGTAATGATTGCTGTATTCGATGCTAGTACATTAACAGATGTTAGTCAATTAGTAGAAGGTACACCACTAGCAGGATTACTTGGAAAGACGACGTTACTAAGTATGCTTGCTTCAACATTTTATTCAATTCATGGTGTCATATTCCCAATTATTTTCATCATTATGACAGCAAATAGTTTAATTGCATCTCAAGTTGATCGCGGCTCCATGGCCTACTTATTATCAACACCAACGAAACGATCTACAATTATTGTTACACAAGCTTTTTACTTAATTATAGCTTTAGTTGTCATGTTCTTTATTGAAACAGCTGCTGGTCTTGTAACCATTCAAGTGTTCCAATCTAACACAGATATTGTGGTAGCTGATTTTGTTATGCTGAATGTTGGTTTATTATTATTAATGTTTGCAATTAGCGGTATTTCGTTCTTTTTCTCAAGCTATTGCAACTTAACGAAAAACTCCCTTGCTTTTGGGGCTGGTATTCCTATTGCCTTTTTCTTATTTCAGTTGCTAAGCTCAGTTGACGAAAGCCTTAATGTACTTAATTACTTCACAGTTAATGCATTATTTGATACAACTGCTATTCTAGAAGGCGAAAACTATTGGTGGAAGCTACTCATTCTTTTAGGTATTGGCATAGTTCTCTATATAGCAAGTCTAGAAGTATTTAAACGAAAAGACCTTCCGCTTTAATCTTCATAAAAACGAGCATTGAATATCACTGAATCTTAAAATATTCAGATATGTGTTATAGAATATCGTTAAAATAAACAGCTTTACAATTAATGGCACCTCCAATTGTTAGACAAAAATCTAACCTATTGGAGGTGCTTTTATTTTCAGTATCGACTCCGTAAAGTCGATGTAATAGTATCAACTTATGAACTTTACTACAGGAAGGAAAGCAGGTCGAAAATTTGCTATAAATCAAAGCATAAACTAGTTACAATGAAAGTATTCCTTTACAGAAATAAATTACTATTTAATAATAATTGCTTAACATAGATTTAACACACACCTATTTAAAATAATAAAAATGAGGTGATTACGATATATGAGAATTCTTGTTGTTGAAGATGAGATAGATTTACAGGAAGCTATTGCTGAGGGACTTAGAATAGATGGGTATGCAGTTGATACATGTAGTAATGGAGAAGATGCTTATGAACTGGCGTACGTTGAAAATTATGACTTAATAATACTTGATTTAAATCTTCCAAAAATGGACGGATTAAAGGTTTTAGAAAAGTTAAGAGAAGAAAATAAAGAAATAAAAGTCTTAATCCTTAGTGCAAGAAGTAGCGTAAATGACAAAGTTAAAGGTTTAGATATTGGTGCAAATGATTATTTAGCTAAACCATTTGCCTTTGCAGAATTGGAAGCAAGAATTAGAAATTTATTAAGGCGAAAATTTGTGCAGGAAAATAACCTTTTATCTTGCGGTAATATAAAAATTGATTTATTAAAACGCACCGCATTTATGGGTGAAAAAGAACTAAAACTAACAAAAAAAGAATTCGCATTGCTTGAATACTTCCTGCTTAATCAAGAAAAGGTAATCAGTCAAGAAGAATTAATTGAACACATTTGGGATGAAAATGCCGATAGCTTTAGTGGTGCTATTCGAGTTCATATAGCTACATTACGAAAAAAACTGAAAGCTCTTTTAGACTATGATCCAATACGTACTAAGATTGGTGAGGGTTATTTTATTACTAAAAATGATGGTGATGCTTGATGTTTAAAAAAATGCCAATTCGGCTGCGACTTACTGTAATGATGGTAATTTTGTTAACGATTTGTTGTGTAGGGCTTACATTAATTTTAAATTTTTCTGCTGGTATAATGGCAACGAGAATTGATGCAGCGGTTCTATCACCTGCACAAGTGGTTGGTGAAGATAGCAATATTATTGACAATCTCCAAACGCCATCAAATGCCATGATGACTACACCATCAGAAGATGTACAAGAAGCAAGAACGGACTTTCAGATTAAAAGTGTTTTTTATCTGCTTTTAGTCATTGTCGGTGGGGGCATATTGACATATTATGTATCGGGCAAAGTGTTAAAACCACTTGATACACTAAATAGTCAAATTAAGAATAGGACTGTGCATAATCTATCGGAAACGATGGACATTCCACCAACCAATGATGAAATAGCTGAGCTAACGCAGTCTTTTAATGAAATGACGGATAAGCTAAACGATGCTTTTATGATGCAAAGCCGCTTTTCTGCAAGTGCGGCCCATGAACTCCGAACGCCACTTGCGGTTTTAAAAGCAAAGGTTGATGTATTTAAAAAGAAACATACACATTCTACAGAAGAATATATTGCTTTGATTTCTGTTTTTGAAAAGCAAACACAGCGATTATCCGAGCTTGTTCGTAGCCTTTTGGATATGACAAATATGAATGTTGGATTTGAAAATGAAACTATTTGTTTGAAGGATGTTTTAGAAGATATTGTTTCCGAACTTTCTCATATTGCTAATGAAAAAAATGTTACATTATATTTGGATTGCGCTGATGCTGTTGTTTATGGAAATATAGACTTACTTTATCAAGCGTTCTATAACCTTGTTGAAAATGGTATTAAATACAATATCGATGGCGGTAAGGTAATGATTAAAGTTAAATCGGATAAAAAGCAGATAATAGTTGACATTAAAGACACTGGAATTGGTATTCCCGATGAAGAAAAGAAGAATATATTTGAACCGTTTTACCGAGTGGATAAATCACGCTCTCGTGAAATGGGCGGTTCAGGCTTGGGACTTTCTATTGTGCAAAGTATCATAAACAAACATAACGGAAAAATTACAGTTACAGACAATAAAAATGGCGGTACTTGGTTTAAGATTATATTAAATTAATTTAACAGGATATGTAAAAGGCTTTAAGTGGCAGTTAGAACTGTTTATTTAAGGCTTTTTTTTCGGATTTTGGAGAAGTATTCCTCTTAACACGGATTTAACATGGATTGTTATATATTGGTGACATCCAATAGAAATGGTGCAGGCAATCCGATTCTATTGTGAGATTATGGAATCTATCCATCGTAGGGTAGAGGCTAAAAACAATTTAGGAGGAATTTATATGAAGAAAACATTATCAATCGCTACACTTATGCTAGGGTTATCTGTTGTTGCAGGATCTGCATATGCTGCGAGCAACAACGACATGTGGGAAACTACTAAATCCAGTGAACCTGTCAATTTAGAAGAAATGGCTAAAGAAAAAGGGATCACGTTAGATGAACTGATTGCTCAGCTTGAAAAAGAAGGGAAGCTGACAAAAGCCGCTAGTGTAACAGAAGCCATGTCAGCAGAAAAAAACAATAAGTAACATATAGAGAGTTACTGGAGCTGTAACAAAAGTAAACTTCTGCTTGGGGGAGAGCTTTTGTTACAGCTTTTCTTTGCTTTAATATTGTGCTGCTTTCCTCGGATGAATCCTCATCATTTGGTATAATAAAGAATAGATTTTTTGGAACGGAGCGATTGATATGAATGGAGCGCAAAAAGCGTTTTTTGAGGAAAAGGAGCGTTCACTTGGCGTTCGTCTAAATGATGTGCAGACGCAGGCGGTGTTGCAAACGAATGGTCCGCTATTACTATTGGCATCTCCCGGTTCAGGAAAAACGACGACGATTATTATGCGTATCGGCTATATGATTGAGGCGCTTGGTGTTAATCCTTCTCGCATAAAGGCTGTCACGTTTAGTAAGGCATCAGCCGGTGATATGAAGTCACGTTTTGCAAAGTTTTTCCCGCATTTGCCACCGGTTGATTTTTCGACGATTCATAGTTTAGCATTTCAAGTTGTGCGGCAGACACTTGAACGTCAGGGCATTTCGTACGGCATCATTGAAGAATCGGACAAGCCTGGTGTTGTTTCAAAAAAACGAGTGCTTCGCGAGATTTTTGAACAATTAAATGGTTCAAAAATTACCGAAGATCAGTTAGACGAGCTACTGACGTACATAACGTTTATCAAAAATAAAATGCTACCAGAACAGGAATGGGCAATTGCAGAAGTAAAGGTGCCAAGAAAAGTCGAGATTTTACAGCGTTATGAGGAATATAAACGCACAGGTAGTGACCGTTTGTTAATTGATTTTGACGATATGCTATTAATGGCGAATGATATTTTCACGAAAAATCGAGAGGTGTTGGCGCAATACCAACGCCGCTACGATTATTATTTAACAGATGAAAGTCAGGATACATCGCCCGTTCAACATGCGATCATCGCGAAGCTCGTCGCAGTCCATCAAAATTTATGCGTCGTTGCAGATGAGGATCAGGCCATTTATAGCTGGCGCGGTGCAGAGCCAGATTATTTGTTGAATTTCCGAAAGATATATCCGGAGGCGCATGTTTTACTTATGACGCAAAACTATCGTTCATCTGCAACGATTGTAGAGCCAGCCAATATATTCATTCAGCGAAATAAAAAACGTTATAACAAACAAATGTTTACGGAAAATCCTGCAGCAGAGCCAATCTCGTTTAAAATCCTAGAGAATTACAATTTACAGGCCAAATATTTAGTGGACCAGTTGAAAAATCTGTCTAAGCGCGGCTCAACGGCTATTTTATATCGAAATAACACGTCAGCCATTCCGCTTATGGACGCGTTTGACAGAGCAGGTTTGCCTTTCTATATGAAAGATTCCACGATTCGCTTTTTCACGCATTGGGTCGTGGAGGATATTAAGAACTTCATGCGTTTAGCGTACAATACAAAAAATATCACGGTATTTGAAAAAGTTTACAGAAAAATGAATGCTTATATTACACCAACGCAATTGAAGGCGCTACAGAAAGTGCCGGATGATGGCTGTGTATTCACACAGTTGTTAGAGCACGTTGAGTTAAAGGATTATCAGCCTGAATATATTAAGCGGATTCGCAAAACGTATGATAGCATTCAATTTGATAAAACGACGCCAACAGCTATGCTAGAGCATATCCGTTATGACTTTGGTTATGAGCGTACCTTAAAGAAAATGAGTGAGAAACTCGGTTTTAATTATGAAAATTTATTAGATATTGTGAATGTACTTGGTTTAATTGCTCGTCATACGCCGACGATGACCGAATTTGCGGGTCGTTTGAAGCAGCTTGAAAATTTAGCACGTTCGTCTCATATAAAAAATGAATTGAATGCAATTACACTGACAACATTGCACAGTTCAAAAGGCTTGGAATTTGACCGTGTGTATTTGATTGACTTGATTGAGGGAATTTTACCTAGTGAGGCAGAAGAAGAAATCGAGGAAGAAACGCGACTCTTTTATGTCGGTATCACGCGTGCGATTAGCCATTTGGAATTAATTTCGTATAGTAAGCGCTTTAAAACAAGTGTGGTGCCATCGATTTTCATGAAGGCGTTAAAACAAATTGTTTCACCGCAGGAATTGCCAAAGAAAACGCCGGAAAGTCCGAGGAAAGCACTGAAGCAATACAGTAATGAGCGGACGATTACAACCGAGTCAGCGTTAATCGTTGGCTCAAAAGTAAAGCATGTGATTTTTGGAGAAGGGGAGATATTAGCCGTTACGAGTAGCACGATTGAAATGTCATTTGCTACGAGGATTAAGAAATTTTTGACGGATACATGTTTACAGCAAGGCTATTTAGAAACGATGGAAGATTAAATGAAGCGTATTCGGGATTTTTTCGAATACGCTTTTAAGGTTTAAACTATATATTTAAATTCAAAGAATTAGTAATTTGTTCTTCAATTTGAGTAACAGTTGTTAAACCTTCCAACGTTGCTTCTTCAATCGTTCTTGGTGCGAGACAATCACCAATTTGAGCTACATAAGGAGCCATGTTCTTTATTGTCTCAAACAGTTCTGTATTCGGTATTCTTCCAACAGCTAAAATAACATGATCAGCATTTATTAATCTTTTCTCATGTGTAAATAGATTACGCATGTGAATTCCATCTTTCGAGATTCCACCAAAATCGTGATGTGTAATCATTTCGATATTTGCCGCGTATAAATGCTTCATGTATTCATTTCGTAAATACTGATGTACATCTTCTGCAATATATAAACGCGCAGTAACAAGTGTTACTTGACAACCTTTTTCTGCTAAATAAAGAGTTGCCTCTAGCCCAGCCCAATCTCCTTTAAAATCAAATACTATTGCCTTTTCGTTCTTTTTAAAAATGTTTTTCTTAAATAAATCATCAATTAATATCACTCTCTCATCCATTACTCCCTCAACATTAGGAATATAAGGTCGTGAACCAACTGCACAAATAATTGCATCCGCCTTAAATTCTTCAATTTCCTTTGGAGATAACTTTGTATTAAGCTTTAGTTGAATATTAGTCAATGCCAGTTGGCGTGAATAATTATCGAGCATCGCTGAAGCCATTTCATTTCGTTGTGGTGCATGTAGCATCAAATTTAGTGACCCACCAATACGATCCGATTGATCCACCACTGTTACATCATAACCCATAGTATCCGCAGTAATGGCTGCTTCAAGTCCACCAGGTCCAGCACCAATAATTAGTACTTTTCTAGAAGGGTTATTTTGCTGAAGAACGCGCTCAAAGAATACTTCGTTACCTACTTGTGGATTTTGAACACAACCAATTGGTAAATCTTTATGATAATGCCCAATGCATGCTTGTAGACAACCAATGCAAGCATTTATCATTTGATGTTCACCATTTTTTGCTTTATTTGGCATATTAGGATCGACAATAGTAGCACGTGTCATTCCAACCATATCCGCTCGACCACTACTAATAATTTTTTCACCTTGAATCGGGTCGACAATTCGTGAACCAACGAATACAGGAACTGCTGCTTCTAGACGTATTTTAAAGCTATCAGGGGCCAAATATGCCTGTTTCATCGGAGCCGGCGGAACAATGTGAGTAGAACCTGCATAAGTACTGGAATCGCCAGCAGTAATATTAATAAAATCAACACGAACTTTATCCGTCAAATACTCTGCAATTTTGATGGAGTCTTTAATAGTTAATCCATCCATTGTCATCTCATCAGAACTCATTCGAATTCCTACAGTAAAATCTTCGTCAACTTCTTGCCATATTGCTTGTATTGTTTCTACTATAAAACGCATACGATTTTCAAAGCTTCCACCATATTCATCGTTGCGTTTATTGGTTTGTTCACTCCAAAATTGTGCAGGCAAATACCCATGGGAACAACAAACCTCAACACCGTGTAGTCCGCCATCCTTTGCATTGCGCGCTGACTTAGCAAAACCTGTAATCACCTCTTGAATTTCTGAGAATGACATTGGCCGTGGCATTGTGCCAAAACGCAAACTTGGGATAGAAGAGGGTGCAAGTGCAGCAGATCGATAATTACTGGACACAATTTCACGTCCTCCGTGAAAAAGTTGTGCAAAAACTTTCGTATCATATGGAGAAACTTTCTCTATCAACTTACGATAGATTTCTTTAATACTAGGATCAAAAGCAGCAATTGTATGTGTTGTTAAAAGACCAGACGAATGCACTGCACCAGCTTCTAAAATAATCAGACCAAGACCGCCTCTTGCACGAGTAACATGATAAGCAATTAAATCATCTGTAGGAATACCGTCCAGTACGTGATTTGTTTGATGTGCTGTTGATAAAATACGATTTTTGATTATCGTATTTCCAATTTCAACAGGTGTAAATAAATATTTAAATTCCGACATAGCAAATCCTCCTTCTTTTAAGCATGTGAGATAGGCCAATAATAGAAAACAAATGTGATAATTACGACAACGATTCCACTTATGATTAAATAAGTAGGGTATCGTTTTGTAATTGCCATTTCTTGTTTCTCGTTTTCTTCCATTGGTTGTTGATGAAGCATTCGTTGATATGAAACTTCTTCCTCAGTAATAACACCAAATTTAGAAACTACATACAGAGTAATAGAGCTAAGGATAAATCCTATAATTACTGGATGGAGGTAAATAGGTAACTTAATTAATATACCGATCGCTTCTCCAGCAATTACTCCTAAAAATCCTGCAATAATACTCCAGAAAGCACCAAGACTTGTTACAGTTTTTGAAAATACACTTGAAAAAGCAACAGGTCCCCATGATGCTGCAAAAAGAGTTGCTGCAAAATAGCCAATCCACATGACAGAAGGAGGTTGCCATACACCAATTATTAGAACGCTAACCGTCACAATAATCATTGAAATTCGACTAAAACTCAGTAGTTTCTGATCACTATATTTCTTCTTACTGAATGGTTGAATGATATCATTAGCGATACTACTACCGATAAGTTGTAAAAATGTTGCACATGATGAAAGAGCTGCTGCCATAATGCCGCTTACAATGATAACTCCAAGCCAAGAAGGGACAAGATGCATTGCTGCCCAAATGAATACTTTTTCCGTAGGGTAAATAGATGAATTCACATTGTTGATCATCGCCATACTAGAATGTAAGAATATATAAATCGTAAAAATCGAAATAGTTGCCCAAACACCTGATCGAATGGCTACATGCTCATTTTTTGCCATTAAGTATCGACTGCTTTGCCATGGACTAATCGCTACTACAGAACCCCATACAAGTCCCATTATAACTGCCCATATTAATACATCTGTTGGCGATCCCATATAGGCACCTGATCCGGTAACACCGTGCCAGCTAAAGATATTGGGTTTTTCTACATTATTAGCAGCTTTCATAATAGCATCAGGGAAACCGCCAGTAGCTTTGATGATGAATGGAAAAGACACATAAGCTGCTAACGAGAAAAGAAAGAACATGATCGTGTCATTAACCATTACACCTTTTGCACCTGACATTACCGTAAAGGAGGCGAAGACAATACACATAATCACAATTGCTATGGCATAAGGGATATTGAATATTTCGGACAATAGAAGAGATGAACCTTGAGTTACTGCCACTAAGTATGCAGCAATTCCAATAACTGTTGTAATCGCAGCAATTAAGCGAACTTTTCTTGAATTAAAGCGATTCCCGAAGTATTCAGGAACAGTAAGAGATTTACTTCTTCTTAAATAACGTCCAAATAGAAAAACTCCAAATATATAACCACTTGCATTAAAAATTACTAGAATTAATAATGGAATCGGATAACCTTCATAAGAAAACCCGGCTTCCCCCATAAAAGATACAGTACTTAAAAAAGATGCCACTAACGTCCCTGTAACCATTAACGTTGATCCACTTCGACCAGATATATAAAAGTCTTCCGTATTTTTGACGTTTTTTGATAGTATTGCACCAATAGCAATATATAAAATAAACGATACAATGATCCCTACGATAAATACCATCGACTACACCGCCTTATCAACTTTTTTAGGTATAGTTGGTTGAGAAGCTTGCTGTTCCATTTTTTTTAAATAACCCCTTGTAATAAAGCCCAAAACAATTAGTGAACTCCCATAAGCAATTGTAAAAATAAATTCTCCCATTATAACCCCTCCTTTAGATAATAAATAAACCCCTTAGATATGAAAAAGTGAAATAACCATTCTTTCCAATTCGTGGTATACTTTAAGTATCACTTAAAAAAATATAAAAATTTAAGCGTCACTTAAAATATATAGTATTCTGAAAATTCAGTCAAGGAGGTTTTTTTATGAATAACCAATCATTAGGAGAGAATATTAGAAGAATTCGTAAGGAAAAACACTATACCATTGAAATAATCGCAGAGAAAACTGGATTAACAGCAAGCTTTATCAGCCAATTTGAGCGTGGTTTGACGGATGGCTCAGTTGCAACTATAAAAAAAATAGCAGATGCTTTAGATCTACCTGTTTCTGCACTATTTAGTGACAATGAAGTGGATCCACATATAATTGAGGATGTCTCGATCGTTCGTAAAGATAGACGAAAAAAAATGCCATATCCAGATGGAAAGTTAACGGACTACATGCTGACAACAGGAGAGGGAAAATTACAGGTTCTTTTATGTGAAGTAGAGCCGGGAGGATGCAGTGGTTCTCAGTATAATCATGCAGGTGATGAGGAATGTATTATAATTTTAGAAGGGCAGATGGAAATTACCGTAGATACAAATACTTATATCTTAAATATTGGAGATACAATTAATTTTCCAAGTCATAAACCCCATGCTTGGCGCAATATTGGAAAAGAAACTTTGAAGGTAATATGGATAATCACGCCTACTGGTTTCTAGGAAGGCAGACGATATAAACACCACTACCAATATTTTTCACTCAATCTACAAATAATTAAATAAAAACCAATTAAATATGATGTTGCACATTTAAAGTTCAACATCTTTGCGCAGTATAACTTCATGGATTAATGCAGAGCAAGTTACTTTAAGAAATGTGTTTTCGGTAGCTGTAGAACATACCTTCTTAACGGGAGGGATAATATGCTAAAAAACTTCCTGAGGTTGAACTAATTGAAACTAATTTGGAGCTAAATGTATCAGATAGAAAAGAAGAAGGGTTTGGTTCTACAGGTATAAAATGATTAGTTAGTTGGGATAGTTGCTAAAGAAGTTGTGGACAACCTTAGATTTTTATAATAATAAGATAAATTTAATTGTAGAAATATTTCATACACTTCTTTCAATACTAAAAGGGGGGAGTCCCATTCTATACCCCAATTAAACTAAATAATATTATTTGAACCCTTGTCCCCATAGAAAAAACACCTCCAGATTGAGTATTTCAGGTTTAAATACCTGCTATTCAATGAAAGGTGTTTTTATTTGTCTCATATAATTAGGTCAGTGCGGTACGCTTTTGTAAGTGATCGAGTTTTTTATTGAATAGATATGACGAGCATCGTAAAGCTAAATATATTGTTTCTGATTTGACTTGCTATCAATTTTCATCACAATATTTCCTTATTAGTTTCGATGCTTGTGTTTGACTAATTTGTAAATCACTTGCCACTCTTCTAGAACTGCCATACTTTTCATATGATTTTTTCACCATTTTTTCTTTCACAAAATCGATCGCTTCTCCCAACGTAGCAGGTGAATCTTGATGCACTTGTTCGATTTGACGGTACATTAACTCTGGTAAGTCCTCCACATCAATGACGTCATCGCTTATAATGACTAATCTTTCCATGACATTTTCGAGTTGTCGAATATTTCCTGGCCAAGAGTACTCCGTAAACAACTTTAAGCATTTTTCTGAAATAACTTTATTCGTTTCGTACATGACATTAAATTTATACAAAAATTTATACGTTAACGGAATGATATCCTCTTTTCTCTCTCTAAGTAATGGCAATTGAATATCGATCACATTTAAACGATAAAACAAATCTTCGCGGAACTGTTTTTTTTCTACCATTTCAATAAGCTTTTGATTCGTTGCTGCGATAATACGAACATTCACTTTTTTCTCTTTAGCACTACCAATCGGAATGAATATCTTATCTTGAATTACTCGAAGTAATTTTGCTTGAAGGGGTAAAGACAACTCTCCTATCTCATCTAAAAATAATGTGCCTTCTTCCGCTGATTCAATTAATCCGATTTTACCGCCTTTATTTGCACCCGTGAAAGATCCAGCACTATACCCAAATAATTCGGCTTCTAACAAATCTGCTGGAATCGCTGCACAATTAATGGTTAAGAATGGATGAGATTTACGATTGCTAGCATTATGAATATGCTGCGCAAGCACTCCCTTCCCAGTTCCTGATTCCCCTTGTATTAAGATCGTCGATTCGGTTTTTGCAACTCTCTGTGCTAATAGAAGCAATTTCTTTACCTTTTTATTATTTGTCATCATCGCCGATTCGATTACATTGGGTTCTCGAATAGGATCCATCTTATTTTGCTGCGTCAATTTTAGCATTTTATAGTTTTGCAATTCTCGGGCTGTCGTCACAATTAATTTAATTTCATTATCCTTATTTATTATAGGTATAGCAGATGTTAGCAATTCAGCACCTAAGATAGTAGTTTGTTTTATGAAGATGGGTCTTTTCTTTTCATATACTTCAGGAAGTACAGACGGTGTCCAATACCCCTCGTTAAATAATTCATCGCTAAATCTTCCGATTACATCAGACTTCTTCAATCCGTAATGCCGCTCACATGCATTATTCACAAAAATAATTCGTCTATTTTCATCAAGAACAAAGATCTCATCCGACGAATAATCTAAAATTTGGAGCAATGCCTCCATTTCAAGATCAGTAGATAAACTAGCGAACATTTAAAAACCTCCCCCTCATTAAAATTGAGTCTAATAAAATTCAAATTGAGTCAATTTAAGTTCGTTCAATCATCAAGAGTTCAAGCATTTTGATAACGAAACTAGCTAATCATCAAGCTTACTTAAAAGTGGCATGAAAATTGCTTTATAAGTTTATGAATCGTTCATCAAGGACTTTTAAGTGAAGAGAGGATGTTGTTGTGAATGAATAAATGATGTGCCTAAGTTTACTCTATAGGATATAGGAAGTAATGTAAATGTCTGATATTTATAATTACTCTAATTGTAAAAAACGGAGGTTTTTTTAATGAATGGATATTCCAAAATATATGATATTACAATAATTGGTGGAGGTCCCATTGGTTTATTCACCGCATTTTATGCTGGAATGCGACAAGCCTCCATCAATATTATTGAAAGTTTACCGCAACTTGGCGGACAGTTATCGGCACTTTATCCGGAAAAGTTTATTTATGATGTAGCAGGATTTCCTAAAGTAAGTGCGCAAAACCTTGTGAATAACCTCATCGAACAGATGAATCAGTTTAAAGTGGATCATTGTCTTGGCCAAACAGTCCAAACGATTTATAGACGCGAAGATGGTGTTTTTGAACTTACGACAAATGAACAAACGCATTACTCAAAAACGATTATTATTACTGCTGGAAATGGTGCGTTCCAACCAAAAACGATTAAGTTGGAAAATGAAGAAACTTTCGTTGGAAAGAACTTGCATTATTTCGTTGACACGATTGAGAAATTTTCTAATAAAGAAGTTGTAATATTCGGCGGCGGTGACTCTGCTGTTGATTGGGCGCTTATGTTAGAACCAATTGCAAAAAAAGTAACATTAGTTCATAGAAGAGATTCGTTTAAGGCACATGAGTATAGTGTTGATCTGTTAAAAAAATCACGTGTGGAAATCCTAACACCATATGTCGCAACAAAATTAATCGGAGACGTACAAATAGAGAAAGTCATCATTCAAAACAACAAAAGTGAAGAAACAATTGAATTAACGGTAGATGATGTTCTTGTAAACTACGGTTTCGTTTCTTCGCTAGGTCCGATAAAAAACTGGGGCTTGGAGATCAAAAAAAATTCAATCGTTGTAAACTCGAAGATGGAAACAAATATTGAAGGGATCTACGCAGTAGGGGATATTTGTACGTACGAAGGAAAAGTAAAGCTAATTGTTACAGGATTTGGAGAGGTGCCGATTGCAGTCAATGAGGCGAAAATGTACGTTGATCCACAAGCTAAAAAACAAACACTTCATAGCACAAGCCTGATGGAGACAACATTTAAAGAGAAAGTAACAAACTAAAAATCATATGAGGAGGAAAAGATATGACAGTATATACGATGGTGGACCGCGAAACATGTATAGCATGCGGCGCATGTTCTGAAAACGCTCCTCATTTATTTGACCATGATGAAGAAGGTCTTTCCTTTTCATTACTTGATCTAAATGCTGGTAATACCGAGATCCACGAAGATTTTATAGAGGAATTAGAAATTGCAGTAGAGGAATGTCCAACAAATTCGATTAAAATCGCGACCGAACCGTTTACTATAAAAAAATAAGACGTAATTTGAGTTAGGAAAAACTCACTTTCCCCATTTCTAAGCGTGAAAAAAACTTCTCTACCTTGATGCCATCGTCTTTTCGAAGTTGGTACAATAATTGCGATATAGAGCTATAGATATCAAAATGCATTTTTTATAGGGAGGATGAAAGAACAATGACAATCACTACGTTTAGCAACAAAGCAAATGCGACTTTGTCTTACAAAAACTATGTGGAACAACAATACTTTGATGAAGAAAAAGAAAATATCTTTTCTAAAAAGTGGGTCTTCGTTGGCCATATGAGTCAATTAGAAAAAGTAGGCGATTTTTTCACTTTCGAAATTGCTGGAGAATCCATTATTGTTAGCAAAAACAACGATGGAAAAGTAAATGCCTTTTATAACATTTGCCCACACCGCGGTACACGTGTTGAAAAAAGCGCTTCCGGAAACAAAAAAGTATTTCTCTGTTCATACCATGGTTGGTCTTTCAAACTAGACGGAAAAGTAAATCGTGCACCAAATTTTGATAAAGATAGTTTAGGTGACCACAATTGCATGACATCTGTTAAGCTAGAAATTTACCAATCTCTCATTTTTGTAAACTTAGATCCAAACGCTAAATCGTTTCAATCCGAATATAGCGATCTAGTTGAAAGTCTTGATCAATATAAGTTTATAAATACTTTGAAGAGAATCCGAACGACTGAAAGGGTGATTGAAGCAAATTGGAAAGCAGTCGTTGACAATTATTTAGAGTGTGATCATTGTAAATTAGCGCACCCTGCATTTGCCAAAACATTTGATTTGGAAAATTACAATATCGACACGTTTAACACATACACTTGTCAATATTCTGAAATGAAACAAGGAGAAGAAGCAGATCCAGCATTTTTCTATTGGGTATGGCCTAACTTAATGATTAGCATTTATCCTGGTGAAGAAGGAAACATAACGACAAGCCAAATACTACCTATCTCACCAAACCAATCTTTGGCAATTTACAGCTACTATTTTAGTTCCGAGAAAATTACGGATAAACAAGAAGAACTTATTAAATTTGTCGATCAAGTTCGTAAAGAAGACTTTGATCTCGTTGAATTATTACAATCTGGGCTTCATACAAAGGCTTTTGATAATGGGATTTATTCACCAACTGAGCATGGCATAAAGCATTTTCACAAGCAGTACAAGGAAGCAATGGGCATTCCTGAATAATAATTTAAACTTGCTAATAAAAAGGAAAGTACATTTAAAAAAATGTTATAAATAACAGACTCTTTTAATCATTCCTAAATAATTGTAAAGAGAAAATGTAATGTAACAGGAGAAAACACATAGATGTGAGTATAAAAAACTCACTTGAATTCTTATCAAGTTATAAACAAAACGTTGAAGTTATGCAGTTTTTATGAATTATGCAATACCTGCATGCTTTTGTACTAATAAACATAAATAATTTTATAAACAGTTAGGGAGGAAAGCAGATGACGGAACAATTAAAGCTTTATATAAATGGAGAATGGATTGATTCAAGTAATCCTCAACTATTTGATGTAATTAATCCTGCAAATCAAGAAGTGATTGCTAAAGCCCCGAAAGCAACTAAAGAAGAGGTTGAACAAGCGATTAAAATTGCGAAAGCAACTTTTGAAAGTGGCGTTTGGTCTTCAAAAAATCCACAAGAAAGAGCTGCGATATTACTACAAATTGCTGACAAAATGGAAGAACATGCAGCTGAAATTGCTCAGTTAGAAACACAAAATAACGGAAAAGTGTTAAGGGAAGCAGAGGGTGATGTTGCCGACTCAATTAGCGCTTTTCGTTATTATGCAGGCCTTATTCAAAATCAAGCAGGTGTAATATATGAAGCAATGGAAGGTTTACAAACGATGATTGTGAAAGAACCAATGGGAGTAGCGGGGTTAATAGTTCCATGGAACTATCCATTGTTAATGGCGGTTTGGAAAGTAGCTCCAGCACTTGCGGCAGGAAACTCAATTATATTAAAGCCGGCTGAAATTACACCGATAACAGCTGTCAAACTGTTTCAGTTAATCGATGAAACAGATTTACCGAAAGGTGTTGCGCAATTAATTCTGGGTGGTGGAACCGTCGTTGGCCAGACGATTGCTGAAAGTGACGATGTGGATGTTGTCTCCTTTACAGGAAGCACAGGAGTTGGGCGTAGTATCATGCATGCGGCGACAGGAAACTTGAAGAAAGTATCATTAGAACTTGGCGGGAAATCCCCTAATATTATTTTTGATGATGCTGATTTCGAAACAGCTGTTGACTATGCTTTATTTGGAATCTTTTATGGTAGTGGACAAGTGTGCTCATCTGGTAGTCGAGTGTTAGTGCAAAAGGGAATATACGATAAGTTTGTTGAAGAATACGTAAAACGCGCACAACAAATTAAAGTTGGCCCCGGACATGATGAAAGCTCAAAAGCGGGTGCAATAGTTAGCGAAAATCATATGAACAGCATTCTTGAATATATCCGTATCGGTCAAGAAGAAGGGGCTACATTGGCCTGCGGTGGTAATCGTATTGAGCGAGATGGGATGGAGAAAGGTTTCTTCATTGAACCAACGGTGTTTACCAATGTAACGAGCGATATGCGAATTGTTAAGGAAGAAATTTTCGGACCAGTTGTTGTGATTCAAAAGTTCAAAGATGAAGAAGAGGCTATTCGTCTCGCAAACGACTCTGATTATGGATTAGCTGGTGCGGTCTTTTCTACCGACAGTAATAAAGCATTACGTGTCATTCAAAAAGTTCGTTCAGGAATTACATGGGTGAATGCTTATCACCTCACAAACATTCAGGCACCATGGGGCGGCTACAAACATAGTGGAATAGGTCGTAGCATTGGCACATATGGACTGGATGAGTATCAAGAAACAAAACAAATTAATATGAATTTAAACCCACAACCACTCCATTGGTTTGAGTGATACAAAGACAATATTAGCTAATTGGAGAGATAGAAATAATCAAACCAATGAGAACTAAAGGTTTTTGTAAGCGTTCACACTGGAGAAGATGGAAATATGGTAATGAGCCAAAATCTTTCGTCGAAAATTGGAATAAGGAGGAAAGGAGAATGAAAAGAAGAATATGGTTATACTTTTTCAGTTTAATTCCTGCTATTGGGAGTTTGACTGTAATAAATAAGATAGAACCGTACGTTCTTGGCTTGCCTTTCGTTTTGTTTTGGCTGTTATTGTGGGTCATCTTAACTTCATTTTTCTTATACATCGTTAACATTTTAGATCCTGCTAACCATGAAGGAGAAGAGGACATTTGAATATATCACTTTTTATTACATTTGCAATTTTGATATTCGCTTGTTATTTAGGTGTTAGCGCAAGGAAAGGTAAAGAAATGAATATGGAGCAATGGGCTGTTGGGGGACGAAGCTTTGGCTCATTAACTATATTCTTTATCTTAGCGGGAGAAATGTTTACCACATTCACTTTCCTAGGCGCAAGTGGGATGGCTTATGGTGTTGGGATGCCTGCAGTATATGCATTTAACTGTTTCTATTTTATTGTTGCATATTGGATGTTACCACCGATTTGGAAGTATGCAAAGAAACATAATGTTATGTCGCAAGCAGATTTTTATGAGAAAAAATATAAGAGTGTAGGTCTTGGAGTTGTTGTTGCGATTATTGGTGTGATTGCATCTGTATCCTATTTAGTAATGCAATTTGTTGGTTTAGGAATTATTGTTTCGGCATCATCGTATGGGTCGATTTCATCAGGACTTGCTGTTGTGCTTAGTGGTTTATTAGTCACCGTATATGTAACAATTTCAGGGATGCACGGATCTGCCTGGACAGCGATATTCAAAGATATTTTAATTCTTGGAGTTATCATATTTATGGGCGTTTATTTTCCATTCCACTACTATGGTGGATTCAAACCGATGTTCCAAGCGATTGAGAGCGCACATCCAGAAATGCTCTTGTTTCCGGCTGAAGGATTGAGTATTACATGGTTTGTTACAACGTCGATTATGATAGCGTTAGCATTTTATCTTTTTCCACATATGCAAACGGGTGTTTTCTCTTCCAAAAGCGCGAAGGCCCTTCGTTGGAATGCTGCAAGTATGCCTATATATCAACTTATTATCGTATTTTCTGTTTTTATTGGGTTTGCTGCGGTTTTACAAGTGCCGGGTTTAAACGACGCAGACATGTCTATATTTAAGCTTGCACAGGGTGCATTTCCACCTTGGTTTGTCGGATTAGTTGGAGGGGCAGGAGCACTGGCGGCACTTGTTCCAAGCTCAATTGTATTACTGTCATCCGCTACACTTTTATCGAAAAACATTTTTAAAGTGTGGAGACCTAAAACAACCGACCAGCAACTTGGAAGATTAAGTCGTCTATTGGTACCAATCTTAGTCGTCATTGCTATATTTTTCGCTTTGAATGAATCGAAGTTGATTGGTTTAATTTACATTATGGTCTACAGCATTATTGTCCAGCTGTTCCCAGCACTTTTCTTTAGTCTTCTGAAAAAGAATCCGATTACCAAAATAGGTGCTTTCGCAGGGATGATTGTTGGAGTCATTCTAGTTATTTATTCGACAGTAACCGATACTACATTGGCGACGTTATATCCAAATCTTCCAAGTATGATCAAAGACTTTGATACGGGGCTATTAATAATGATGATAAACTTTGTTGTCACATATGTAGTTGGCGTTAATACAGAGAAGAATTTTAATAAAGTAACAGATGGTAGTTTAGAAAAATATCAACAAGTTAAAGGCTAATTAAAATTGACATTCGCAATTAACTTGCAACTTGCCATATCAATAATAAAAAAATATGTATTACTGGGAGGAACACAATGAAGAAACTATTAGAGAAAGTAGCTGTAGAGAAAAGCAAAAACTACCAAGAATACACTGTAGCCGATGCAATTGTAGAAGAATTAGTTGACGCTGGCGTTGAAGTTATATTTGGGATTGTGAGTATTCATAATATGCCGATTTATGATGCGATACTCAGAGACGGGAAAATCCGTATGGCGACATCGCGTGGTGAAAGCGGAGCTGTCAATATGGCAGATGCTTATTCGCGCGCAACTGGAAAACTAGGAGTTGTATTAACAAGCACGGGTGCTGGAGCTGGAAATGGTGCTGGTTCACTAACAGAAACTTGGAACTCTGGTACACCTCTTCTTCACATTACAGGCGAAGCGGATTCAAACTATATTGGAACGGATCAACGTTATATCCATGAATGTAAAGATCAATTGAAAATGATGGAAGGTGTGAATAAATCTGCTTTTTTATTGAAACGTCCAAAACTAATTAAACCATTCATGAGAAAAGCAATTAAAGATGCAGTAACTGTTCCGACTGGGCCAGTCACTGTCCAAATTCCCACGAATTTTCAGGCAATGATCATTCCAGAAAATAATCTAGTTAATGTAGAAAATGTTAAAGATCTAGAAGTACAAGTTACATTACCGGAAGGAATCATTGGAAAAATCGCTGCAGCAAAACGCCCAGTGATTTGGGTGGGAGATGGAATTATTCACGCGGGTGCATCAGAAGAATTAGTAACGCTAGTGAATAAAATTCAAGCAGGTGTCATTACAAGTGAGTCAGGTAAAGGTGCTATTCCTGAAGATCACCCACTATGTATTGGAAACTTTGCATGGTTCCCACGTGTTGAGGAGCATGTAAGCAAAGCAGACTTACTTATTAGTGTTGGCGTTCGTTTCCGTGGCACTGAAACAAATGGTTGGTCTACACCTGTTCCGGAAAATCATATTAATATTGACTTGAATCCAGAAGCATTCAACCGTAACTTTGATACACAAGATTTTTTAATTGGTGATGCAAAAGTTGTATTAGCCGCAATTAATAAAGGTTTAGCGGATGTAGAAATCACTCCAGATCTAATTTATATAGAAGAGATTAAAGAAGTTCGTGAAGGAGTTCGTGAAGAACTACGAAGCACAATCAAGCCTTACGGTGAAATTGCCGAAATTTTGAACGAGCAATTGCCACATGACACAATTTTAGTAACAGATGTTACAATTCCTGGCTATACTTGGGCGAATAAATTAGTTGATGTACATGAACCAAGAAATTACCTCTACATGACAGGCGGAGGAATTGGTCAAGGTTTACCAATGGCGATCGGTGCTAAAGTAGGTCAACCAGACAAACCAGTAGTACTTGTAGCTGGCGATGGCGGGTTTATGGTAAATGCTGGTGAGATGATTACAGCTGTACATGAAGATGCGCCAATAATTGTTCTGTTATTTGATGATGGAGGTTACGGTATTTTGAAGTATTATCAAGAGGCTGCTTATGGCAGAAAAACTGCTGTTGATTTGAAAAACCCAGACTTTGTTATGATGGCAAAATCTATGGGGTATGAAGCGGAAAAAGTAACTTCTGTGGAAGAGTTTGAAAAGGGATTAGCGAATGCTTTAGCTAGCAAAAAATCTTACATGGTTGTTGTTGATGTTGAGGCAGTTGGAATTCTTAATTATAAAGATTCCAATGAATATATCCGCACTTTCCGTCCGCACAAATAAGCAAACAAAATGATGGGCATAAAGAGATCGTTTTCTATAAATGGCTGTCTCCTTTGCAAAGAATTGAACACTATGTGACCAAAAGTAATGAGATAATCAAGGGGGATCCCAAATTACGCAGCGATATAAACTCTATTCGTCTTGCAAACGACAATGATTATGGTTTAGCTGGTGCGGTCTTCTCTAGCAACAGTAATAAAGTATTACGTGTCATTCAGAAAGTTCGTTCAGGAATTACATGGATGAATGCTTATCACCTCACAAACATTCAGGCACCATGGGGCGGCTATAAACAAAGTGAAATAGGTCGTAGTATTTACACATATGGACTGGATGAGTACCAAGAAACAAAACAAATTAATATGAATTTAATCCCACAACCACTCCATTGGTTTGAGTGATACAAAGACAATATTAGCAAATTGGAGGGGAGAAATAATCAAACCAACGAATTTTCTATTTATGATTCCCTTTGATTCATCGATAGAAAGTAGTTAAATATACACCAGAAATAACTCTATGGAATTGTAAAAAATAAAAACTAGTGAGTTTATTTGTATTGTCGATACAAAAGCTACGCCGGGGTTATCGACAATAGGACATCTTGGACGTTGGAAATCGTCCGCCAAAGCGTGATTTTGAAAGTTCCGAAGCTCTATTTATTGTGGAAATTAACTTTGTTAAAATGCAGAATCTATTCTATATTTCGACTTAGGAGGAGTATATATGTCTACAAAACCATATTTAATTGTTGAATGGAACGACACGGAAACAGATGCAAAAGGATGGATGGTTGTACACAACTTTGTAAAGGGTTACACAGGTGGCGGTACAAGAATGCACCCATCCGTTACAAGAGAGGAAGTTGAGCGTCTTGCAGAAGCGATGGCGTATAAATATGTAGCAAGTGAATCAGAAACTACTGGAGGTTGTAAAGGTGGTATTGCCTATGATTATAAAGCTCCAGATGCTTTTGAAGTATTAAGGAGATATATAATTGCTATGCTACCGTATATTGACAACGGAGTTTCTTTAGGAAGTGACCTTGGTACGAAATATAATGATGTACTGAAAATCTTCCGTGAATTTGGGATTGAAATTCCTCTTACCCAATCTATGAAAAGTGATCCAGCTGTTTTAAAAGGGATAAAAGATTATGATGATTTATTACTTCAAAAAATCGATGGATTGTATATGAATGATGTAGTAACAGGTTATGGCGTTGCATTCTCTGCTGACGAAGCTTGGAAATATAAAGATGGTGGAGAAGGTGCAAGAGTTATTATTCAAGGATTCGGCTGCGTTGGTGCAAGTTGTGCGTTAAAACTTTCTCAACTAGGGTATAAAGTTGTAGGAATTTCTGATGCGAATCTATTTGTCGCTAGCGAAGATGGATTAGATGTTCAAAAGTTAATTGATCATAAGAACGAGTTCGGTGAAATGGATCAAAATTATTTTGAAAATGACTATGTAGTACGTCCAAACTCAGAATGGCTTGATGTAGATTGTGATATTTTAATTCCATGTGCGCTAGAAGATGTTATTAATAAATCTAATGCTAATCAAGTAAAAGCAAGCCTAGTTGTTGAAGCAGCAAACATCCCGATTTCTGCTGAAGGAGACGAAATCATCAAGGAGAAAGCTATTGATATTGTAATTGATTTCGTAGCAAACCTTGGTGCAATTAGATCTTACGATGCTGTTATTTTTGGATTAGTAGAACCAAATCCACAAGCAGTAATTGATGATATTGAAAAGCTTTGCCGTAAAAATGTTCGCACTCTCTTTACGGAAGCTAAAAAGCAAAGCAGATATCAAAGAGATGTTGCATATGAAATTTTTAAACCGGCGAAAAGTGATTCAATGGAATATGTTTCACCAAATCTAACAGTAGTATATTAAATTTGATAGACAGGAGATGCAAAACGCATCTTCCGTCCGTTTTCATTGTAGTGCTATGAGTTAAATTGACTGAAAAGGGTGAATATTATGGAAAATGAGTTTGATAGCCGGCCGAAAGAATTACAACGCTCGATGAAAAGTAGACACTTATTTATGATCTCCGTCGGCGGAGTTATGGGTACTGGTTTCTTCCTAGGTTCAGGTTATGCTATTGGAGAAGCCGGTCCATTTGGAGCTATTGCAGCTTACTTATTTGGTGGACTTATTATGTATCTTGTTATGGTTTGCCTTGGTGAGTTGTCAGTAATTATGCCAGTGTCTGGTTCGTTCCAAGCCCATGCGGAAAAATTTATTGGACCGGCCACTGGATTTATGATTGGTTGGATATATTGGCTCAGCTGGGCGATATATTTAGGTTTGGAGTTCGTAGCAGCTGGACTATTGATGGCTAGATGGTTCCCAGATGTTCCAATATGGATTTGGTGTCTTGTCTTCTCGACATTATTGTTCGGAATTAACGCATTAACAACTAGGGCATTTGCTGAAATGGAGTATTGGTTTACAGCGATTAAAGTACTTGCAGTAATCGCATTTATTATAATCGGTGGAGCCGCTATTTTTGGTATTGTACCAATTCAAGGTCAAGAAGCTCCATTCTTCTCAAACTTTACAAGTTCTGGTTTAATGCCTACTGGATTTATCGGGATATTTGTTTCAATGATGACAGTTGTATACGCTTTCATGGGGTCGGAAATTGTTGGAGTAGCAGCTGGAGAAACCGAAAACCCGGAGAGAAATATCCCAGTAGCGATTCGCACAATCATTATACGTATTTTAGTTTTCTATGTACTTGCAAACTTTGTATTATCTGCAATTGTTCCTTGGAAAGAAGCGGGAATTCTTGAGAGTCCGTTCGTCACAGTGTTTGATATGGTAGGTATTCCATATGCAGCTGATATTATGAACTTTGTTATTTTAACAGCAATTCTTTCAGTAGGTAACACGGGTATGTTTGCTTGTGCAAGAATTTTGTTCTCTTTATCACAGAGTGGTCAAGCTCCACTGATGTTTGGAAAAGTGAACAAGCGTGGAGTACCAATAAATGCTCTTACTTTTACATTAATCTTTGCTTACGTATCTCTATTGACAAGTGTTATGGCTGAAGAAACATTATTCGTATTATTATTAGCGATTAGTGGTGTCGGTGGAATTGTCACTTGGATGGTGATTGCTTATTCGCAATTCAGATTCCGAAGGCAATATGTCGCTAGTGGCGGTAAAGTTGAAGATTTAAAATATCGCGTCCCACTTTTTCCGTTAATTCCAATTGTATGTATAACTTTGTGTTTGGTTTTAGTAGTCATGACAGCATTTGATCCTACGCAACGTATTTCGTTATTTATTGGATTTGGTTTTATAGCACTTTGCTATATCTTCTATCACTTTAAATTTACACGAAAAAAAGAAGTGCCAGTTTCATTAGCTGAAGATGGTGGTGATTTAGCAAGATAATTCATTTTTTCTTCATTCAGCGAAGCAAGAAGTGATTGCTAAAGTTCCAAAAGCGACTGCAATCGTACTGACAATAAGTCAATTTCATAATTGAACAATCAACATTAAAATCCGAACAAGGTTGATTTCCGCTCCAGGCGAAAGCTTTCCGTGGGCACGGCTTCAATCTCCTCGTCACTGCGGGAACAGCGCGGCTTTCAGCTCGCGCTGTTCCCGCAGGAGTCGCCGCCTTACGCTCCAATCAACGAGAGTATTACACTATAGTGACGAACAATGAATTAATTCAATATACGAATCTCTCGTTTTTATAACTAGAATAAGTAATTATGAAATTGATTCAAATGAAAAAAGTTATAAATAACGAATTAAAAGGATGAGAATAGAACGATGAAGGTTAAACAAGTAGATTTATTTGCAATTGAATTGCAGCTGAATAATCCGTTTGTAGTTAGTTATGGCGGATATAATAGTATTCAATCTATCATTGTTAAAATTACAACTGATAATGGATTTGTTGGTTATGGTGAGGCAGTACCTGATAGTTATGTAACTGGGGAAACATTAGAAAGTACGTATAATATTCTAGCTCATACGTTAGCGCCCATTATTATTGATGAGAATCCCCTTAATATTGAGTAGATTCACGACCTTATGGACGAGACAATTTTTGGTGTTTCAACCGCAAAAGCTGCAATTGATATTGCTTGTTATGATGTGGCAGGAAAAAGTGCAGGTTTACCAGTGTATATGTTAATTGGTGGTCGTTATCGTGAAAGTATGCCAATTACCCATGTTTTAAGTATTGATACACCAGAAAATATGGCGGATGAGGCTGCACAATGTGTAGAAGCTGGATATCGTTCTTTAAAGTTAAAAGTTGGTACAGAGCCATTAGAAGATGTTAAAAAAATCAAAGCAGTTCGTGAGCGAGTTGCGGAAGACATTGCCATTCGAGTTGATGTGAATCAAGGTTGGAAAAATAGTGCGACAGCCCTACAAATCCTTGATAAATTAGCAGGTCTCTCTATCGATTGGATTGAGCAACCTGTAACAGCAATTGATAGCGATGGAATGGTTGAAATTAAAAGCAAATCGACTATACCAATGATGATAGATGAAGGTCTGCATAGTAGTGTAGAGATGCGCCAAATCATTTCGAAGCGAGCAGCTGATAAAGTGAATATCAAATTAATGAAATGTGGTGGTATATATCCTGCAGTAAAATTAGCTCATATGGCAGAAATGGCAGGAATCGAATGTCAAATTGGATCAATGGTAGAGTCATCAATTGGATCTGCAGCAGGATTTCATGTTGCATTTTCAAAGAAGATCATAACAAGTGCCGAACTAACAGGACCATTAAAATTTGAAAAAGATGTTGGTAATTTACAATACGACATTCCGATTATTAAGCTTAATGAACGACCTGGATTAGGCATTGATGTAAATGAAGATATTTTACAAGAGCTAACAGTATATTCTGAAAGCATTAGAAGAAAAAGTTAATTTAGACATTCATCTACTTAAATAAATGTATATTATTGATTAATTAAGGAGCTAATAATGAGGAATTTAAACCCAATCGATTTTATTAGTGACAATCAAGGAGATATTATCCAGACATATCGTGACTTACACGCTCTTGCAGAACCTAGTTGGGGAGAAAAGGAAACTTCAGCTTATTTGATTGCAAAGCTTCAAGCGGCTGGATTTACTGTACAAACTTTTTCAGGACATTACGGATTCATTGCAGAAATTGAAGGTAAAACAAGTAATGTTGTTGGACTAAGGGCAGATATGGACGCTCTTGTTCAAGAAGTTGATCATGTTGTTCGTGCAAACCATTCTTGCGGACATGATGCTCACAGCACAATGGTGTTACATACAGCGTTAGCATTAAAACAAGCTGGGATTCGTCCAGAAAAAACGATTCGATTCATTTTTCAACCAGCCGAGGAAACTGGAGAAGGTGCTAAGCGGTTTATAGAAGCTGGGATTTTGAATGATATTGAGATGTTATTTGGCATCCATTTACGTCCAACTGTCGAAGTTCCTTATGGAAAAGCTGCTCCAGCTATTGTCCATGGTGCCTCTGTAACTACGGTTGGTGTTATTTATGGCTTGCAGGCGCATGCAGCACGTCCAGAGAATGGAAGTAATGTGATTGAGGCTGCGTCTTTATTAATCCAAGTGTTGCAAGGGATTAGACTTCAAGTATGTTGTTCTTTTTCTGTTAAAATGACACAGCTTCATTCAGGGGAAAGTGCAAATACTATTCCAGGAAAAGCTTCATTTACGTTAGATTTACATGCTCAATCAAATGAAGGTATGGCTGAGTTGCAAGAGAAAACAGCGAAAGTTCTTGAATCAGTAGGGAATTTAACGAATACTCAAATTAATTATGAATTTCAAGGGTTTGTACCCGCAGCTGCACTCAATGAGAAGATGATTGAAATAGCAAAAAATCCATTGCGGATATATGTGGACCTGAACATCTCGTAGAACCTTGTATTACACGTGGAGGAGAGGATTTCCACTTCTATACAATGAAGCATCCGCATATTGCTGCAACGATGATTGGATTAGGGTGTGGTTTAGAGCCAGGCTTACATCATCCACAAATGTCTTTTCAAATTGATGCACTCAATTACGGTACAAAAATTTTAACAGTATGTTTATTAAATGCTGCAAAAATATAAATTGAAAAGAGAAAGGAAAACTAGTATATGGGTCAGTTCGAAAACCTTTCATTTACAATCCGCCCTATCCATGATGTGAAGGAGTTTTTTGAGGTAAGTGAATTAGAAAAAATCATTTGGGAATCAGATGATCCGGTTCCCGTTGCCCATGCAGTTACATCGGTAGATAATGGTGGAATGATAATTGGAGCATTTTTAGACGATAAAATTATTGGATTTCAATATAGCTTTGCTGGCTTTAATGGAATCAATACTTATTTATGTTCCTATTTACTTGGGGTTCATCCAGAATATCGCATCAGTGGAATTGGTGAACAATTAAAACTTGCTCAGTGTAAAGAAGCTTTAAAAATTGGTTATGATTTAGTTACTTGGACGTATGATCCATTAGAAACAGTGAATGCCAATTTAAATATTAAAAAGCTTGGGGGAGTTTGCTCTACTTATATTGAGAACTATTATGGATAAATGGAAGATAATCTCAATTCTGGTATTCCGTCTGATCGCTTTTATGTTGACTGGTGGATTCAAAGTGATCACGTAAAAGATAAAGTTGATAGAGTTTATTGAAGTGTTCGTAAATCAACGTTTTCTTTATTTTGCTGTAACATCAATGTTGCAAAAGTATGCCGTATGTGATGTAGCGTGAAGCGGGTAGGTGGGAGGCCTGCTTTTTTCAACATATCTTTAAAAATGACATGCAAACCCCGCGAATCTAATGCTTTACGATTTTTATTTAGGAAAACAGGTTCAGATGGATAAATTTGATATGTTCTTAAAGAAGCTTTATAGGATGCCAGAAGCGGAATTAAGTGGGGATGAAGGGGCAATATCCTTTTGAGATTGAACGTGAGTATTGGCATCGAAAAGAAATTGTTTGGGGCATTGTAACAGAAGAAGAAATACCTAAAACAATGGCAAGAAACATCAGTTATATCCACGATTATTATGACATTCGAGATTATGATGTGTTTCGTGAAATTAATGTACAGTATATTGAAGATTTATCGATTTCTTTAATGCAAAGACTATTAGGCACTAATGAAAGCATCCGTAAAATCACAAATGAATTTGATAGAGACACGCATTTACCTTTTGGAAGTGCTGTAACGTTGTTTTATCATTTATTATCTCGGAAAATCATCATCATAGATATGATTGAACCTTTAAATTTGGAAAAGCCAATCACCATCAATGGGAACAAATTTTAACATAACATTTATGCAGTATTTATTACTTGGCACATGAATTAAAAAATTGTCATACTATTAATAGTCGTGTGACTAAAAAGATAGGATAATTATTGACTTCTTAGGATTTTTACATGATATATTATTTTTAATTAAATTTGTTTAGGAGTAACTACGGTGAAACGTACAATTAATGATAGAGGTCTTTTATATATTTATTCTGACAGCCCATGTGGAGTACATAGTATTGATAGAGAAGAAATAGTCTCATATTAAAGGCTTAGGAGGTTTTTGAGTAAAAATTGAAGTGTGTTATGTGTTCCCTCAGACTAATTATTTTGGGGGAAGTTTGCTTTAGGGGGCCGAACAAAAACGCAGAACTATGGATATTTGTGTTAAAGTTCGGGTTCTGCGCATAGGTTATTTGAGTTATAAGACAATTGGTTTTTTAGAAAATTAGATAGATTAATGATTCAAAACTTCAGGAACTAGAGGAGTTGATGATGCTTTCGAATCTCATACAGTGGTTATTCAATACTCATTTTTATAATTATCTGCCATATTTAAATCTCTATATGAAACTTAAAAAATTTGTTCTGCTACCAATTCTGAAAGAGTTTTAATTCCATAGTCAATTTCATTTAAGGATGCATAAGAATAAGAAATTCTTAAATATTGATCAGAGTGAAACTCATACAAATCTCCAGGGTGAACAAGTATTTTCCGACTTAAGGCTTTAGTAAAAAGCTGGTACATGGATATACCTTCATTTAACTTAAGCCAGATGAAATATCCACCCCTAGGGATATTCCATGTACCGATGCCGGTAAAATATTTCTTTAATGCTTCAAGAGCAACATCTCTTCGGATCTTAACATTTTTCCTCATTATATCGTTATGCTGATAATAAAGACCACTAGAGAATAGTTCTGTGGTTACATTCTGGGAGAGTGAGCTGGTTCCATAATCAGTTTGCATTTTTATATCTGCCAATCTTTCAATGACTTTTTCTGATCCAACAATCCATCCAATCCTGAGACCAGGACTTAAATTCTTCGATATTCCACCAATATATAATACAAGTCCATTGTTATCAAATGCCTTTATTGGCTGTGGAGGTTGTTCATCAAACCAAAGCTCCCTATATACATCATCCTCGATAATAGGCAAACGTTCCCTATCACACGCATCAACAAGCGTTTTTCTTCTTTCTAGTGACATGACACTCCCGGTAGGATTTTGAAAAGT
The DNA here is from genome assembly GCF_001278875.1 of Lysinibacillus sp. FJAT-14222. Classification (NCBI taxonomy): domain Bacteria; kingdom Bacillati; phylum Bacillota; class Bacilli; order Caryophanales; family Bacillaceae; genus Lysinibacillus; species Lysinibacillus sp. FJAT-14222. The sequence continues at coordinate 9,383 of NZ_LIYL01000031.1, read as the reverse complement.
AGGTATTGTAAAAAGCATTGCTCCTTTTCTCCGCCTATGTCGATCAACCAATTCTTTTATTTCTATACCTTCTTCATCCAGCTTAATTCCCGAAGGCTGCATTCCGAACGATTGAAAGGTTCTAAGAGAATATAGGTAGGATGGCTTTTCAACATATACTACTGAGTTCGTGTGCAAAAGGCCAAGGGAAATAAGCTGCAGTGCCTGCAAAACACCAGAGGTAATCAAAACAGAGGATGGATCAGCTTCTATTCCTATTGTTTTAAGGTATGTGCATACCTCTCTTCTTAGATGGATGTTTCCTTTTGGTTCTTCATAACCCAGCGATGCCATAGACTTAGACAGTTTTTTTAGTACGCCCTGAATCATTTTGTTAGGTATTAATTCAGGGGAAGGTTCGCAGGACCCCATTCGGATGATATCAGGTTGGAATTCAGCCTGATTGATCTGCTGCATTATATTTTGATTTGTTTGATGTAATCCCGAAGATATATAGGGAAGCCAATTATGTGAATGATTAATGGACATTAATGTCCATGTATTGTTTATTACTTTTGTACCTCCACCAGCATTACCGCTAATAAGGCCTTCAGCTGCCAGCTCTTCAAGGGCAGATACTACGGTACTTCTGTTTACACAGAAAATTTCAGAAAGTGTCCGCTGACTTGGCAATTTGAAACCAACTGGCCATTCTCCAGTTGCTATTTTATCTTTTATGAAGTTAACAATCTGTATATTCAATCGATAAGGACTATTTCTATCAGGTCTCCAGTTGATATCCAACATAAAATTCCTCCAAAATCATAGTACTTTTACAATATCATTTGGTTGGTTAAATAACAACCAAGAATGGTTGGAGACTTTTTTTTGTTGTTCAAATACAATTACATTAACAGATATTAAAGTTTTAAAGGAGAATGATAACTATGGTACCAATAAGAATTCTAAGTGATAATGATGTTAAGAACATTCTTGATATCAAGAATACAGTAGCATGTGTAGAAAAAGCCTATGCGCTTAAAGCCAACAATCAGGTGAGACTATTCCCCATGGTATCTGAGGTGATTTTTGAGGGTAGGGCAGAAATGGATATTAAATCAGGGATGCTTAATGAAGAAGATGTGTTTGGATTAAAACTCGTTTCATGGTTTGGTGATAATAAAAATCAAGGGCTTCCAGCTATAACTGGGCTGACTATGTTATTTGATTTGAAGAATGGGTTTCCTAAGGCAATGATCAACGCAAGTTATTTGACAGGAATGCGTACTGGAGCAGCAGGTTCAATAGGCGTGAAACACCTGTCAAAACAAGATTCAAAAACACTAATGATTGTAGGTACAGGAGTTCAGGCGATTTTTCAAATAGCAGCCACTCTATCTCAAGTTCAGACAATCAACAAGGTATATATATATGACCCCGTAAAATATGAAAATGCATCAAAATTCCAGTATTCAATAAAGACGGAACTAGATAAAATCATAAATGATATCAACGATACTTATAATAAGAGCTGGAAACAAAGAATTGAGTCAGTTCAGTTTGTAGCTGTAGAAACTCCAGTGAAAGCTTTGGAAGAAACCGATGCAGTAATTACGATAACGCCTTCGCGAAAACCACTGATTTTTAAGGAGTGGATTAAGCCAGGCATACATTTCAGCTGTGTGGGGGCAGACATGACTGGAAAACAGGAAATAGATGAAAAGATCTTTGAGGTAGCTTCTGTATATGTAGATGATATTACACAAGCATCGACAGTCGGAGAAACACAAAGTGCTATAAGGGCTGGTATATTAGGCAAAAACAATTTGACTGAAATCGGACAATTCATACTTGGAAATGCGAAAGGACGTACAAGTGATGAAGAAATTACGATTTTTGATAGTACTGGCATAGCATTGCAGGATCTTGCAGTTTCAAAATATATTGTATCAAAAGCAGAAGAAATGAATGTTGGGACAATCGTGCAAATATAAAATCGATATACAATTTGGAGGGATCATATTATGAAGTTAAAAGTTTATACATTAAATTCATTTGCAAAATCCATTGAGGGAGGGAACCCTGCTGGAGTGGTACTTAGCGCTGATTATCTATCAGATGAGGACATGAAAAAAATAGCAGGTATCATCGGTTTTAGTGAGACTGCTTTTGTCATGAAGTCAGACCTTGCTGACTTCAAGGTTAGATTCTTTACACCTAATGAAGAGGTTGATCTTTGTGGCCATGCAACGATAGCAGCGTTCTATACACTTTCAAGCCAAGGATATATTAAACCAGGAAAATATTCTCAAGAAACAAAGGCTGGAATTTTAAATGTAGAAGTAATGGAAGACCTATCAATTATGATGGATCAAAATGCTCCAAGCTATTATGAAATAATAGACAAGGAGGAAATTGCAGATTCCTTAAATATTACTATAGATGAAATGTTAGGGGATCTACCAGTGCAAATTGTATCTACTGGCCTTAGGGATATACTTGTACCGATTAGAAACTTAGATATATTAAATTCTATAAAGCCAGATTTTGAAAAAGTAACAAATATCAGCAGTAAATATAATACCATTGGTTATCATATTTTTACCCTTGAATCACTAAAGGGTTCAAATGCTCACTGTAGAAATTTGGCACCTTTATATGGAATTCCAGAAGAATCTGCAACTGGTACATCCAATGGTGCCCTTTCATGTTATCTATATAAATATGGTAAAATCAAACCTGAACATGTTATTAATATATCTGTTGAGCAAGGTTACTCTATGAAAAAACCTTCAGAAATAGTTATAGCCTTAACCACTCAAGGGAAAGAAATTATTGAGGTAAAGGTGGGCGGAAAAGCATTGAATTTGTCTGAAACAGAGGTTGAAATATAATTGTAGAATATAAATTGAAATAATAAGATAGCCGGATTTTGTTAGAGATTGTGAAGAAGATAAACGGTACAGAAATGGGTTTTTTTTCGAATGGATATGTTGCAACAAGTAATAGATAAATTTAAGTTGAATGTGTTAGCAGTCGAGAACGTTCCTGAGTCTTTTAGTTCTACTGTATATAAAATTAAGCTAATTGATCATCGTACGGTATATATAAAAATTCCTTATTCAAAAGTAAAACTTGAACGTGAGTATACTGTACTTAAACGATTACGCAATGAGCTACCTGTACCAAAAATGTTAGACTATTGGGAAGGTAATGAGGATGTTACTGGTGCTTTATTATTATCCGAAATCTACGGTGTGCCGATTACAGAGAAGGTGGATACAGCTTTAGCTTATGATATCGGAGTACACCACGCAAGGCTGCATGCAATCATTCCAAATGAGCAGGATTTCAAAAGTTCCGTTTCCAATGTATATGGTCAATGGTCTGAGTTTATTAAGCGACAATTTTATTCCTTTGCAGAAGATGTAAAAGAAGTGATTGATCCTCGTTTATACGAACAATCATTGAAGCATTTTGAACGTCAACTGAAATTACTTCCATCTCCAGACGGACCTAGTTTTATACATATGGATTTTCGACCAGGTAATATTTTAGTTCATGAAAATCATGTAGCCGGCATCATTGATTTTGAAAGTGTCCGAATTGGCGCAACCGAAATGGACTTTACAAAAATTAATCGTGAGATTTTCATGAAATATCCTGGAACAAGGGATGCGTATCACAAAGGCTATGAGTCCATTCGTCCACTTATTGATTTACAAGAAGTTTTACCGTTTTATAGCTTTACCGATGCGTTTAATGCAATTGGTTGGTGTAAAAGAAGAGGTATCGAAAAACATCAAACTTTTTTACAGGAGAATTTAGCCTATTTAAACGTTTTTTTACGAACGAAGGATAGTTGAAAGAGAATTATCAAACGTCAATAACTGAGGATTCATTTATAAAGCTTTTTCTCATATTTCATTATTCAACAATCGGGCGCGATTGCGGAAGATACGCAGGTATAAAATGATCAAACTTTTTTATAAAAATTCAATTAAAATCTGCTGGAAGGCATCCATTTTAATCAATCTTTTTTCTAAATGGATGCTTTTTTAATTGCAGGAAATGTTGGTTTGCGAGCTGTTTTTGATCAAACTTTTTTTCAAAGCTATAAGTGGTTGAAATATAATTGTAGAATATAAATTTCTAATAAATTGAAATAATAAGATAGCCGGATTAGGTGTTATGTTACATCTAGTATGGCTGTTTTTTTCTTAATTAAATATCCTTGGTAATATGTTGGCTATTATTATAGCCAATTATATTTTTAAGCATAAATTCGGGCTACATACAAAGGCAACCCCCTATTTCAAAGGGGGGCTTAAGAGGTCTAAACCCATTATTTCTGCGTGTTAGTATCATCTTTCTATTACAACACATGAATTCTGCTTGTCTTCAGGCTTTGTGAATATGTCCTAAGGCAGGACACCTACTTCGCTTAAATTATTGTTGCTCTTCAACTAACGGGGCAGGTTAGTTCAATAGCGTTGTTTAACTTGTGTTCAACAATCGGGCCAGATTGTTTAGGAATCTTGTATATTGTTTACTTATTTTAGTGAATCCTTATGATGGTCAAGAAATTATTTATCTCCTCCATTTATTTAGGTTCAATGGTCTCGATTTTCTTTCCCAATACTGTTTCTAAGCCAATTCCATGTTAGTATGGTTTACGGGATTGAACCATTAAAAAAATATTATACAATTTGTCACGAACAGGAAGGTGGGTTTATGGATAAACAAAAACAGCTAAAAAAATTAGCTGAAGAATTTAGAGAATGTAGCAAAGCGCTTGCTGCAATCGGGGATGAAACTCGCCAATCCATCATTATTGCTTTAATCGAAGGTGAAAGTGAATCTGAAAAGGGTATACGTGTGGGTGAACTTACAAAAAAGACTAATTTATCCCGTCCAGCATTGTCCCACCATCTAAAAGTTCTAAAAGATGCAAGTTTCTATAAGAAGCTCAGCAATACCTAAGATGAACTCTGTTTTTACAATTTGTCTAGTCAATACTTGGTGCTTAGTAAAGGGATGGAAAGAGCTTTGAATTGGGAATTCTCCTGCTACTTCTGCATTGCTGTAATAAAATACCCTATTCCAAGGTACTAATACATTGTCAAAGACGACGATAGAATCCATTTCTTCGAACCGCGAGCTTAATGGATGATTAAAAGAAGATTGTCCGCCGATGAATGTTTCCCTACAAATAAACTTTAATCCTTTTGTGTTAGAAGGGATCGAAAAAGCAAAAGCTTCATCTTCATTAAATAGAAATTTACCTACGCTAAATACAAATACTTCATCTGTTAAACCACCTTGCGTAGCAAGAAGACGTGCACCTTTAATGATGATTCCTTCTTCATTTTTATCAATAACTTTTGCGGAGATTGGCTCATCCGTATTTTCAATGTAGATATAAGAACGATTCACTTGTGGGGAAATAAAGGTATGTGTAAACGACAGGTCATTTTCCCTAGCCAATTCGTAAAATGCTTGTAGATTGTTTGGAAAACATTTGTCCTTATTATTTAAAAAGGATACTGAAGAGACAAAGCTCATTAAAACTGTGTTCAAATAATCTGGGCTTCTTCCCATGATACCCCCTGAATACCTAGGCCAATGTTCAATCATCTTTCTTCTTCTTATTAAGTCCTCTTTCAGTGAATTTTAATAGAATAATAAATACCGAGGGCATTTCCGATGAAGCATTATTGCTAAGTATGAGATGGGTGTAATGGAAGTAGAATTGTATGAAGAAAATTTATATATTATTTTCCCAAGGCGAATTTGTTTTCTTTTCAAAAATATATGAACCTAGCGTTAAAACACAAGTGAAAAATTGCAAGCCATCCAAAACAGTTTTGGGGTTCAGTTCAACTTTGTTCAAAATGAGATTAATTTTTAGCAGTAAAATCAATTAAAGTATAGCTTTTTTGATCAATTTTTTTATTAAACTAACAAAAATACTTGCAACACCTATTATAGTACTGTACAGTACTAATTATGACAAAGGGAAAATTAATGAATCAAAAACGTGTGATTGAAGTAGCTGCAACATTATTTTTAGAAAAAGGGTTTGCTTATACAAGCATGGATGAATTAGTTCGTGTAAGCAAAGTTTCAAAGTCTAATGTGTATTATCACTTCTCTAATAAGGAAGAATTGTTGGAAGGGGTCGTTGATTATTGGATTGAAATGTATCAATCTGCAATTGATGGATTACTATCTCAAAACCAATTATTAGTTGAAGATCGTATCCAACTGTTTTTAAAGCAATTATCACAAGGAGTTCAGACGAGAGAATATAAGGGGAGCTGTCCATTTATTACGCTTTATATTCAAAGCCCTACAAATGCCACAAAAGTAAAAGAAAAAATAGGTCTTTTTTTTGCAGGATTACAAACGAAAGTTTCTATATTACTTAAACAAGGGGTAGAGAATGGTGAATTTAGAAAGACAATTAATATTGACGAGGTTGCATCTCTTTTTATTACAAATCTTGAAGGAGCGCTATTTATTTCAGAAACACTGAAGGATGCAACTGTAATCATGAAAACAGCAGATCATTTTTTTAACTTGCTTCGATAAAAGAAGCATTTTTTTTACATCAAATTAGTACTGAATAGTACTAAAAGGAGGATTTATATGAGAACAGTATTTTTAACTGGTGGAACAGGTTTTATTGGAAAGCAATTAGTGAAGGAATTAGCCAAAGAGCATGTTACAATTCTTCTATTAGTGAGATCGAAAAGTAAAGCAACACGCATTTATCAAGAAAGAGGCATCTTAAAAGAGGCATTTATGCACTTTATTGAAGGTGATTTGACGAAAATAGACTTAGGTCTAAGTGCTGAAGATAAGGAGTGGGTATTGAAAACGGATGTGATTATTCACGCAGGAGGCCCCATGGATATTCAAGCGACAAGCAAAGAGGCAGCTTCCGTATTTTTGAATGGTGCCCAACATATTAGTGAATTCGCTAAAAATATTCATCAATTGAAGGGATTGCAACAATTTATTCATGTTGTAGGCTATATGAGTCCCTTTGATGATAAAAATAGCAAGATTGCGATAGATGTGTTTAAAGAAGGAAACAATTTTTTGAAAATAAAAAATCCATATGAGAGAACAAAGTTTTTAGCAGATCTTTATATCCGTCAGCAGGCATCAACAGTAGGTTATCCGCTTTCAGTAATTAATCCACCAACTGTAGTTGGTAGTAGTAAAACAGGGAGTACGGAGCAAACAGGAGGCTTAGGCTTGCTTGTGATGAGTATGCGAAAAGGGCTCATGCCAGTGATTCCTGGAGGTAAGAAATATAGATTACCACTTATTGCAAACGATGAACTAGCAAAGTTTATTGTGCAGGTTTTCAGATTGGAGCAACCAACTATACAAACATATACACTTGTTGAAGATAAACAACATGATCAGAATATTTCAGAATTATTAGATGCTATGTCAGAAAGTATGAATATGACTGCACCTAAAATTTCTGCCCCATTGCCATTTATGAAAGCACTTATGAATAGTGGCGTAAGCAAAATAACCCAAATTCCTGCTGATGGGCTGAACTTTATTACAAATCGAACATTCTCAAATGGTTCAGCGAAAAAGATTATGGGAGAAGATTGGTTTAAGGAGACAAATGTAATGAAATTTTTCCCAGCCGTAATAGCTGATCTGGATTATCGCATGATGTATCAAAATGGCCAGCACAGTCATTTATTTAAACGAACATTATGTAATAATACTACCCTTTACCAATCACAAGGAGAGGGTAAACCGTTTATTTTATTACATGGTTTATTAAGTGATGGAGAGGATTTATTTCCTTTAGGAAAAGAGCTTCATGAAAAAACGGGTCGACCTGTATGGATCATGGACCTTCCAGGTTTGGGACGTTCTCCTTTTAAACGAGAGAAAAACCTTTTAAATATCTATTTGAATGTAGTGAAAAAGTTATTGGAGAAAGCTACTAATGGTGCCCATCTAATTGGCCATTCATTTGGTGCGTATATTCTTTTGGAAGCATTAGTACAAAAGTACATAGATAAGAAGTATACAATTACTTTACTTCAGCCACCTGTTGCTAAAAAAAATGCTAAATCGATAAATGTTCCTCAATTTATGAACAAATGGACATTGAAATTGGCAACTACTAATTTGATAGAGCGTTATTTATTAAGTAATGGTATATTTGAAAGTACGGAGAGCATCCCTGAACATTATATTGAAAAAATAAGTAACAGTTTTACTTCTCCTAGAATTTTAAATACTACGGTTCAGCTTAACAGTTTACTATTGAAAAACGTTCAAGGTGATTTCAATGAAGTAACAAAGTATAATCTTCGCATTATTTGGGGGGATTATGACAGAGGCTATTCTGCTCCTTCGCATCTTGGTAAGGTTGATTTTGTTCCATATGGTCATCATTTTCCTCTTAACCATCCGAGTGAAACAGCTAATTTGGTAATAAAAAATAGTAGTACTAGCAGATGAGAGTGTAGGATAAATAAAAAGTGGGTAGTAAGATCGAAGGGCACTGAAAAACTAAAGAAATTCATTTTTTATATTATAAATCTGTCTTTTGTTGGATTTAGAAACTCAAAAAAGTCGATTTGCATCACATTTTTTGTGGCAAATCGACTTTTTCAGTGCCCTCGTAAGATCGTTGTGTCTTTGAAATAAAGTCGTACTGTTTGAAAAAAAAAGATTGTCTACATGAACGCTGGATATATTTACTTAAGAATCTAACAGCTAATCAATTACAGCGTACATATCAGTATCCTGAGGTAGTAAAATGCGAATTGAACAAAGTATTGCTCTTTACGCATGGCATGTAATCACCTTGTGAAGAAATATACTTAAACTCCCATGAAAGAACGTAATAATCTTTCATAAAACAAACAGATTATTTTATGTTGCATGTAGTCGAGCCATTAAATCCCTAGTGCTGATTATTTATACAGCCGACCAGCAAAAAGTAAAAAAGTTTTTAAAGAAAATGAATTTGCAAAAGAAGATGAGATCTTGCTTCTGTAAAAACTAATGTTTAGTATCCTTTCTACAGGTAGAAGTGCAAATTGCTGATATATTACAGTCGAAAAAGTATACACCTAACCAGTTGTCGAAATTTATTTGACGACTGGTTATTTAGTATTGTTCTTCAGAATAAATTACAATGAACTTCCATGTTGTTTATTATAAGTAGTTAATCATACATATGCCACTAGTATAAAAATTAATCAAATTGAAGCTGAAAGTTATAGGTAAACTCAAATGTAATCAAAATTATGCTGTTAATTAAATTTGATATCTAAACCTAGATTATTCATCAACATATACAAAATCCCACAGAAAAACTGACCTATCAGCTTTTCTGTGGGATTCTCTTT